>CAZPJM010000023.1:0-31818 GCA_964586865.1 uncultured Enterobacteriaceae bacterium
GGGCGCCCCCGACGGCGACACCCTCGCCTGCGTGGCCGGGGTGGCGCTGGCGACCGGCGCCCCCTCGCCCACCGCCACGGCCCGGGCCCTGCTGGCCCGCCGGGACGACCCCCAGGCCCGCCTCCTGGCGGCCCAGCTCCTGGTGCTGGATCACCGACACGACGAGGCGGCGCCCCTCCTGACGCCCGATGGCCCCCTCCCGCCCCTGCTGGCGCGGCACCGCGACGCCACCCTGGGCGATGTGAGCTACTTCCTGGGTGATCTGGAGGGGGCCCACGCCGCCTGGCGCGACGTGGGCACCGCCGGCCGCCTCGGGGATCTGGCCGAGGTCCGGGCCCGCATGATCCGGCTCGCCGGGGAGCCTCCGAGCGCCTGGGGGCAGGAGCTCCCGGCCCTGGACCGGATGGCGCGGGGGCGGGGCCTGGCGGCGGCCGAGGCGCACCACCTGGCCGCCGAGATCGGCGCCACCTACGACGAGGCCGAGCTCGCGGCGCGCCACCTGACGGCGCTGGTGGACGGCTGGCCGGACCGGGCCATGCGCGGCGGGGTGGCCGATCGGCTGCTGGCCGTGTGCGGCCGCCGGCTCGAGGGCCTGCACCGGGCGGGGGACCACGCCGAGGTGGTCGGCTTCTACCGGGACTGCTGGCGCGACGTGCTCGACGACCGGGCGGTGGAGCCGGGGCCCCAGGCCGCCGCCGCCGACAGCTACGCCTGGCTCGGCCTGTGGCCCGAGGCCAGCGAGGTGCAGCGCCGGGTCACCGGCGCCCTCGCCCGTGAGGACCGGGACCAGGTGGAGCCCCTGCTCCGACTGGCGCGGCTCTACATCCGGGTGGGGCGTGCCGCCGAGGCCCTCGAGACGGTGGACTACCTGCGGCGCGAGGTGCCGGCGGCCCGCGGCGCGGAGGCGGCCATGGCGGTGGTGGAGGGGCTGGCGCATTGGGCCCTCGACCAGGGTCCGCAGGCCGAGGCCGCGTGGGCGCGGGCCCTCTCCGACCCCTCCGCCGGCGTGGAGGCGCGCCTGTACCGTGCGGTGTTGCTGGCCGAGTCCGGACGCTGCGCCCAGGCCCGCCCGCTCCTCGAGGCCGTGGCAGGGGCCGACGAGATCCTCGACCCCGTGGGGATCACCGTCGAGGATGCCCGGCTGGCGGTGGCCCGGTGCCACCTGGACGCCGACGAGCTGGGCCGCGCCCGCGAGGTGGCCCGGACCGCGGTGGCGGGCGGCGAGCTGTGGGCCGAGCAGGCCCGGTGGATCGTCGGTGTGGCGGCGAGCCGGGAGCCCGAGGCGCCCCTGCCCGAAGGACCCCTGGCCCCCGAGGCCCCGTGGGACCAGGCCGTCGACGTCCTTCGCGCCGCCTCGGACGCGCGCCGCCGCGCCGCCGCCCTGGGGCGGTGAGCGCTGGCCGCCTCCAGCCCGCATCCGTCATGACAGCTCGTCGCGAGCCGGCGAGATGCCGTCGTGAGCGCGGTTCTCGACGAGCGACCGAGGGAAGGCGGGCCGGGCGACGGGAGTCCGCGTCACAGACTGCTAGGGCTCGACCCGGTGTCCCGCCAGGCTCCGGGACCAGGCCTCGGTGAGGGCCCGGTGGGCCTCGGAGCCCCCGATGGGCAGCCTGACCCCCTTCAGGGCGGCCGGACCCTGGAGGACGGATGCCACGGCGCTGCCCCGATCGGCCTCGGCGCGGATCCGCACGAGCTGGGTCACGTCGCCGGCGGTGTAGAAGACCTGCGCCATGCCGTGCTCATCGGTGGTGACCGTCTCGGGCAGGCTCCCGTCGCCCGTCTCGAGGATGAGCTTCACCTCGGCGCCGGCCACCGGGTAGCCCAGCACGTCGGTGGTCACGACGGTGAGCATGGTGCTGCTGATGGTGTCGTCGGGCAGCCAGGAACGGTCGGGCAGGAGCACCACCTGGTGCAGCCGGTTGCCGGCCGCGGCGGTGAGGGCGGTGGCCCGGGCCTCGACGGGCCCTCCGAAGGTCTCGACCGGCAGATCGGCCTGCCCCGCGCGGTCGGTCTCGGCGGTGGCCAGCCGAGGGGTGGCGCCGGTGAGGTTCCAGCGCACCGTCCGACCGTCCAGGGGAGCCTCCCCGCTGCCGGTGACGGTGGCGGTGAAGGTGGCCTGGCGGGCCTCGCCCAGAGGGTCGGGCGAGGCGGTCACCGCCAGATCGTGGGGCCGGGCCGGGGTGAAGGTGAGATCCAGGCTGTCCTCCTGGCCGGGCTCGTCGGGCAGACGGACCACCAGGCGGGCCGGGCCCCCGGCGGCGTCGAGGGTGGGGCGCAGGCGGATCCGGTGGGTGCCGTAGCCCTCGTGCTCCACATCCACGACCTCGGCGCGGTCGCAGGTGATCTCCGGGTCCACGTCCGGATCGGCCTTGCCCTCGGCCGTCACCGCCTTGAAGCGGATGGGCACGACCACGTCCGGGTCGCTCGGGATGCCGGCGAAGGTGGGCATGAGCTGGATCCGGCGGTTGGGCGGCACCTCCAGATCCGCCGGAGTCTCCTCCGATTCCCCGTCGCGCACGGTGGTCTGGATGGCCTCGATCTCGCCCGGGGGCAGCACCACGTCGGTGAAGGTGGCCCGGCCGCGACGCGCCTCCACCGGGCCGTACTCGCGATCCTCCACCTCGAGGAGCACATCGCTGCCCGACCGGGCGCGCAGGGTCACGTCCCGCTTCACGAAGATGGGCAGGACCAACCCGCCGTAGACCCGGTCGGGTCGACGGATGTCGGCGACGGTGACCAAGGCCAGGCCGGGCTGCCGCACCTCGGCCACGTCGAACTTGGCGACGTACCGGCCGCCTCCCATCGCCGCGAGCTCGCCGACCTGGCCGAGGGTGGTGCGGATCCGCAGCATGTCGGGCTCGAGGCCGCGCCCGTCGGCCACGGTGAAGGAGAGGGTGGCCTCGTTGCGCTCGCCGCTCACGAGCTCGACCGGGTTGGCGGTCAGGGTGATGGCCAGCGGGGGGGCCGGCCGGAGGGGGATCCGGGCCACGAGACCCACCTTGAAGGCCTTGTCGGGCGTCTTGCCCTTGATGTCCACGAAGAGGGGTCCTCGCTGCTGGACCCGGGGCGGCACCACGGTGAAGGCGTAGATCCCATCGCCCTCGTAGGTCCAGTCGCCCACCGACTCGGCCTCCTTCGCCTTGAGCCGCACCGACAGATCCTCGAGGGGGGTGCCGTCGGGGCGCAGGGCCAGCACGTGGACCGTCACCGGGGTCTCTCCGTCGCCCACCGCGTCGCCCTGGGGCAGGGCGACCACGAAGCCGTCGGACGGGAGCGGGTCCTCCGCGGCGAGGGCGGGGGAGAAGAGCAGGGGGAGGGCGAGCAGCACGGGGCCTCCGGGACAGGTCCGTCGAGGATAGGCCGACGAGGCGGGCCCGCCATGTGGGCGTCTCGTCAAGGCTCCGACGGCTCCGACCCCGCAGCGGGGTCGGGCCTTCCCGCGCCGGCCGGGAGATCGGCCGCCCACAGGCTCGGGAGGGGGTCCTCGGGGATCTCGGTGGCGTAGTGCTCGAGGAAGGGGGCCAGGGTCTCGTGGACCTGGGCGGTGGCCTGCAGGGCCGCATCGAGCGCCGGGCCCCAGGGCGGGCCGTCCACGCGCGAGAGGGCCGCGCGGTACAGGTCCTGGACCCTGGCCTCGTGGGGGCCGTCGTCGAGCGGCGTGGCCGGATCGGGGGGCAGGGCCTCCCAGTAGGGCCGGTACAGGCCGGTGGGGGCCAGCAGCCGCCGGAGCCCGACCCGATCCGCGAGGGTGGCCTGGAGGCGCAGGCAGGCGTGCTCCCGGGGGTCGTCAAGGGGGACCTCGAGCTCGTAGCCCCAGTCGCGGCGGTGCACCGCGTCGGGCCCGGCGACCACCCAGTGGCAGATCTCGTGGAGGACCTGCTGGGCCAGGGTGTCGTCGGGGTCCGGGTCGCCACGGGGGCCCAGGGCGAGCAGGCCCGCGCCGTCGGTCATGCTGAACACGGCCGGGTCGCGCCGGATCCGGAGGCCCAGCCGACGGGCGGTCGACAGCCAGATGAGCTCGTACGGGTCGACGTAGCGGGCTTCGATGGGTCGCTGGTAGCTCGGGTCCACCGCGGCGGGATAACCGATGGCGCCGCCGGAGCGTCCATGGCCGCCCCCTACGACTGCCGGGCCTGCGGGGCCTGCTGCCGCGAGGCCTTCGACACGGTCGAGGTCGACGAGGACGACCCCTTCCTGCGCCGCCACCCGGGCCTCGTGGCCCGCACCCCCTTCGGCCGATGGGGCGTGGTTCGGTGCGGCAGCCGCTGCGCCGCCCTGCGCGGGGGCCCCGGAGACTTCACCTGTCGCGTCTACGCCGAGCGCCCGCGCCCGTGTCGCGACCTCGAGGTGGGCGGCCCGGCCTGCCGGTGGGCCCGGGCCCGGGTCGGGCTGCCGGTGGATCCGCCGGACGAGGCCGCGGCCGACCCTCCCGCACCGGCCCCGGTCACGCCGTCCGAGGGGTGATCGGCGAGGGCTCCCGGCCCACCAGGTGCAGCACCCGGACCGGCACCATGCCCGCGCACAGCTCCTCGCCCTCCCGGTCGAACAGGACATCGCGCCAGGCGAGCTCCACGTCGTCCACCACCGACCACCCCAGCCGCTCCAGGCGCCGGGCCGACCAGCCCACCCGGCCCCGGCCGTGCACCCCGGTCAGGTCCAGCAGCACCGAGGCTCGCGGGGTCGCCTCGCGGATCCGGGCCAGCAGGGTGCGCAGGCCCTGGGCCGTCACCCGGTGGAGCAACCCGTCGAGCACCACCACCGGCCAGGTGTCTTCCTCGGGCTCGATCCCCCAGCCGATGGGCACCACGGGCAGGGTCCGGACCCGGCTCCAGTGCGGCTCGAACGGGGAGCCCAGCAGCGCCACGCGCTTGGTGGCGAGCAGGCGGGGCTCCTCGACCTCGACCCACCGCTGGACCACCGGGGACAGGGGCCCCGACAGCCGGGCCCACCGGGCGTCGAAGCCCGCGCCGATGGACCAGACCGACAAGGGGCGGCCCACCGCGCTGGCGGCGTCGCGGATCTGCAGCAGCAGGGCGTCGGTGATGGCCGTCCGGGCCCGGATGGCCGAGAGCCGATCGGGGTCCGGGGTGTGCGGATGCAGGGCCGGGCGGTGGGCCAGCAGCCACGACGCGACGGGGCAGATGGGCCGTCCCCTGGTGGCGTCGTCGGCGTGTCCCAGCGCGGCCAGCGTCCAGCGCGCGTAGATGGGCAGTCGCCGCTCGCTCAAGTAGTGCCTCGAAGTCTCGGGGCATCCCCTAGGACGCCCGGGGGCCCTCCGTCGAGGCGCCGGGGGCCGGGACCGGGGATCGACACGCGGACGAACCGGTTCCGAGACGGCGGGGCGGGGGCTGGTCCGTGCGATAGTGGGGCGGCCGGAGGCGACCCCGTGGCCCGCATCCTCATCTGGCTCTCCCTGCTCCTCGTCGGCTGTACCGCCGGACGGGCCTCGGTGGCGGTGGTTCAGGCGCGGCAGGCGGTGGATCGGGCCGCCCGGGCCGGCGCCGAGGAGCACGCCCGCTACGAGCTCACCATGGCGCGGGCCTACCTGACGAAGGCCAGGGAGGAGGCCAGCTTCTCGTCCTACCGCGAGGCGGTGGAGCTGGCGCGGGGCGCGGCGGACTGGGCCGACCGGGCCATTATCGAGATGGAGCGGGCCGGGACCGGCGAGGCCACCTCGGCGGCCCGGGCCACGGCGCCCCCGGGGGGGCGGCCCGACGAGGCGCCGGCCGAGGGCACCGGCATGTCCGAGGACGCGCCGGCCCAGGATGCGCCGTCCGCCGAGGACGCGCCGGCCGAGGACACGCCGGCCGAGGATGCACCGGCCGAGGACACGCCGGCCGAGGATGCACCGGCCGAGGACGCGCCGGCCGAGGACGCGCCGGCCGAGGCTGCGCCGGCCGAGGACACGCCGGCCGAGGATGCACCGCCCAAGAAGGTGATCATCGTCCCGGCCGAGCCCGAAGATGGCGAGGGGGAGAGCCCGTGAGGTCCCTGGCCCTCCTCGCCGTCCTGGTGGCGTCCGGCTGCTCCAACCCCCGGCTCCTGGCCGCCGCACTGCAGGAGACCCAGGCCAGCCTGGACCGGGCCCACCAGGTCCACGCGCGGGTGTGCGCCCCTGACGCCATGGCCCGGGCCCAGTCCAACCTCGACTTCGCCGAGCTGGAGTTCCTCCAGGGCAATGTGCGGCGGGCCGGTGAGCACCTCGACCAGGCTTCCCTGGCCGCCACCGAGGCGCTGCGGGACTCCGACCCGTGTGGCACCGCCGACGCCGACGATGACGGCATCGCCGACGTGGTGGACGCCTGCCCGGACGAGCCGGAGGACCTGGACGGGGACGCGGACGAGGACGGCTGCCGCGACCTTGATCCCGACGACGACGCCGACCTGGACGGGATCGCCAACATCGACGACGACTGCGTGGACGTGCCCGAGGACATGGACGGCGACGCGGACGAGGACGGCTGCCCCGAGACCAGCGCCGACACGGATGGCGACGGGCGCATCGACGCCACCGACCGGTGCCCGGACCGGGCCGAGGACGTGGACGGGTGGGAGGACGAGGACGGCTGCCCCGACCCGGACAACGACCTGGACGGCGTCCCCGACATCCTGGACGCCTGCCCCCGGGTGAAGGAGGACGTGGACGGCTGGGACGACGAGGACGGCTGCCCCGACCCCGACAACGACGAGGATGGTCTCCCGGACGGCACGGACGCCTGCCCGGACGAGGCGGGGGACCGCGCCCTCGACGGCTGCCCCCTCCAGGATGCCGACGAGGATGGAGTCGCCGACGAGAACGATCGCTGCCCCACCGCCTCGGAGACCCTCAATGGCTACCTGGACGCCGACGGCTGCCCCGACGCGCCGCCGGCCCGGGTCCGGGTGAGCCGGCAGCGCATCGAGCTGCTCGAGGCCGTCACCTTCGAGGTCGGCACCAGCACCCTCGTGGGGGATCCCGCCGTCCTGGACGACATCGCCCAGGTGCTGAAGGACGCCCCCGGGATGCGGATCCGCATCGAAGGCCACACCGACAGCGAAGGAGAGGCGGCCACCAACCTGCAGCTCTCGGAGCGCCGGGCCGGCGCCGTGCGGGTGGCCCTGGTCCGGCGCGGCATCGACGGCGGCCGGATCGAGGCCGTGGGTCTCGGCGAGGAGCAGCCCATCGACACCAACCGCACCGAGGCCGGCCGCGCCCGGAACCGGCGCGTCGAGGTCCGGATCATCGAACCCGGCCCGTGAGGCCGGCCGCCCCCGCTGCCACTGGCGCCGGCCGGGGGCTCAGCCGGGCCCGTCGCGGCCCCGCCAGGCGTCCACCATCGCCCGGGCCCGGGCCCACTCCCGCCGACGGCTCCACGCCCAGCCCAGTCCGGCCACCCCGCCCGCCAGGGCGAGCCCGAAAGCCCACACGCCCACCGGGGGAAGGATGGCGGCCAGCACCCCGCCTGCCAGGATGCCGGCGAAGATCCCGGAGAGCGCGGGCATGGCGCGGCGGTGCTGCTCCAGGGCCTCCCGGGCCGCCATCACCCCCGGGGGCGGGCCGTCCGCCCCGCCGAGCAGGTGCCGGCGGACCTGCTGACGGGCCTCGTCGTCGTGGCTGCGGTCTCCGAGGACGTAGCGGCTGATCCGCACCGCCAGGAACATCCAGGCCGCGGCCAGGGCCGCGAAGCCGACGAAGCCGGACACGAGGGCGGCGGCGATGCCGGCGACGAGCACGGCGAGCTGGGCTCCGGCCAGGACGAGCACCCAGGAGCGGCGGTCCGCCTCTGCAGGGGCGCTCACCCGGTGCGCTCGAGGACGGCGCCGAAGAAGCCGTCGGTGCCGTGGGTGTGGGGAGCCAGCCGCAGCACCTGCCCATCCCCGACCCGCCGCGCCCGCTCGGGTCCGACCACCTCGGACAGGGGCAGGGCCCGGTAGTCGTCGCGCTCCTCGAGGAAGGCCTGGACCACGCCGTCGTTCTCGGCCTCCAGGACGGAGCAGGTGGCGTAGACCAGGCGTCCCCCGGGGCGCACCAGCTCGGCGGCCCGGTCCAGGATCTCGGCCTGCAGGGGCGGCAGCTCGGCGAGCACCGACCCGTCCAGCCGGAGCCGCGTCTCGGGACGCCTCCGCAGGGTGCCGGTCCCGCTGCAGGGGGCATCCACCAGCACGCGGCTGGCGCGCCCGGTCCAGGTGAGCACCTCGAAGGGGACCTGGCCGTCGGGGTCGAGGGCCTGGACCTCGAGGCGGTGGACATCGGCGCGCCGGGCCCGACGGTAGAGCTCGTCGAGGGCGCCCTTGCGCACGTCGGTCGCCAGGATGGGGGCCTGGGGGGCGGCGGCGGCCAGGGCCAGGGTCTTGCCCCCGGCGCCGGCGCAGAAGTCGACCATCGGCCCGCCGTCGGGATCCACCACCGCGGCGAGGACCTGGCTGCCCTCGTCCTGGATCTCCACGACGCCATCGCGGTAGGGCCGGCTGCCCACCACGTTGGCCCGGCCCACCACCTCGAGGCCGTGGGGCGCCAGCGACATGGGCGTGGTGGCGATGCCGGCCTCGGTCAGGGCGCGACGGGCCTCGTCCATGCCGGCCACGGCCACGTTCACCCGCAGCCCGACGGGCGCGCGGTCGTTCGAGGCCTTCAGGAAGGCGTGGGCCCCGTCCGGGCCCAGGCTGTCCACCAGCTCGCGGGCCAGGGCCTTGTGCAGGTTGCCGGCGACGGCCACGGCCTCCACCGGGTCCAGGTCCGCGGTGGCGGCCTCGGCGGCGGCGTCCAGATCGACGACCGCGTCGAAGGGCAGGTCGGGCCGCTCGGCGCGGGCGCTCTCGGGGGCCAGGCCGCGGGCCACCAGCCAGCCCAGCCACCGGGCCTCGTCGTCATTCACCCCGAGAACCCGGTCCAGCACGGCCTGGTGGCGCAGGACCTCGCGGATCCCGTCGCCGACGAGGCGCCGCTCGTTGCTGTGCAGGTGCCGTGCCTTGCGGAGCCCGCCGCCCAGGGCGGCGCCCGGGGCCTTCGGGTTGGCCCGGACCCGACCGAGCACGTGGAGCGCGGCCTCCCGGGTGCGACCGGGCCGCGCGGCGCGCTGCAGCAGGGCCTGACGGTGCCCGCGGTCGTCTACCACTTCCACCACGAGCTTCGCTGGGGACGGATGAGGGCCTGGATCCGGGTGTAGAGCGGCAGCTCGGGCTGCATCTTGCGCGCGCTCTTCATCCAGCGTCGGGCGTCGTCCACATCCCCGGCCATGGCGGCCTGGCGGGCCCGGTAGGCGAGCAGGACCGCCGAGCGGTCGAGGACGCGGGCGCCGTGCTTGAGCAGGTAATCGATCTCCGTCTCGTGGCCCCTCTTCTCGAAGGAGGCGCACAGGGTCTCGGCCACCTCGGTGGCGACCCGGAGGGTGGCCTCGTCGGCGTCGGGCTGGCGCATGACCTTGGCCACCTCGCGCATGGCCTGGCCCTCGCGGCCCATGCTGATCATGAGGCGGGCCCGGCGGGCCCGGAGCATGAGCTGGCCCGGCTCGATCTCGAGGGCCTTGCTGTAGGCGTCGGCAGCCGCCCCCTTGTAGCCCTGGTGCTCGAGCTGCTGGGCGAAGCTGGCCCACGCCACCGCCGGGGGGTTGGGCACGGTCTCGACCCAGGTGCGGGCGTCCTCGAGGGCGGGCTTGGGCTCGCCGATGGCCGCCAGCAGCCAGATCCGGAGCGCCCAGGCCGTGTCGCGCTGGCCGTCCTCGTCCAGGACCGTGGCCGCGGTGGCCAGCTTGAGGGCCAGCACCCGGCGGCCCTGCCCGCTGGCGATCTTGGAGGCGTGGAGCAGCGCCGCCCCCGGCTCGATGAGGTCCCGGAGCTCGTGGTGGACCTGCAGATCCTCGGCCCGGGAGAGCCCGCAGCCGGCACAGACATCGTCCACCCGACCCTCGCCGCAGTTGATGCAGCGACCCGGCCGCAGCGGCCGCGCCGGCACCGTCCAGTCCTCCTCGAGCTGGGGTGTGCCGCACCGCTGGCAGAGCAGCACGTCCACCGAGACATCGCGGCGCAGGGTGCGCCAGTGGAGGTCGGGGTGGCCACACTTGCTGCAACGCGTCGGGTACGACAACGGGGTCCTCGGGATGGGCAAGGGGAGCCACACTGTAGCCGAGACGGGCCCCACCGGGCCATGACCTCCCCGCGACGGGGGAGTCCCTCACGAAGCATCGGCTGGCGGACCCCCGGCTCGACCCGCCCCGCGCGTCTGGACGTCTTGACCCGTCAATGCGTGTCACCCGACGAGCGGCCCGTCCCGCCTCGCGTGTCAAGTGGGGTGCAGGTTCAACGCCTGCTCTGTCTCTGGCCTCCGTATCCCTCGGGGGTCGACGGTCGGCCCGCCGTCCGTCACCATGGAGACATCGGGGGTGCCGCGGGGCAGCGGCACCCGGCTCCAGCCGACGCCCGACCACCTCATCCGCCAGCGCTCTCCCACCTGCATCCGCACCCGGTGCCCTCACGAACGGGCCCGGCGCGAAGCGAGAGCGACGCCCGGTCCCCGGCACCCCTCCCCGATCCGTCGGAGGATCCATGACCACCGTCCAGGACCGCCCCCAGGACCCGAACAGCCTCCTCGAGCTCGTGGCGTCCCACCAGGACACCTCGCGCTTCCAGACCCTGCTGTGGGAGGGCTCCTTCGCCGAGTACCTGGACCGGGTCGAGGAGGACCCCCGGGTGGCGCGCAACGCCTACCAGCGCCTGTACGACCTCATCGACTCCTTCGGCAAGGAGACCTACACCGAGTACAAGAAGCCCATCGAGCGGTACCACTTCTTCGATGACCCGTTCGCCGACGGCAAGGACGCCGTCTTCGGCATCGACATCCACCTCATGAAGCTGGTGCGGGTCCTCCGGGCCGCGGCCCTCGGCTACGGGCCCGAGCGCAGGGTGCTCCTGCTCCACGGTCCTGTCGGCTCGGCCAAGTCGACCATCGCCCGCCTCTTCAAGAAGGGCCTCGAGTGGTACAGCCGCCAGCCCGAGGGGGCCATCTACACCTACGCCTGGCACGTGGACGGCGAGGTGGTGCCCGCCCCCATGCACGAGGATCCCCTCATGCTGCTGCCCGACGAGGCCAAGCCGGCCGTCCTCGAGCGCATCAACGGCAGCGGCCGCAGCCCCTACCCGGTGCGGCTCGACGGCGACATCAACCCGGTCTGCCGCTTCATGTACCGCAAGCTCATGAAGCGCTACGACGGCGACTTCACGAAGCTGCAGGAGCACATCCGGGTGCGCCGGCTCATCCTGTCGGAGAAGGACCGCGTCGGCATCGGCACCTTCCAGCCGAAGGACGAGAAGAACCAGGACAGCACCGAGCTCACGGGCGACATCAACTACCGCAAGATCGCGGAGTACGGCTCTGACTCGGACCCCCGGGCCTTCAACTTCGACGGCGAGTTCTGCGTCGCCAACCGCGGCCTCATCGAGTTCATCGAGATGCTCAAGCTCGACGTGGCCTTCCTCTACGACCTGCTGGGGGCTTCCCAGGAGAAGCGGATCAAGCCGAAGAAGTTCGCCCAGACCACGATCGACGAGGTCATCATCGGGCACACCAACGAGCCCGAGTACCGACGCCTCCAGAACAACGAGTACATGGAGGCGCTCCGCGACCGGACCATCAAGATCGACGTGCCCTACATCACCCGGCCCTCCCAGGAGGCCCGGATCTACAAGCGGGACTTCAACAAGCGGTCGGTCAACGCGCACATCGCCCCCCACACCCTCGAGATGGCCGCCCTGTGGGCGGTGCTCACCCGCCTCGAGGAGCCCACCCAGCACAAGCTCTCCCTGCTGCAGAAGGCCAAGCTCTACGATGGACGCAGCGTCCCCGGCTTCACCGAGGACCACGTCAAGGAGCTGCGCAAGGCGGCCCGCCGCGAGGGCATGACCGGGATGAGCCCCCGCTACGTGCAGGACAAGCTCTCCAATGCCCTGGTCCGTGACCCGGACCTGCGCACCCTCAACGCCTTCATGGTCCTCAACGAGCTCGAGAGCGGGCTCAAGGGCCACAGCCTCCTCACCAACGAGGACGAGCGGGAGCGCTACCGGGAGCTGCTGGCCGTGGTGAAGGACGAGTACACCGACATCGTCAAGAACGAGGTCCAGAAGGCCATCGCCGCCGACGAGGGCGCCCTCAAGCGGCTGTGCGACAACTACATCGGCAACCTGCGCGCCTACATCCTCAAGGAGAAGGTGAAGAACCCGTTCACCGGCGAGTATGAGCAGCACAACGAGCGGCTCATGCGCGAGATCGAGTCGAAGATCGACATCAGCGAGTCCCGCAAGGACGACTTCCGGCGCGAGCTGATGAACTACATCGCGGGGCTCTCCCTCGACGGCAAGACCTTCGACTACACCATGTCCGAGCGCCTGCACCGCGCCCTCGAGCTCAAGCTCTTCGAGGACAGCAAGGACAGCATCAAGCTCACCAGCCTGGTCAGCGACACGGCGGATCCGGACCAGCAGGCCAAGATCGAGGTCGTCAAGCAGCGCCTCATCGACAACTACGGCTACGACGAGCGCTCGGCCTCGGACGTGCTCCAGTACGTCGCCAGCATCTTCGCCCGGGGTGATGCCAAGGGGGCTTCCTAGTGCTCAACATCGACCGCGACCTCGGCCGCTTCAAGGACATCGTGCGGGGCAAGGTCCGTCGGGACCTGCGCAAGCACATGTCCAGCAAGGAGCTGGTGGGTCGGCAGGGCAAGAAGATGGTCTCCATCCCCCTGCCCCAGATCGGCATCCCCCGTCTCCGCTACGGCAAGAACGACGGCGGCCTCGGTCAGGGTGACGGCCAGGGCGAGGGGGCGGGCGAGGGCCAGGAGGCCGGGGACGCCCCGGGCGAGCACGTCCTCGAGGTGGAGTTCACCGTCGAGGAGCTGGCCGAGATCATGGGCGAGGAGCTCGAGCTCCCCCGGATCGAGCCCAAGGGCCGCCAGGACGCCAAGACCGTCAAGCACATCTACAAGGGGATCTCCCGGGTCGGGCCCGAGTCGCTGCGCCACTTCAAGCGGACCTACCGCCAGGCCCTCAAGCGCACCATCGCCTCGGGGGGCTGGGTCCCGGAGCGCCCCGTCATCGTCCCCATCAAGGACGACAAGCGCTACCGCACCTTCGTCCAGGAGAAGGAGCCCCGCTCCGCCGCCGTCCTCGTATACATGATGGACGTCTCGGGCAGCATGGGCCAGGAGCAGAAGGACATCGTCCGGGCCGAGGCCTTCTGGCTCGATGCCTGGATCCGGCTCCACTACGACGACGTGGAGACCCGCTTCATCATCCACGACGCCCAGGCCCGCGAGGTCGACCGCGACACCTTCTTCCGCACCCGGGAGTCGGGTGGCACGCTCATCTCGAGCGCCTACCGGCTGGCGGTCGACCTCATCGAGAAGGACTACCCCCGCGAGGACTGGAACATCTACCCCTTCCACTTCAGCGACGGGGACAACTGGTCGAGCGCCGACACCCGCGCCTGCATGGCCCTGCTCCGGGACAAGCTGGTCCCCTGGTCCAACCAGTTCTCCTATGCCCAGGTCGACTCGCAGTACGGCTCGGGCCAGTTCATCAAGGACCTGGACGAGCACTTCGGCGACGAGGAGCGGGTGGTCACCTCCCGCGTGCCCGACCGCGACGCCATCATGGACTCGATCCGCGACCTGCTGAAGGCGGGGAGGTAGCCATGGCGTCGTTCATCCCGCACCGCTTCCTCAGCGAGGGGCGCAGCCTCCCCGCCGAGCTCGAGGAGGCCCGGGTCGAGATCGAGGCCCTGGCCCGCAGCTACGGGCTCGACTTCTTCGACACCATCTTCGAGATGTGCACCTTCGAGGAGATCAACATGGTGGCCGCCTATGGCGGCTTCCCCACGCGCTACCCGCACTGGCGCTTCGGCATGGAATACCTCCAGATGCAGAAGCAGTACGAGTACGGGCTCGGCAAGATCTACGAGCTGGTCATCAACACGGACCCCTCGTACGCCTACCTCATGGACAACAACCTGGTCGTCGACCAGAAGCTGGTGATGGCCCACGTCCTCGGCCACGTGGACTTCTTCAAGAACAACCTCTGGTTCGCCCATACCAACCGCAAGATGCTCGACCAGATGGCCAACCACGCCACCATCGTGCGCCGGATCATGGAGCGCCACGGTGAGAGCGAGGTGGAGGCCTTCATCGATCTCTGCCTCTCCATCGACAACCTCATCGACCCGCACGCGCCGCACATCGTGCGCACCCACGGGCCGGCCAGCGAGGAGCAGCTCGAGGCCGCCGCCCTCGACCGGGACGTGGGCCGCCTGCGCACCGACCAGCGCTACATGGACAAGTACATCAACCCCCCCGAGTTCCTCGAGGAGCAGCGGCGCAAGAAGCAGGCCGAGCTGGACCGCATGAAGCGCATGCCGGAGGAGCCCACGCGGGATGTCCTCGGCTTCCTGCTCGAGCACGCGCCCCTGGAGCGGTGGCAGCGCCAGATCCTGGCGATCATCCGGGACGAGGCCTACTACTTCGCTCCCCAGGGCCAGACCAAGATCATGAACGAGGGCTGGGCCAGCTACTGGCACACCCGGCTCATGACCCGGCACATCCTCTCGGACGCCGAGGTGGTGGACTTCGCCGACCACAACGCCGGCACCATGGTCATGCAGCCCGGCCAGCTCAACCCGTACAAGCTCGGCGTCGAGCTGTGGCGGCACATCGAGATGCGCTGGGACAAGGGGCAGTTCGGGCGGGAGTGGCTGGCCTGCGAGGACCCGCGGGCCCGCGACGCCTGGGACACGGGGGCCGGTCAGGGCCGCGAGAAGATCTTCCAGGTCCGCCGCACCCACAACGACATCACCTTCATCGACGAATTCCTCACGCCGGACTTCTGCGAGGCCCAGGGCTTCTTCACCACGCGCTACGACCGGCGGCGGGACCGCTGGATCATGGACAGCACCCAGTTCGAGGACATCAAGCGGCAGCTCCTCGAGATGCTGGCCACCCGCGGCGCCCCCCGGGTCTACGTGGCCGACGCGAATGCCCTCAACCGGGGCGAGCTCCAGCTCGATCACCCCCACGAAGGCCTCGACATCAAGCTCGACTGGGCCGAACAGGTCCTCGGCAACCTCTCCCGCATCTGGGGACGGCCGGTCCACCTGCACACCGTCCTCGATGACAAGCCCGTCGCGCTGGTGCACGACGGCGACCGCATGAAGCGCAGGCCCCGCAAGGAGGATTGACGTGTCCGTGGCGAGAGCCCTCGATGAAGCCCTCGACTCCTGCACCGGCTCCGGCTCGGTGGACGCCCGGGAGGGCGATGTGAGCGCAGAGGTGGACGTGGTCGAGGTGGACCGCCTCGGCGTGCGGATCCGCGGGATCACCGTGCGGCGTGGGGCGGATCACGACCCCGAGGCGGTGGCCCGCGACTGGCCGCGCAGGCTGCGGGATCTGCCCGAGCGGCTCGTGCCGGTCGAGGTCGACCCGGAGCTGGGCGGCACCACGCTCCGGTCGGATCCGGACGAGATGCGGGACGACACCTTCACCGAGGTGGAGGTCCGCGGCGCCGAGGCGCGTGTTCGTCGGTTCCGCGCCCCTCGTGGGCAGGCCCGCGAGCCGGTGGAGTGGACCACCACCCGCGACGGCCTGGGTCGGCTGGTCGAGGATCTGGCTGGCGACGAGCCCGGTTCGTAGGGGCCGTGGGCCGGATGACACCTGGCGCGCCCGGTGTGGACGGGCGCCACCCGGCCTGGCACCGTGTGTCGGTGACGTCCCGGACCGCGTCGCGCACCCGGTCGTTGTGGCCGACGTCCGCCGGCGTTAACCTCCGGGACTCGCGAGGCACCCCATTCCCTCGGGCTGTCCCATCCAGCAGGAGTCCCCATGACCCGCGCGCTGCTCCCCCTGGCTCTCGTGCTCCCGGCCCTCGGCCTGGCCCCCGCGGCCTTCGCCATCCCCCAGACCGGGGGCGAGGACGACGGCGACGGCTGGGAGGACGGCCTGGACGAGCCCGGCGCCCCCCCGGTGGGCGAGGAGCCCCCCGACTCCTACATCGTCAACGGGGTCGAGGCCGGAGCCGGCGAGTGGCCCGAGGTGGTGCACCTCTCGGTGCGTGGCAGCGACGGCGGTGGCAACTGCACCGGCTCCCTCATCCACCCCGAGTGGATCCTGACCGCCGCCCACTGCGTCGACGGCGAGACCAACGGCGTCACCATCACCTTCGGCAACCGGGCCGCCGACACCCGCAAGGTCGAGGTCGAGGAGTGGATCATCCACCGCGGCTGGTCTGGTGAGGAGACCGGCGACTACGAGGACGACATCGCCGTGCTCCGCCTCGCCGAGCCGGTCGAGGACGTCTTCCCCATGGCCCTCAACCCCGATCCCATGACCGACGCCTGGCTCGGGCAGCAGATCACCTTCATCGGCTTCGGCATCACCCGGTGGGGCGGCGGCAACGGCGGCATCAAGCGTGTGGCCGACGTGCCCATCATCGCCATCCCCGAGACCGAGCCCTTCCTGGTCAACGTCTACGACGGCAACCAGTCCACCTGCCAGGGTGACTCGGGCGGCCCCGGCGTCAACTTCTCCGGCGACGCCTACGTGCAGGTCACCGTGACCTCCCACGGCATCCGGTGCGGCGAGGGCTGGTCCGGCCACATGCGCGTCGACCACTACCTGGAATGGATCCAGCGCAACACCGGCGTCGAGCTGCAGACCCGCCCGGGTGCCCCGCCCGACTTCGTGTGCTCGCGCGAGGCCGAGCCCGGTCAGGACGACACCATCGCCGTGGGCGTGGTCGACTTCGACCTCCGCTGCCAGGTCCGCTACCACGCCCCCGAGGAGCTCACGTCCGTGCGGTGGCAGTGGGGCGACGGCAACAGCGCCGAGGGCCAGCAGGTCTCCCACACCTACCTCGAGGCCGGCAACTACACGGTGCGCATGTGCGCCGAGGGTCAGCGCGAGAACGGCTCCACCTGGGAGCACTGCGTGCCCAAGAACGGCTACGTCCGGGCCTGCGACATCCCGGTGGTCGCCTTCTCGGTCGAGGAGGTCGACGGCCTCACCTGGGTCTTCAACAACGAGACCGACGTGTCCACCTACGGCTGCATCTCCGAGCTCGAGTGGGAGGTCTACGACGAGTCGGGCACCCTCTTCGACTCCCTGGGCGGCTGGTCGCCCGAGTACACCTTCGAGGAGCCCGGGGACTACCGCGTGGTGCTGAACGTGGGCGGCATCGGCGGCACCTCGGGCGCCGAGGCCACCTTCCAGGTCCGCCGCCGGATCGGCGGTGGGTGCGACATCGCCGCGGCCAGCGGCACTGGCCTGGGCGCGCTGGGCCTGCTGCTGGGGCTCGTGGTGGTCCGGCGCCGGCGCGACTGACGAGCCCGCGGGAGCGGGAGGGTCGTCAGTGGCAGCCGCAGCCGCCCGTGAAGTCGGGCCTGCGGGCGGCTTGGACCGTCTGGATCCCCTCCCGGCCGATGAGGACGGCCAGCACCAGCGCCGCGACCCCGTCCGCCCACCACAGGGTGGGCAGGGCCATGTCGAGCAGGCTGCCCGCCAACAGCACGATGGACAGCATCAGGCAGCCGCGGGCGCAGGCCGCGTCGGCCTCGAGGGTGCGGCTGTCGAGCCGTCGGGCCACCACCGCCTTGCCGCGCCAGAGGCCCACCATGAGCACCAGCGAGACGCCGGCGATGACGGCCCCGGGGATGGTGGTGTCGGGCTGGCCGCCGCCGATGAGCAGCCCCACGGCGCCCAGTCCCACGCCCACGCCCAACAGGGTCAGGAGCACGCCCACGAGCAGGGTGCCGCGCCGCTCCCGCTCCCGGCCCCATCCCGCGCCCTCGCCCAGGTCGCTCCGCAGGCGCCACAGCACGATGACCGCCGCCCCCACCTCGACGAAGCTGTCCATCCCGAAGCCGAAGAGGGCCAGGCTGGCCTCGGTGGCGCCGAAGAACACCGCCACGAGGCCCTCGACCACGTTCCAGCCGATGGTCAGGATGGCGAGGGCGACCGCCCAGCGGATCCAGCGCGGCCTGGGGTCGTGGGTCGGGCCGGTGCTCGGGGCTGTCGTGGCCGTGATGGTCCTCGGGGCATGCCGATCGGGGGGCGCACCCTTCGAAGGTAACCGGTGGAGGCTCCCATGACCGTCCACCGCATCCTGCACCTGGACATGGACGCCTTCTACGCCTCGGTGGAGCAGCGTGACGATCCCACGCTGCGCGGGCTTCCCGTCGTCGTCGGAGGATCCCCCGAGGGCCGGGGCGTGGTGGCGGCCGCCTCCTACGAGGCCCGCCGCTTCGGCATCCACTCCGCCATGCCCTGCGCCCGGGCCCATCGCCTCTGCCCCCAGGCGGTGTTCGTCCGCCCCGACTTCGCCCGGTACAAGGAGGTCTCGGCGGCCCTGCGCGCGATCCTCCACGAGGTGACGGATCTGGTGGAGCCGCTCTCCCTCGACGAGGCCTACCTGGACGTGACCGAGAACCACCTGGGCCTGTCCACCGGCACCGAGGTGGCCCGGCACCTGCGGGCGCGGGTGCGGGAGGAGCTGGGG
The DNA here is from genome assembly GCA_964586865.1 of uncultured Enterobacteriaceae bacterium. Classification (GTDB taxonomy): domain Bacteria; phylum Myxococcota_A; class UBA796; order UBA796; genus REDI01. Next base: position 18,508 of record CAZPJM010000023.1, read on the forward strand.
CTCACCTGTTCGGTGGGGGTGGCGCCCCTCAAGTTCGTGGCCAAGATCGCGTCGGACCACCACAAGCCCGACGGGCTCACGGTGGTGCCCCCCGAGCGGGTGCTGGACTTCATCCACCCGCTGCCCGTCGAGGAGCTGTGGGGGGTGGGGCCGGCCACCGCGCGCCGGCTGCGGCCCCTCGGGGTGCGCACCATCGGGGATCTGGCGCGGATCCCCGCGGGGGAGCTCCAGGAGCGGCTCGGCAAGCACGGCGCCTTCCTGGCGCGCCTGGCCCGGGGCGACGACCCGCGGGCCGTCCAGCCCCACCGGACCCGCAAGTCCCGCAGCGCCGAGCGGACCTTCGCGGAGGACGTGGTCGACCGCGCCGTCCTGGAGGAGGTCCTCGACGAGCAGGCCGTCAGCGTCTGCGCGACCCTGCGGCGGCTCGGCGTGGTGGGGAGGACCGTCACCCTCAAGCTCCGCTACGCCGACTTCACCACCCTCACCCGCTCCGAGACCCTGGCGCGCCCCACCGACCGGCCGGAGCACGTGTCCACGGTGGCCCGGGCCCTGTTGCAGCGAACCGAGGCGGGAGACCGTCCTGTGCGCCTCGTGGGCGTCGGACTGGCCGGTCTGACCGAGCCGGGCCCCGGCCGACAGCTCGAGCTGCCCCTCGATGTATCCTCGGGCCCGCAGGAGGCTCCATGAAGGTCCGCGACCTGATGACCACCGAGGTGGTGCTGCTCGACGCACGCTCGCCCCTCATCTCTGCCGAGGAGGTGATGGGCCTGCGCCGGGTGCGGCACCTGCCCTGTGTCGAGGAGGGGCGGTTCGTCGGGCTCATCACCCACCGCGATCTGCTGCGCGCCTACCTGCCGGGCGGCTCGGCGGTGGAGCGCGCCATCCACGCGAGCAAGCACCGGGTCCGGGAGTTCATGCACACCGACGTCCAGACCGTGGGGCCCGATGTGGAGCTGACCACCGCCGCGCGCCTCCTGCGCACCCACAAGTGGGGCTGCCTGCCGGTGGTGAGCGAGGACGGCAAGCTCATCGGCATCGTGACCGACTCCGACTTCCTGGAGCTGGCCGAGGTGGTCATCGAGGCGATGAGCGAGATGGCCCCCGAGACCCTGGCGGCGGTCCGGGCCCGCATGGACCGCCCGGCGTGAGGGTGCGGGGCGGGGTGGCCCTCCTGGCCCTCACGGGCTGCACCGGGGTGTTCTCCCCGCTCCCCGTCGAAGCGGTGGTGGCCACCGGTCAGCCGCTCGCCGAGCTGGCCCACCCCCGCGGCACCTTCTCGGATGCCGCCGTGACCGCCACCAGCACCCCCTCCTGGCTCGGCGGCCCCGCCGCGGCCCCCTGGGTGGAGCTCGACGTGCGCTACCAGCGCCAGGGGGTGCTCGAGACCATGCGGGTGCGCTTCACCGTCCACGGGCGCGAGCCCTGCGAGGTGAGCGTGGATGTGATCTCGGACAGCGGCCCGCCGCCGGTGCTCCTCGACAACCCCATCGCCTCCCGGGCCGTGGGCCGCGAGCTGTGCCGCGCCCTCGACGGTGACGCGAGCGACGGCATGGACGGCGAGCGGGGTGGCCGGCGGCGGTGAGGGTGCCTAGGTCGGAGGAGACCGCAGCCGGTGCCGGGCGTCGTCCCTCATGACCCGACGGCGATGCCGCACCGGTCCCGAGCTCACGTATCGGCCGCGTGCCGAGTCGCCCCCGAGGTCCCCATGGCCACCGTCGAAGTCACCAAGGACAACATCGAGACCCTCGTCGACCGGGATGGCATCGTCATCCTCGACTTCTGGGCCTCCTGGTGCGGGCCCTGCAAGGCCTTCGCCCCCACCTTCGAGGCCAGCGCCGAGAAGCACGAGGACGTGGTTCACGGCAAGGTGAACACCGAGCAGGAGCGGGAGCTCGCCATGCAGCTCCAGATCAGCTCCATCCCGACGGTCATGGTCTTCCGCGATCGCGTCCTGCTGTTCCGCGAGGCCGGCGCCCTGCCCCCCGCCGCCCTCGAGGACCTGATCACCCAGGTCAAGGGCCTGGACATGAACGAGATCAAGCAGAAGATCGCCGAGCAGCAGCCGCAGCAGGCCTGATCGGGGCCGGGTGCCCTCTGGCGTGGGCTGCGATAGGCTGGCGCCATGGCCGAGGACCCCGCACGCCGTGACCGCTTGAAGGACCGCCTCCGTGGGGCTGGGCTGCGCGCCACGCGACCCCGGCTGGCGGTGCTCGGGCTGCTCGACCGCGCCGCCGCCCCCCTCTCTCATGGCGAGGTGGTCGAAGCCCTCGACGGGCAGGGCTGGGATCGGGCCACCCTGTACCGCAACCTGAACGACCTCACGGACAAGGGGCTCCTGCATCGCCTCGACGTGGGGGACCACGTGTGGCGGTTCGAGGCCGCCCACCGCGACCTCGACAGCCATGCCCACTTCGTGTGCACCGACTGCGGCGAGATCCGCTGCCTCACCGCCGTCGAGGTGAGCGTGGGGGGCGACCGGTCGCTCGGGCTGCTCGAGCGCTCCCACGAGATCCAGATCCGCGGCACCTGCGAGGAGTGCGCCTGAGGGCGGGGCGCCCGGCGGTCAGACCGCCAGCGCGAACTCGCGCAGGACCGCCTCGAGGGAGGTCTTGCGGTCGGTGCTGGCGGTGCGCTGGCCGATGATCAGGGCGCACGGGAGCTGGTAGGTGCCGGCGGGGAAGGTCTTGGGGCGGACCCCCGGGACCACCACGGCCCGCGGCGGGACCACCCCCTTGTGGATGACCTCCTCGGGGCCGGTCACGTCGATGATGGGCGTGCTCGCCGTCAGGGTCGTCCCCGCGCCGATGACCGCCTCGGCGCCCACCCGCACGCCCTCCACCACGATGCAGCGGCTGCCCACGAAGGCGCCGTCCTCCACGATGACCGGGCTGGCCGAGGGGGGCTCGAGCACCCCGCCGATCCCCACGCCGCCGGAGAGGTGCACCCCACGCCCGATCTGGGCGCAGGAGCCCACCGTGGCCCAGGTGTCGACCATGGTGCCCGCGCCGACCCACGCCCCGATGTTCACGTAGCCGGGCATGACGACGCAGCCGCGCTCCAGGTGGGCGCCGTAGCGGACGGTCCCGGGGGGCACCACCCGCACCCCCTGCGCGGCCAGGTCGGTCTTGAGGGGGATCTTGTCGTGGAACTCGTAGGGGCCGTAGTGGCCGGTCTTCATCTCGGCCATGCGGAAGTACAGGAGGATGGCCTGCTTCAGCCAGGCATGGACCACCCAGCCCCCATCGACCGGCTCGGCCACGCGCAGGGTGCCCTTGTCGAGGTGTTCGAGCGCGGCCTCCACCGCCTCCCGATCCACCTCGCCCGAGTCCCACGCGGCTTCGATGCGTGCCTTCAGATCGTCCATGCTGCCTCCCGGGATGCCGACGGCGACGTATCCTCCGGGGCACACCCCGCCAGGGTGCAACACCCGCGTCCGCCATCCGTTGTCCCGGTCGGACACCCGCATCACGGCCCAGGCCCGCCGGACCCGCACCTGGCACGTCACCGGGACCGCCATCGCCGAGGTGGAGTAGCGGGTGGGCGCCGGGTCCCCGCGGGGCGGGCGGGTTAGTAGCGCCGCCCGCCGGAGGTCCCGTGCGCCCCCTCGCCCCGTCCGTCCTGGTGCTCGCCCTGGTGGGCTGCGCCGACCCCGACGCCGTCGTCGACCCGACCGACCCGACCGAGCACGTGGTGGACGTCCCCGCGGGCGCCACCGGGCAGCGGGTGGGCGAGCTCCTGGTGGAGCGGGGGCTGCTCGGCTCGGCCTGGAACTGGAAGCTGGTGCTGCGGCAGGTGGACGGCTCGTGCATCAAGGCCGGCAAGCACACCGTCCGCAAGGACATGACGGTGACCGAGCTGGTCGAGGCCCTGTGCGCCGCCCCCATCCCCGACGACGTGCCCTTCACGGTGCTCGAGGGCTGGCGCATCGCCGATATCGACGCGGCCCTCGCCGCCAAGGGCTGGATCGAGCCCGGGGCCTATGCCCGGCTGGCCACCGACAAGGCGGTCGAGGCGCCCTTCCCCATCACCTCCCCCACCTACGAGGGCTACCTCTACCCCGAGACCTACAAGGTCCCCCCCGGCGATCGCTTCGACCCCGCCCGGCTCGTCCGCCGGCAGCTCGAGACGTTCCAGCAGCGCTTCCTCACCGCCCACGGGGACGCCCTGGGCGAGCGCAGCCTCCACGAGGTGGTGGTGGTGGCGAGCATGATCGAGCGCGAGGAGCCGACCCCGCGCTACCGACCGGTCGTCTCGGGGATCATCTGGAAGCGCCTCGACGCCGACACGCCGCTGGGCATCGACGCGACCAGCCGGTACAAGCTCGACGACTGGGAGGACGAGAAGGCCTTCCGCAAGGTGCTCAAGGACCCCGCGGATCGGTACGGGACCCGGGTCCGCGAGGGCCTGCCCCCCACCGCCATCGGCAACCCGTCGGCCTCGTCCCTGGTGGCGGCGGCCAACCCGGAAGAGACCGAGTTCTGGTACTACCTGCACGATGCCGACGGCGTCTTCCACGGCGGTCGCAACGCCGCCGAGCACGAGGCCAACCGTCGCCGCTACGGGGTCTGGTAGGGCCCGGGATGGACCGCGGCGGGCTCAGGCCGGGTCGGCCGGGGCCTCGCCGAAGGAGCGGGCGAAGAGGTCCACGATGGCGGCGCGCCCATTGTCCTTCAGGTAGCGGGTGCCGGTCCCGGTCAGGTGGGTGCTCTCGATGAGGGGGGTCCCGGGGATCCACTCCTCGCCATCCCATCGGAACCAGCGGTCCTGGTCCTGATCGAAGACCCACAGGGACTTGCTCCACATGCGGGCCAGCTCCACCGACCAGCCGGTGCCGCCGACCACCGTGCCGTCCTCCTGGATCTGGCCCACCACGAAGACCTGCTGGCTGCGGCTGACCATGTGCCACAAGGTCTGCAGCACCTTCCGGATGAGGGTCCCCTCGGAGTAGGTCCGGTTGAGGCGCCGGGAGACGTAGACCAGGCTCACGTCGCCGGCGGCGAGCTCGCGGGGGGAGAGGGGGGTGCGGCCGCGCGCGCGCACCTGCTTGTGGCCCTCGAAGGTGAAGTTCACCTCGGTGAGTCCCCAGCGCTCGGCCACCTCGCCGAAGGCGGCCTCGGTGCCGTTCGCCCCCCCGGAGTACAGGGTGCACTCGTTGGCGCGCGGCACGGCGACGCCGGGACCGTCCTGGTGCTCGTGCTCGCCCACCACGAGCATGGTGGTGGGGTCGAGGAGCAGCGGGAGGTCCTCGCCGGGGCCGTCCGCCGAGAGGCGGGTGAGCCGGACCGAAGCGGCCTCGGGGGCCAGGCGGAGGCCCACCCGGACGTGGCCCCACAGGGGCGCATCGGTGGCGGTGGACAGCTCGCGGCCGCTGAACCACACGGCCATGCCCCGTTGGCGGGCCAGGCGGGCCAGCCCCGGCACGATGCGCTCGACCTGGTCGTCGGGCACGCCGTCCACCACCAGCAGGGTGGGGGTGAAGCCCGCCATGTCGTGGAGCATGTCCAGGCTGCGGTCCAGGGCCTCGATGGTGAAGCCCCGGCCCAGCCAGGTGTGGATCATCCGGTGACGCTCGGCGGCCACCATGGCCGCGGCCCGATCGCTCGCCCGGGCCCGCGCCGTCGCGGCCCGGAAGACCTGATCGTAGTGGGTGCGGACGTGCTCCACCGTCTCCTGGAGCGCCACGTGGAGGACGTTGCGGTCCTGGAGGAGCTGGTCGAGGGCCATGTGGACGAGGAGCGCCGACTTGCCCACCCCGGGCCGCGCCGTCACGAAGGCCAGCTCGCCCGGCTCGAGCGGGCCGCCCAGGTGCTGCTGGAGGGCCCGGACCGGGTTGCGCTCGTAGAGATCGTGCATGGCGGCTCCTCGGGGGGGGAACGCAGGAGCCGGGCGGGGAGCGCGCTCCCGACCCGGCCCGTGGGGGGTGCGACGCGCAGGATCAGGCGTTGGCCTTCTCCTCCTCGTGCTTCTTCATGAGCTCCTCGGAGACGTTGCGCGGCACCTCGGAGTAGCGCGCGAACTCCATCGAGAACTCGGCCTTGCCCTGGGTGTTGGAGCGCAGGACGGTCGAGTAGCCGAACATCTCGGCGAGGGGGACCTCGGCCTCGATCCGGCAGAAGCCGTCCTCCTCGGTGGAGCCGAGGATGAGGCCGCGGCGCTGGTTGATGGTGCCGATGATGTTGCCCTGGAACTCGGCCGGACCCTCGACCTCGACCCGCATCAGGGGCTCGAGGATGGCGGGCTTGGCGCGGTGGTAGACCTCGCGCCAGGCGCCCCGGGCGGCCTCCTGGAAGGCCACGTCGCTGGAGTCCACCGCGTGGTAGCCGCCGTCGTTGATGCAGACGCGGACGTTGACCACGGGCTGCTCGATGAGGCGGCCCTTGTCGAGCATGGAGCGGAAGCCCTTGTCGCAGCTCGGGATGAACTCGCGGGGGATGACGCCGCCCTTGATCTCGTCGAGGAACTCGTAGCCTTCCTCGTTCTCGCCGTCGTCGAGGGGCTCGATGTAGCCGGCGACCTTGCCGAACTGGCCCGAACCACCGGTCTGCTTCTTGTGGGTGTAGTTGAAGTCGGCCCGCTGGGTGATGGTCTCGCGGTAGGCGACCCGCGGCGGCGAGGTCACGACGTCGACCTTGTACTCACGCCGCATCCGCTCGACGTAGACCTCGAGGTGCAGCTCGCCCATGCCCGAGATGATGGTCTCGTTGGTCTCGGGGTCGGTGTGGACCCGGAAGGTGGGGTCCTCCTTGGTGAACCGGCCGAGCGCCTTCGAGAGGTTCTGGGCGGACTTGCTGTCCTTCGTGTTGATGGTCAGGTGGATGACCGGCTCGGGGATGAACATGGAGGTCATCGAGTAGTGGACGGTGTCGTCGGTGAAGGTGTCCCCGGAGCGACAGTCCACGCCGAACAGGGCCACGATGTCACCCGGCTCGCTGAACTCGATGTCCTCCATGTCGTTGGAGTGCATGCGCACGAGCCGGCCGACCTTGACCTTCTTCTTGTCGAACATGTTGTGGATGAACTCACCCTTCTTGATGGAGCCCTGGTAGACCCGCAGGTAGGTGAGCTGGCCGTACTGGCCGTCCTCGAGCTTGAAGGCGAGCCCGACGAAGGGCTTGTCGGGGTCGGGGACCAACTTGACCTCGGCCTCGTCGTTGTCGAGGTCGAGGGCGAAGTTCTCGACCTCGGTGGGGTCGGGGAGGAAGTAGAGGACGCCGTCGAGCAGCTCCTGGACGCCCTTGTTCTTGTAGGCGGAGCCCATGAAGACCGGGGTCATCTGCCGCTCGATGGTGGCCTTGCGGATGGCCCGGCGGATGACCTGGGGGCTGACCTCCTCCTCGAGCATGGCCTCCATGAGCTCGTCGGAGAACATGGACGCGGCGTCCAGCATGATCTCGCGGTACTCATCGGCCTGGTCCTGCAGCTCGGCCGGAATCTCCTCGTACCGGATCTTCTCGCCGTTGTCGCCGTCGAAGTAGACGGCCCGCATCTCGATGAGGTCGACGACGCCGACGTGGTCGTAGGAGGTGCCGATGGGGATCTGCACCATGACCGCGTTGTGGCCCAGCTTCTCGATGAGCTGGTCCTTGACCTTGAAGGGGTTGGCGCCCTGGCGGTCGAGCTTGTTGATGAAGGCCAGGCGCGGGACGTTGTACCGCCGCATCTGGCGGTCCACGGTCAGGGACTGGGACTGGACGCCGGCGACGCCGCAGAGCACCAGGATGGCGCCGTCCAGCACCCGCAGGGCGCGCTCGACCTCGATGGTGAAGTCGACGTGGCCGGGGGTGTCGATGATGTTGATGTGGTGGCGCTGTCCGTGGAGCTCCGAGGCCTCCGACTTGACCTGCCAGTCGCAGTAGGTGGCGGCGGACTGGATGGTGATGCCGCGCTCCCGCTCCAGCTCCATGTGGTCCATCTTGGCGCCCACGCCGTCCTTGCCGCGGACATCGTGGATGGCGTGGATCCGGTCGGTGTAGAAGAGGATCCGCTCGGTCAGCGTGGTCTTGCCCGAGTCGATGTGGGCGCTGATGCCGATGTTGCGGAGCTTGTGAACGTCGCCCGACATGGGGCCTCCCTCGATCCTGGAGGTGTGAGGGGGGCGGATAGTCCCGCGGGACCTCGACGGCAAGGCGGACGTCGAGGGACCTCGCGGGGGGCGGGGCGGATCGGGTCGGGGGAACGGGGGGCGGCGCTCGTCCCGTGGCGCCCGATCCGCGCTGCTGCCACCAAAACGTCACGCATCGCCTCGCCGGATCCGGGGCGCCGCGCGTCGCGGAGCGCGGTGATAGCCTGCCCGTCGTCCCGGGAGTCCCCATGCGCGTCGCCCTGCACCTCGACGAGGCCCTCGGCGGGCTGCCCTTCCTCGGCGCCACCCTGGCCGGGCACTGGGCGGTCCTCCTCGAGCAGGCCGGCCTGGAGCTGGCCTCGGAGGGTGGGCCTCCCGCCCGGCTGCACCTGGACGGGCGCTTCGCGGGGGTCGCCCCGGCCACCCTGGCCCGCCTGGGCCCCCACACCCCGCTCCTGCGGGCTCCCGACGGCACCGTGGTCGCCTGCCTGGGGCACGGGGGTCTCCAGGCCCCCGCCTCGACGGAGGGGGTGGTGCTCTCGGAGGACGAGGCCCTCGACGTGAGCCGCCCCCACCTGGTCGCCGCCGCCGAGGCCCGGATCCGCGCCCGCTGGGCCCGGGCGCTGTCCCGGAACGGGGTGCGGGTGGTGGATCCGGATCGGGTACTGCTCGACCTGCACGCCCGGGTCGAGCCTGGGGTCACCCTGTGGCCCGACGTGGTGCTGCGCGGGCGCACCCACCTCCGCGCCGGGGCCGAGGTGAGGCCGGGCTGCTGGCTCGAGGACACCACCGTGGGCGAGGGGGCGCTCGTCAAGCCCCACACGGTGTGCGAGGGCGCCTTCATCGGGCCCGGCTGCCAGGTGGGCCCCATGGCGCACCTCCGTCCCGGGGCCCGGCTCGAGGGCGAGAACAAGGTCGGCAACTTCGTCGAGGTCAAGAAGGCGACCCTCGAGGCGGGGGCCAAGGCGAGCCACCTGACCTATCTGGGCGATGCGCGGGTGGGGGCCGGGGCCAACGTGGGGGCCGGCACCATCACCTGCAACTACGATGGGCACCGCAAGCACCGGACCGACATCGGGGCGGGCGCCTTCATCGGCTCCAACACGGCGCTGGTGGCCCCGGTGCGCATCGGCGACGGCGCCATCGTCGGGGCCGGCAGCGTGGTGACCCGGGACGTGCCCGCCGAGGCCCTGGCGGTCGAGCGGGGCAGCTTCAAGGTCCTCGAGGGCAAGGGCCGGGCCCTGAACGAGCGCAATGCCCGGCTCAAGGCCCAGGAGGCGGCGGCCCGGTCGGAGGAGGGGTGAGCGAGCCCTCCGCCGAGCCCGTGCCCCGTCACCTGGAGCGGCTGAACCCGGCCCAGTACGAGGCCGTGACCACCGTCTCGGGCCCGCTGCTCATCCTGGCCGGCGCCGGCTCGGGCAAGACCCGCGTGCTCACCCGCCGCATCGCCCACCTGCTCCACACCGGTGTCGAGCCCGAGGCCATCTTCGCCGTGACCTTCACGAACAAGGCCGCTGCCGAGATGAAGGAGCGGGTGGCCGAGCTGGTGGGCGAGAAGGGCCTCCAGGTCTGGGTGAGCACCTTCCACTCGGCCTGCGGGCGCATCCTGCGCAAGGACATCGAGCCCCTCGGGTGGACCCGCCGCTTCAGCATCTACAACGATGACGACCAGCTCCGCATCGTGCGCCAGCTCCTGGCCGACCGGGGCTGGGACCCGAAGGACTTCCCGCCGAGCACCTTCCTGCGGCGGATCGACCACTTCAAGAACCAGATGCTCCGCCCCGAGGATGTCCTGGCCCAGCGCCGTGGGCACGCCGCCGACGCGGTCCTCCAGATCTGGATGGAGTACGAGGAGAACCTCAAGGCGGCCGATGCGGTGGACTTCAACGACCTGATCGGCCTGGTGGTGCGGCTCTTCGACGAGCATCCCGACGTGCTGGCCCGCTACCGGGAGCAGTTCCAGTACGTGCTGGTGGATGAGTACCAGGACACCAATCACGCCCAGTATCGCCTGCTGCAGCTGCTGGTGGGCGAGCACCACAACCTGTGCTGTGTCGGCGACGACGATCAGTCCATCTACGGCTTCCGCGGCGCCGACATCCGCAACATCCTGGACTTCCAGCGCGACCACCCCGAGGCCCGGGTGGTCCGGATGGAGCAGAACTACCGGTGCTCCAAGAACATCCTGTCGGTGGCCAACGCGGTGGTCGCCCGGAACACGGGCCGCATCGAGAAGTCCCTGTGGACCACCGCCGAGCCCGGGCCCCGGGTGAATGTGCTGGTGGCGCCCACCCCCCGCGAAGAGGCCCGGCTCGTGGCCCGGGCCATGAAGCAGCTCCGGGCCCGGGGGCACGGCTGGGAGGACATGGTGGTGCTCTACCGGTCGAACCGCACCGCCCGCGTGTTCGAGCAGGCCCTCTCCCAGGCCGGCATCCCGTGCGAGGTGGTGGGGGCCCAGTCCTTCTACCAGCGCCGCGAGGTCCGGGACCTGGTCGCCTACCTCCGGCTGGTGGTCAACCCGGCCGACGACGCCGCCTTCCTGCGGATCTGCAACGTCCCGGCCCGCGGGATCGGCACCGCCACCCTCAACACCATCCGCGAGGACGCCGCCACCCGCGGCGAGCCCCTGCTCACCACCGCCCGGGCCCTGGCCGCCGGGTCCGGGCGCACCGCCCGCGTGCTCGCCCCCTTCGTGACCCTCATCGACAGCCTGGCGGCCCTGGCGCGCGACCTGCCCGCCGCTCCGCTGGTCCGCGAGGTCCTGGAGCGGTCGGGCTACCAGGAGATGCTCCAGCAGGAGGACACGGCCGAGGCCCGGGAGCGCCTGGCCCACCTGGACGCGCTCGTGCATCGGGCCGTCGCCGCCGATCAGGATCCGGGCCTCACCCCTCCCGAGCGGCTGCAGGGCTGGCTGGACACCGTGGCCCTCACCGCCCGCGACGACGCGGAGGAGTCCGAGGCGTCCAGCCGGGTCACCCTGATGACCGTGCACACCAGCAAGGGGCTCGAGTTCCCGGTGGTCTTCGTGGTGCACCTCATGGAGGGGACCTTCCCCCACGAGCGCAGCCTGGAGTCGGCGTCCGGCCTCGAGGAGGAGCGCCGGCTGGCCTACGTGGCCTTCACCCGGGCCCAGGAGCGGCTCGTGGTGACCCGATCGCGGCAGCGTCCGGGTCGGGACCCCCGCAAGGGCGGAGAGACCGCGGTCCCGAGCCGCTTCCTCTACGGCCTGCCCGAGGCGGTGTGCGCCGGGGACCTGCCCACCGTCTTCGGCGATGGGCTGGTCGACGAGGACGCTGATCCCGAGCGCCGGGATCAGGCGCTACGGCGCTTCCTCGCCGCTCGGCACCGCGCCCCCGAGCGGGCGCCGGTCCTCCCCGACGGCATCGTGACCGGGCCTGTCGAAGATCTCTCCCAGCTCGCCCCCGGGGCCCGGGTCGTCCACCCGCGGTTCGGCCTCGGCGAGGTGCGGCTGGCCCCCTCCGGCGGCGCCCGCCCGAGCGTGCGGGTGACCTTCGAGGATCGGCGCACCCGGCGCATTCCGCTCCACCCCTGCCCCCTCGAGCGGGTCCTCCGGGAGCCCGATCCCGACGAGGCCGCGGTGCCGCCGGGCCAGTCCAGCCTCAGGGAAGGGTCCCGGTCGGTCGATGGGGGATAGGGGGTACCGTCCCGCGCGGCGCACCCTCCCGGCCCCGTGGCAGCGCGGAAACCCGTGGGGCGGCGGTCGGTGTGTTGTGCTAGCCTCCGCAGCAAGCTCCCGAAGGTCCTCCCCGCATGATCGTCTCCTGCCCCGCCTGCAGCGCACGGTACCGTATCGACCCTTCGAAGATCAAGGGTCGAGGGGCCAAGATCACCTGCCCGCGCTGTGCCCACAAATTCGTCGTCTACAAGGACCGCTCCCAGACGACCTCCGCCGACCCGCCCGCCGAGGCCATGCGATCGACCTCGGCGATCCTGACGCGTGACTTTCGGCGGGTCGGGGTGACCTGGCGGGTCCGCAAGCCGATGGGGGTCACCTACAGCTTCCACGACCTCCAGTCGCTCATGGACCACATCGAGGCCGGCCGGGTCGAGGGGCGGGACAGCCTCTCCTACGACGCCCGGACCTGGGTCCCCATGGACTCCATCGAGGATCTCCGGGCCTACTTCGAGGACATCTGGCGGAAGGCCGAGCGCGGCGAGATCGCGCCCCCCCAGCCCCGGCAGGAGCGCCGGCCTTCCTACCTGGCCGACGACGAGGAGGAGGAGGGCCCCACCACCATCATGGGCCACGGGCATGCCCTGATGGACGACATCCGCAAGGCCGTCGCCGAGGCGACGACCCCGCCGCCCTCGGTGAGCCGCCAGGCCAACCCCGCGAGCCCGCCCCGTCCGCCGCCGGCGCCTCCGCCGCCCCAGGACATGCCCACCGACGATCCGACCACCTTCAGCCGGCGGGCCAGCACCCCGCGGCCGTCGCACCTCACCCCCAGCACCTCCGATGTGCGGGCGGTGCGGCCGCCTGGGAGCGGCGGCAGCGGCGAGCCACCCCCGCGGCGGCCCTCCCGTCCGGCCCCGCCCCAGGACTCGGGCTTCGACCGCGAGAACATCGGCGTCATCCTGATCAGCGTGCTGGCCATCATCCTGGTGGGCGCCGCCCTGTTCGGCGCGTTCTGGACCATGGGCCTCATCAAGTTCGGCGAGGTCCAGCCGCCGCCGCCCACGAGCGGACCTTCGGTGGCGCCCTTGAGCCCGGCCAGCCAGGACATGGCCGGCCCGCCCTCGGGCGCGGTGGATGCCGACGACGCCGCCGATACGGATGCGGCCGACACCGACGCCACGGCCCCCGAGGGGGGGGCCGACGGCGCCGCACCCGACGACACACCGCGGTGAGGGGAGGCCGACCGTGAACATCCGGTGTGAGAACTGCGGTGCCGAGCACGAGCTCGACCCTCCAGCCTGGGTCCTCTCCTCGGGGCGCCCGTTCCGGTTCCGGTGCTCGGTGTGTGGCCACTCCCAGATGGCCGAGCCCCCGACCGCCCTGGCCCTGCCGGACGGCGCCAGCGATGTCCCGCCCGAGCCGCGCTCCATGACCCCCGCCGCCGGGTCCGACGGCGACGCGACCCCTGTCCGGGCCACCGCCCCCCGCGAGGCCGCCCCCGCTGGCGGGGAGGCCGCCTCCGAGGCCGACAGCGTCTTCCTCAAGCAGGATGGCAAGGTCTACCTGGTCAAGGACTGGGCCACCCTCCAGCGCTGGATCATGGAGCGTCGGG
>CAZPJM010000024.1:0-31754 GCA_964586865.1 uncultured Enterobacteriaceae bacterium
CCGGGGACTGGGCGGATCGCGCCGCCCGGGTGCTGGCCGAGCACGGCGAGGCGGTGCCGGACGTGTCCTCCCCCGAGGGGCGGGCCCTGGTGGCCGAGCGGATCGCGGCCCTGGACGACGCCCGCCGCTTCGGGGACGCCCTGGCCCTCCGCGAGGCCCTGGCCGAGGCCGATCCCCCCACCACCGACGCGGCCCGCCGCACCCTGGCCCGAGCCCGGTTCCGGGGCCGGGACTACCCGGGCGCCGTGGCGCTCTACCGCACCCTCCACGGCCCCCCCGAGGCGGCCACCGGCGGGCCCTCCGACCTGTTCCAGGACGCCCTCGCCACCTCCCGCACGGGCGACTACGACACGGCCGCGGTCCTCTACGGGCGCCTGCTGGCCCGGCACCCCGGGCATGCGCGGGCCGACACGGCCCACTTCAAGCTCGGCTACCTGGAGGTGGACCGGGGGAACCACGCCGCGGCCCGCCCCCTCCTGCGGGCCCACCTGGAGGAGCGCCCGGGCTCGCGGCACCACGACGAGGCCCGGTGGTGGCTCGGGTGGGGCCACTACGTCGAGGGCGACACCGACGCGGCGGTGGCCGCCTGGGCGTCCCTGCTGGCCCGGCACCCCGACAGCACCCTGGCCCCGGGGGCCCGCTACTGGACCGCGCGGAGCCGCGGCCGGCAGGGCGACGCCGAGGCCGAGCGGGCGGGGCTCGAGGCGGTCCTGAAGCGCCACCCCACCTCGGGCCACGCCTGGTTCGCCGCCCACCGCCTCGGGACCCCCTTCCCGGCCCGGCAGCGCCTCGAGCGGCCGCCGCTCCCGGAGACCCTGGCGCGGGACCCGGCCGTGGCCGCCTTCGAGCAGCTCCTCGCCCTGGGCCTCCAGGACGAGGCCCGCGCCGTGCTCACCGCGGCGCTCCCCCGGCTGCGGGGCCGGGGCCGCCAGGCGGATCTGGCCCTGGCCTGGGCCCTCATCGCCGCCGGCGCCTACCGGGAGGGCCAGGCCCTGGCCCGCCCCTGTGCCGCCCCCTGGGCCGCCGGAGACCCCCTGGTCCAACAGGCCTGCTGGCCCCGCCCGGCCCGCACGGTGGTCCAGGCCCAGGCCGCCCGCTGGGACCTTCCCGAGCTGGTGGCCTACGGCATCATGCGCACCGAATCGGCCCTGGACCCCTCGGTGACCTCCCTGGCAGGCGCCCGGGGCCTGATGCAGCTCATGCCCGACGAGGCCGCCGGCATCCACGCCACCGTCTACGGAGACCGGCCCTACCACCCCGACCTGCTCTACAGCGCCCCCTACAATGCGAGCCTGGGGGTGGCCGAGCTGGGCGAGAAGTCGGCCGCACTGGGCGACCTCCTCGAGGGCCCCGATCTGGTCGCCGCCATCGCCGCCTACAACGGGGGCGAGGCCGCCGCCCGCCGCTGGGCCGAGGGCCTGGGGGGCCACCCCGACTTCGACGTCTTCGCCGAGTCCATCGGCTACACCGAGACCCGCCGCTACGTGCGCAAGGTGCTCGGCACCGTCATGGCGTATCGGCACGTCTACGGGGACGCCGCGGCCTCCGACTGAGCCGTTCGGGTCCGAGGAGGGGCCCTCTGGGAGTGGCGCGCCCGAGGGGGGGCAAGACCGCTTTCCTCCCGCGCGATGGCGCGCCGGGTCATGGCGTCCGCTGGGGAGTCCTCCTACCTGTTCGTCACGACCCGGCACGAGAACGGCACCACGACCCAGACCGTCACCCACGTGGACAAGGAGACCGGCGACGTCACCTCGGAGACCAGCACCACCAAGGGCGGGAAGGACGAGGGCTCGGGGAGCGACGGCGGCGAGGACGCCGGGAAGAGCGGTGGCGGGGAGTCCAAGGGCGGCGAGACCGAGGGCGGGGAGACCGAAGGCGGCGAGACCGAAGGCGGGGAGACCGCCCCGGCAGGGGGCGAGACCACGGAGACGACGGGGATGCCCGACCCCAACGAGGGCGGGGGCCACGGCGGGCCGGCCGAGGGCATGATGGTCTTCACGGGATCGCCGAGTGCGGACCAGGACATGGGCAACCTGACCCAGCCCGGGTACGGGGTGGGCGCGATGCCGGCCGTCGGCAAGGCCTCCGCGGAGGACCTGCAGCAGGCGGCGAGCCTGGAGGGTCGCCTGGCCCCCTACGTGACGCCGGGCGAGGAGGGCTTCTCGCTCTCCGGGGGCGAGCCGGTGGCGCCCGTCGACAGCAGCGGCCTCGGGGTGCTGGGGCAGCCCGCCACCCAGGACGACCCCTTCCAGGGGTCCGGCAGCCCGAAGGGCTCCCCCGGCCGTGGCACCACCACGGGCGGTGGCGACGGACGGCGCTGACGGGCGGCCGCGCCGCGCATCGCCACGGTGGAGCGGGTCCGTCACGGGGCCGCGCCCCCCATGACACGCACCGTCCACCGCGAGCCCCTACGCGAGGGGCCGTCGGGGTCCTATGGGACAGGAGATGACGACGGAGCCCCCATGAGCGACCTGATCCTCGCCGCCGGCCAGCTCGGCCCGCCCCCCTGGCCCACCCTGGACCCCTTCCTGTTCTGCGTGCACCACGTCGACGCCTACCCCAACGGCAACGAGGCCATGGGCCCCGACGCGCCGCTCGACGGGCGGCGGATCGGCATGGACTTCGCCGGCAAGGACGGCTGGAACATGTACCACGGCGACGTGATCCCCGGCTTTCCGGCCCACCCGCACCGCGGCTTCGAGACGGTCACCGTGGCCCGCCGGGGCTTCATCGATCACAGCGACTCCATGGGGGCCACCGCCCGGTTCGGGCAGGGGGACTGCCAGTGGATGACCGCCGGTCGCGGCGTGGTGCACAGCGAGATGTTCCCCCTCGTCCGCCGCGACGCGGACAACCCGGCCGAGCTGTTCCAGATCTGGCTGAACCTGCCGGCGGCCGACAAGATGGTGGAGCCCCACTTCGCGATGCTGTGGTCCGAGGAGATCCCCGAGCACACCTTCACCGACGAGGCCGGTCGGACCACCCGGGTGACCACGGTGGCCGGCTCCCTCGATGGGGTGGTGCCCCCCTCGCCGCCGCCGAGCTCGTGGGGGGCCCGGCCGGACGCGGATCTGGCCATCTGGACCCTCCGCCTCGAGCCGGGCGCGACGTGGACCCTCCCGCCCGCGGCCTCGGCGGAGACGGGACGGGTCCTCTACCTGTTCGAAGGTGCCCGGGTCCGGGTCGGGCCTCGGACCTTCTCGGCCCGGACCGTGGTGCAGGTGGCCGGCGAGCAGCCCGTTCCCATCGAGGCCGGCGAGGACGGGGCCCAGATCCTGATGCTCCAGGGCCGGCCCATCGGCGAGCCCGTCGCCCAGCAGGGCCCGTTCGTGATGAACACCAAGGCCGAGATCGGCCAGGCCTTCCAGGACTACCAGCGCACCCGCTTCGGCGGCTGGCCCTGGGACAGCCAGGGCCCGGTCCACCCGCGGGCGCAGGGCCGCTTCGCCATCCACGCCGACGGCCGGCGGGAGGAGCCAGCCGGAGGCACGGACCGAGGGGCTCACCGCACCCCGAGCTCGTAGGGCAGCAGGGCCAGGGGCTGGTTGGGGTGCTCCAGCACCACCTGCAGCCCCGGGGGCACGTCCAGGCCCAGGGCGCGCATCACGGGACCCGTATCCACGGGGAGGGCGGCGCGGGCGGCGCCGGGAAGGGCGCGCTGGGCCACCCACTGGACCACCGAGCGCCGGGGCAGGGTGTTCACGTCGCCGCGGGGGGCGTCGGGGGGGAGGTCGGCGAGGGCGCGGGCGCGGGCCACCGCCTCGCGCAGGGTGCCGTAGCGGTCCACCAGGCCCCGGTCGCGGGCCTGGACCCCGGTCCAGACCCGCCCGCGGCAGTGGGGCTCCACCTCGTCCACGGGACGGCCCCGGCCCTCGGCCACACGCTCGACGAAGCCGTCGTAGAAGCGCTGGAGCGAGGCGCGGAACCGCTCCCGCTGGCCGTCGTCGAAGCGGCGCGAGGGCGAGAAGACGTGGGCATTGGGGGCAGCGGCGAGAGGCTGGGTGTGGATCCCCACCCGGCGCAGGCCCTCGCCCAGCACCAGCTTGCCGCCGAACACGCCGATGGAGCCGGTGAGGGTGCCCGGGCGGGCCACGATCTCGGAGACCGGGGCCGACAGGTAGTACCCCCCCGAGGCAGCCACGTCCTCGAAGCAGGCCACGACGGGCTTCTCGCGCACCATCAGGTCGACCTCGCGCCAGAGGAGGTCGCTGGCCAGGGCGCTGCCGCCAGGGCTGTTCACGTGCAGGACCACCGCGCCCACCCGGTCCCAGCGGCGCAGGCGCTCCAGGGTCTTGACGACCTTGTGGGCCCGGATGGCGGTGCCCCGCCCGCCCTTGTCCATGACGATGGGACCGTCCAGGTGGACGACGGCCACCATGCGACCGCCCTGCCCCACCCGCTCGAGCGCGAAGATCCCCAGGTCGGCGCGGGCCCAGGTGTCGAAGTCGAGGGTGCGGATCCCCTCGCCGAAGGCGTCCTCGAGGGCGTCGTGGACCTGGTCGGGGTAGGCGAGCTCGTCGACCAGGCCCCGCTCCAGCGCATCCCGCGCCGAGAGGGGGGCGTGGGCCAGGGCGTCCAGGACCGCCTCGGGGGCGAGCCCACGCCCCTCGGCCAGGCTGGTCACCACCTGCCGCTGGAGCTCGGCCACCAGGCTGCCCACCGCCTCGCGGTTGGCGGCGCTGGCATAGGTCCGGGTGAAGGGCTCCCCGAAGGACTTGTAGGCGCCGGCGGCCTCGAAGTCGGGGCGCACCCCCAGCCGATCCAGCAGGGCGCCGAAGAAGGTCAGCTCCGCCCCCACGCCCACGAGCCCCACCTCGCCCGTCGGGACGAGGAAGATGCGGTCGCACGCCGAGGCCAGGACCATGGCCGCGTTGCCGGGCGCCTCGAGGCAGGCCCACACCGCGGTCCCCCCCTCGCGCAGGGCCCGGATGACCGCGGCCAGATCCCCCACCGAGGCCCACCCGCCGGGGGCACCGTCGACGAAGAGGCGCACCGCCTTCACGGCCGGGTCACGACCGGCCCGGAGGAGGCTCTCGAGAAAGAGGGTGCGGG
This sequence comes from uncultured Enterobacteriaceae bacterium, assembly GCA_964586865.1. GTDB lineage: Bacteria > Myxococcota_A > UBA796 > UBA796 > REDI01. Next base: position 5,053 of record CAZPJM010000024.1, read on the forward strand.
CGCGCACGTCGGGCAGGGGCCCCACCCGCACGTCCAGCACGCACCGCGACGAGGTCGCCGCGCGTCGGGCCGCACGCGCGGCGGCGAGGAGGGGGGCGGTCAGGAGGCCAGCGCCGCTGCGCACGATGTCCGCTACCATGACACCTTCCAGCGCAGAAGGTCGCCACCCGGGCGCCCATCGTCAACCGGAGTCCGCCCCGGAGCCCCCCCATGGCCGTCGATCTCACCGACGCCGAGCAGTCCCTCCTCGACCGCATCCCCGAGAAGGACCTGGCCGAGATGGCCCTCGATCTCGACCTGCTCCTCCCCGCCGAGATCGACCGGCACGACCTCACCCACCGCTGCCTCGAAGCCCTGTACGAGCGCGCCGGCGACGAGGGCCTCCCCCTGTCCAAGTACGACCGCGGCGACCTGGCGGCCCTCCCCGACGCCCACCTGGAGGCCCTGGGACGCCACCTGGGGATCTCGGGCCCGGTCACAGTGAAGGCGATCCTCCGCCGGGGGGCCCGGACCTGGCGGCTGTACCGCAAGCAGCGTCCCAACAGCGCCACCGCCCTCCTGGTCCCCACCCTCCTGGGTCCCCTGGCCCGGCTGGCGTACGAGCGCCGGTGAAGGGATGGTCATCGCTCTTGACAGGTCACGTGCGCCGGGGGAGGGTGGCGCGGCACTCTCCTGGAGGAGCCTGTGGCCGACAAGACCTGCCCGTCCTGCGGGGCCGAGGTGCCGAGCGTGGCCAAGCGATGTCGCGAGTGCTTCCACGACTTCACGGAAGACTCCGGCCCCAAGACCAACAACGGCCCGCTCCTGCTGCTCGGGGCCCTGGCGACCATGGCGGTGCTGGGGGCGGTCACCCTCGGGGTGATCACCCAGTTCCCCCTCGACCAGCGCATCCAGGTCAACCAGGAGTCCGGCTACATCATCACCACCACCCAGTACGTGTCCGGGATCGCCACCGACCGCGTGCCCTTCTCCGATGTGGCGGCCATCGAGCACATCATCGTGGGCAACGGCACCTTCGAGGTGGTGGCCATCAAGCAGGACGGCGGGCGGCTGCTCATCGCCAAGTCCAAGGAATCCCAGAAGGGCATGGCCGAGAAGTACGCCATGGTGATGGACAAGCCCTTCACCGAGGTCGACAACTCCACCGGCTTCTTCAAGCAGGCCCAGGAAGAGGCCTCCAAGTAGAGCCCCGGGGGCCCCGGTGATCGAGGCCGCGCTGCGCCGGACCACCGCCGATCTGGCGGTCGACCTGGGGACCTCCAACACCCGGCTGGCCCTCCGTGGCAAGGGCGTCGTGGTGGACCAGCCCTCGGTGGTGGCCACCACCCAGGGGCCCAGGGGCCGCGAGGTGGCCGCCGTGGGCGAGGAGGCCCGGCGGATGCTCGGGCGAACCCCGGCCGGCACCCACGTGGTCCGTCCGGTGCGGGACGGGGTGGTGGCCGACTTCGAGGCCACCGAGCAGCTCCTGCGGCACCTGCTCCAGCGGGTCCCGGCCCGCGGCCTGCTCCGGCCCCGGCTGCTGGTGTGCATCCCCTCCTCCACCACCGAGGTGGAGCGCCGGGCGGTCCTCGAGTCCACCCGGGCCGCCGGCGGGCGGGACGTCCAGCTCGTGGCGACCGCCCTCGCCGCGGCGGTGGGGGCCGGGCTCCCGGTGCAGGACCCGGTGGGGAACCTGATCCTCGACGTGGGGGGTGGCCGGATCGAGGTGGCGGTCACCAGCCTGGGGGGCCTGGTGGTGCGACGGAGCGTGCCCGTGGCGGGCGACGCCATGGACGAGTCCATCCGCCGCTGGCTCCGCGACGCGCGGGGTCTGCAGGTCGGCGAGCGCACCGCCGAGCAGCTCAAGACCCGCATCGGCAGCGCCCTGCCCATGGTGGATCCGCCCACCATGCGGATCCGGGGCCGTGACCTGGAGTCGGGCAGCCCCCGCGAGCTCGACGTGGACGCCAACGACCTGGTCACCGCCCTGCAGCCGGTGGTCCACCGCATCCGCGACGTGGTCCTCGAGGTCCTGCGCGAGACCCCTCCCGAGCTCTCGGCGGACATCGTGGATCGGGGGGCGCTGGTGTGCGGGGGCGGGGCGCGCCTGCACGGCCTCACCGCCCTCCTCCGGGACGCCACCGGCCTGCCGGTGCTCCTGGCCGACCACCCCGATCGGGCGGTGGTCAGCGGTGCGGCCCGCATGCTGGAGGATCCCGAGCTGCTGGCCCGCAGCGTGGACGTCACCTGATGGCAGCCCGGGGCGCGTCGGTTGGACAGGCCGGGCGGATCGGGCCATGACCTCCCCATGATCCGCATCACCGGCCGTCTGGTCCTGCCCGAGCAGGAGCTCCGCTTCTCCACCTCCACCAGCGGCGGGCCGGGCGGCCAGCACGCCAACAAGACCGAGACCCGGGTCGAGGTCCGCTGGGACATCGAGGCCTCCGGGGTGCTGGACGGCCCCCGCCGGGACAAGCTCCGCAAGCGCCTCTCCCACCACATGGTCGGCGACGACGTGGTGGTCTCGAGCCAGGAGCACCGCAGCCAGCACCGGAACAAGCAGGAGGCCATCGACAAGCTGGTCCACCTGCTGCAGGACGCCCTGCGCCCCCGCAAGGCCCGGAAGGCCACCCGGCCAACCCGGGGCTCGAAGCGCCGCCGCCTGAAGAACAAGCGGCACCGCGGCAAGATCAAGGATCTTCGCGGCAAGGTCCGCCGAGAGGACTGACCGCGTGGCCGTCCCCCTCGCCGAGCGGCTCCGGCCCCGCAGCCTGGACGACGTGGTGGGTCAGGACCCCCACGTGGGGCCGGGCACTCCCCTCCGCCGGGCCCTCGAGGCGGGGGAGCTGCGCTCGGTGGTGCTGTGGGGACCCCCCGGGTGCGGCAAGACCACCGTGGCCCGCCTGCTGGCCGAGGCCACCGGCGCCATCTTCCTCCAGCTCTCCGCCGTCCTGGACGGGGTGAAGGCCCTGCGCGGGGTGGTGGAGCGCGCCGAGGCGGCCCGGCGCCTGGAGCAGCGCGACACGGTGCTGTTCATCGACGAGATCCACCGGTGGAGCAAGGCCCAGCAGGACGCCCTCCTGCCCCATGTGGAGTCGGGCACGCTGGTGCTCATCGGGGCCACCACCGAGAACCCCGGCCTGCAGATCACCCCGGCCCTGCGGTCCCGGGTGCGGCTGGTCCGGCTGGACCCGGTCCCCATCGACGCGGTCGAGGCGGTCCTCCGCCAGGCCCTCGCCCGCCCCGACGGCCTGGCCGACCGGGCGCTGACCGTGGAGGATGCGGCCCTCACCGCCCTGGCCGAGGCCAGCGCGGGCGACGTCCGCCAGGCCCTCACCGATCTGGAGACCGCCGCCCTCGCCCTGCCCGTGGGCGGCGCCCTGGACCTGGACAGCCTCCCTGGCCTCCTGGGCCCGCGCCAGGTCCGGCACGACCGGGCGGGGGAAGACCACTACAACGTCCTCAGCGCCCTCATCAAGAGCCTCCGCGGCTCGGACCCGGACGCGGCCCTCTACTGGCTGGCGAGGCTCCTCCGGGGCGGGGAGCCCCCCGAGGGGATCGCCCGGCGGCTGATCATCTTCGCCAGCGAGGACGTGGGCAACGCCGATCCCCGGGCCCTCCAGGTGGCGGTGGCCGCCGCCCAGGGCGTCGAGCGGGTAGGGCTGCCCGAGGGGCGGATCGTGCTGGCCCAGGCGGTCACCTGGCTGGCCGCCTCGCCCAAGTCCAATGCGAGCTACCGGGCCATCGACGCCGCCCTGGCCGACGTGGACCGACACGGCGCCCTCCCGGTGCCCGGCCACCTGCGCCAGGGCCCGCTCGCCGGCGGCCCGGCCTACCGGAACCCCCACGACCATCCCGACCACGTGGTCCGCCAGGCCTACCTGCCCGAGCGCCTGGCGGGCCGACGCTACTACGAGCCGGTCCCCCACGCCGAGGAGAAGCGGATCGCGGAGCGCCTGGCCTGGTGGGCGCGAAAGCTCGACGCGCGCGAGGGCTGAGCGACGCTCGCGCGGGCCGGTCGTCAGTCCGTCGGATCGCCCGTCTGGGCGACCTCGTAGCGGATGAAGATCCGCGACTCGGGCGGCGGGATCTCCTCGATGAAGCGGATGGCGTTCCGCTCGCGGACGTACTCGAAGCCGAAGCCCTGGAAGAAGTCGGTACGGTCGTTCCGACCCTCGATCATCCAGACCTCGAGGGTCTCGGGGTCGGGCAGGGCCGACAGGGTGAACTCGCTGCGCAGGCCCGCGGCCTGCTCGCCGAGGTCCTGGAGGACGCCGTCCCAGGCCGGGTCGCAGATGGGGTGCTGCACGCCACCCACCGCCCGGGAGACCGCCACGTACTCGGTGGCCTCCTCGAGGCCGCCGCAGCCGCCGGCCGGCGGGATGATGCCCGAGAAGGACACCTTGCCGGGCTGGCCCTTGAGCTCGGTGAGCCAGTCGGTGAAGCGATCGACCGAGACCGGGACGTCGCCCGACCGGTCGTCCTCGTCGGAGAGGACCACCACCGAGAGGAAGGCGTCGCTACGCAGGAACCCGAAGTTCTCGCCCGTCGGGTCGAGCTCGAGGGCGGTGTAGACCTGCGCCCGACCCTTCTCCTCCATGGGGCCGTCGGTGCCCATCAGCGCCATGTCGCGGAAGACGCGCTCGGGCTCCCGGGTCTCGGTGTCGATCCAGCGGATGGGCTCGCCCCGGATGTTGTCCGCCTCGCGGAGGACGCCGCGCTCCTCCTCGCTGTCCCAGCCGGTGGAGACCACGCCGATGTGGTAGTCCATCTCGGACTCTTCGAAGAACCGCATGAAGGACGTGAAGTTGTTGGTCAGCGACTGCTGCTCCTCGAACATGGAGCGGCTGTTGTCGATGACCCAGAGCACGTCCACCGCGGGCACGCCGACCTGACGGTGCTGGTCGGTCACGACCTCGGCCTGGATGGGCGCGTCGGGGAGGTCCTCGCGGGCGGAGATGTCGGTGAACCCGCCCTCGTCGGAGGGGTCGTCGCAACCGACACTGGCCAGCAGCAGCAGGGGTGCGAGCAGGCGCATGGATACCTCGCGTCTCGTCAGGGGGGGCCGTCCGGCCTTGACGTCATGTTAGCAGACCCGACGCGCGATGGCTGCGGGAGGGTCACATCCCTGCCCCGAAGTCCCGTCCTACCGACACATCCGTGAGCCAGGACCGCCCCTGCCCCGCCTGCCGCCCCCCTCAGTCGGTGGGGCTGTCGCCGGTCTGCACCGCCGCGAGCGGGATGTAGGAGATGTAGACCTCGGAGAGGGGCTCGGGCACGAAGTCGAGGAAGGTGATGCTGTTGCGGGCCCGGTCGTAGGTCCAGTCCACCTGGCGCTCGAAGTCGATCCGGCCCACATCGTCCTCGACCCACACGCGGATGGTGTCCTCGACCGGCACCTGGGAGAGGAAGTACTCGGAGCGGAGGCCCGAGGCCTGGATGCCGAGCTGCTCCAGCACGACCTGCCAGCGGCCGTCGCAGATGGGCCACTCGATGCCGCCCACCCGCCGGGTCACCCACAGGTAGTCCTCGCTGACGCCGTCGCCGCAGTTCGGATCGTCGGAGACGATGGAGCTGAAGGTGACCATACTCGGGTCGGGCTTCAGGCCCTGCAGCCAGTCCACGAAGCCGGAGCGCGAGATGACCGTGTCGCCCGAGGCGTCGTCCTCGTCGGAGATCACCACCACGGCCAGCGAGGCGTCTTCCCGGTAGAAGCCGTGGTTGGGGCGCCCCTCGGCACCCAGGAGCTCGATGGCCCCATAGACCTGGTTGCGCCCCTTCTCTTCGGCGGGGCCGTCGGTCCCGAGGAGGGCCATGCCGGCGAAGACATCCACCGGGTTGCGGGTGTCGGAATCGATCCAGCGGACCCCCTGGGCCTCGCGCAGCCGCCCGCGGGCCGAGTCCTCGTCCCAGCCGGTGCTCACCACCCCCACGTGGTAGTCCAGGTCGGAGCCCACGAAGTAGTTGATGAAGGCGTCGAAGTTGGCGGCCAGGGCGTCCTGCTCCTCGCCCATGGAGCAGGAGTCGTCGATCACCCACAACACGTCCACCGCCGGGATCGTCACCTGCACGGTGCGGTCGATGGTGGGCTCCACCGTCAGGTCCGGCGGGTTGGGCGGCTCGTCGAAGTCGCTGCCCCCGGAGATGTTGGTCTCGCTGCAGGCAGCGACGAGCAGGAGACTGGAGAGAAGCAGGATGGAACGGCCGATCATGGGGCCCTCACGAGGAGTTGACGGAGCGCCGGCGGCCTTAACCCGCATCTGTCATGACAGCTCGTCGCGAGCCGGCGAGATGCCGTCGAGAGCGCGGTTCTCGACGAGCGACCGAGGGAAGGCGTGCCGAGGCACGTCGACCGAGGAAGGCCCCCGTCTCGTCCGGTCCGGTGAAGGCTCGTCCCCATCGGTCCCGTGGTACACCCCGGGCCCGCTTGTCGGCCGGGCCGGGGGGTGGCATGCTCGTCGGACCCCGGAGGTGAGCGTGCGCCCCATCATCCCCCTCTTCCTGATGACCGCCTGTGGCGGTGGGCTCATCTGCCCCGACGGCACCGTGGAGCAGGACGGCGCCTGCGTGGAGGCCGAGGGCCTCGACACCGACGGCTCGGTGGACGACGACGACGAAGACGACGACGGCGACGACGACGAAGACGACGACGATGACCCCGACGATGACCCCGACGACCCCGACGACCCCGACGACGACCCGGACGTGGGCGATCTCATCGAGGATGCCCAGCCGTGCGAGGGTCTGGTGCCGGGCGATCGCCTGGCGCTCGAGGCGGGCTGCGTCGACGACGTCTGCGTCCAGGGCAACATGCGGGGCGTCTTCCAGACCTTCGGGCGGCCCGACGCCTGCCAGCCGGCCACCTTCGAGGGCGGCATCGACTGCCGCTACCCGAGCGGCGTGACCGCCACCGCCTTCGACACCGACCGGAACGGCCGGCCCGACCCCACCGACTACCTCTACAGCCTGCGCATCGAGGCGCCCTATGGCGGCACCGACCCGGATGGCCTGGGCCTCGGGATCTCGCCGGGCTGCTTCGTCGAGGTGCTCGGCACGCCCTCGGCCGTCACCCTCCAGACCGTCCCCGGCGAGGAGGACCCCTGGGCCTCGTACGCCTACTGGGAGGACGCCCGGGTGGTGATGCAGGACAACCAGGGCGGCCCCCAGCCCTTCCAGCCCGATGGGCGCGTCGACATCCTGGTCCTCTACGGGCCCGCGCCCCAGGAATGACCGCAGCGCGGCGGCCGACCCCTCAGCCGGGCCGCACCATGACGCTCTCGGCCACCCGGACCCCGAGCTCCTCGGCCTGGGCGAGGGACCCCCGGGCCTCGGCCGTCCGGATGGGCTCGCCCTCGATGGGCGCATAGCAGCCCCGCACCCACAGGCTCTCACCCTCGACCACGGCGTGACAGGCCGCGGGGACCGAGCACCCCCCGCTGATCCGTCGGAGAAAGGCGCGCTCGGCCTCGATGGCGACGGCGGTGATGGGATCGTGGACCGCGCTCATCAGCCCGCGGGTCTCGGCGTCGTCCTCGCGGACCTGGACGGCGAGGGCCCCCTGGCCCACCGCCGGCAGCATGACCTCGGGGGAGAGGACCTCGGCGGCATCGTCGAGGCGACCCAGGCGGCGGAGCCCGCTGGCGGCCACCACCACGGCGTCGTAGTCGCCGTCGTGCACCTTGCGGATCCGGGTGCCCACGTTGCCCCGGATCCCGCGGACCTCCAGGTCGGGACGGGCCGCCTCGAGCTGCCGCCGGCGACGCAGGCTGCCCGTCCCCACCACGGCGCCGTGCGGCAGATCCTCGAGGCGATGGCCGACGATGGCGTCACACGGGTCCTCTCGCGAAGGCACCGCCGCGAAGACGAGCCCCTCGGGTTGCTCGGTGGGCATGTCCTTCATGGAGTGGACCGCGAAGTGGATGGAGCCGTCGAGGAGGGCCACCTCGATCTCCTTCGTGAACAGGCCCTTGCCGCCGATCTCGTGCAGGGGCTTGTCCTTGATCTGGTCCCCACGGGTCTTGATGACCCGCACCTCGACCGGGCGGCCGGTGTGTCGGGTGAGGGCGTCGGCCACGAGCTGGCTCTGGGCCAGGGCGAGCTTGCTGCCCCGGGTGCCGAGGACGAGGGAAGCGGTCATGGATCCTCCTCCCACGCGTCGAGCAGGTGCTCGAGGCGCAGGGCGTCGCCGTCGCGGGCGGAGCGGTGGATGTTCTGGAGCGGGCGGTGGAGCACCTTCTTCACCAGGGCCCGGGTGAGGGCCTCGAGCTGCGCGCGCTGCTCCTCGTCGAGGCTGTCGACGAGCTTGCGGCTGCGGACCAGCTCGTCCTGGCGGACGGCCTCCATCGCCTGGGTGATGGCGCCGATCCGCGGCCCCACCGCGATGTCGGCGAGGGCCTGCAGGAAGCGGCGGGCCTCGCTCTGGACGACCCCCTCGGCCTGCTGGCGGGCCTCCTCGCGCTGTCGGACCCCCTCGTCCACCACCTGCTTGAGGTCGTCCACATTGAACAAGTAGGCGCCGTCCAGCCCGTCCACGCGAGGGTCGATGTTGCGTGGCACCGCCAGGTCCACGAGGAACAGGGGCCGGTACCGACGGCGACGGAGGGCGCGCTTCACCATGCGGGGCGTGAGGATGGGCTGGTTCGCCCCCGTCGCGGCGATGACGATGTCCACGCGGGACAGGTACTCCTCGATCCGGTCCCAGGTGATGGGTGTGGCGCCGTGGGTCTCCCCCAGGGCGACGGCCCGCTCGAAGGTCCGGTTGGCGACGAGCAGCTCCTCGAGGCCCGCCGTCTGGAGGGCGTGGGCCACCTGGGTCCCCATCTCGCCCACCCCCAGCAGCAGGGCCCGGCGCCCCTCCAGCTCGCCGAAGATCTGCAGGGCCAGGTCCACCCCGGCGTTGCCCACCCCCACGCGGTAGCGGCCGATGTCGGTCTCGGAGCGCACCCGCTTGGCGACCTGGAGGGTGCGCCGGCTCAGGGCATTGAGCACGCGCCCGAGGGACTCGTGCTCCCCGGCCACCCGCACCGCGTCCTTGACCTGGCCCAGGATCTGCGGCTCGCCGATGACCAGGCTGTCCAGCGAGGCCGCCACCCGGAACAGGTGACGGACCGCCTGCTCGTCCTCGTGCTGGAAGAGGAAGGTCTCCAGGTCCTCGCCCTTGGGGCCGCGGAAGTTGCGAAACCAGCCCCGGAGGGCCCGCGGACCCGAGGCGCCGGGCACCGCGTAGAGCTCGACGCGGTTGCAGGTGGAGAGGATCAGGGCCTCGGAGACCAGGCCCTGCTCGCGCAGCATCCGGAGGTGGCGCACCACCCCGTCCTCGTCCAGGGCCAGCCGCTCCCGCACCTCGACCGGCGCGGTGTGGTGGTTCATGCCCAGGGCCAGGATCCGGGTGTCAGGGGCCATAGGTATGCCACCCCGACACGACGAAGTTGAAGCCGATGAGCGAGAACACCAGGCCCCCGAAACCCACGATGGAGAACAGGGCCGACCATCGGCCCCGCCACCCCGCTACCAGTCGGACCTGAAGCGCGATTCCGTACCACAACCAGATCACGAGGGTGAACAGGACCTTGGGATCGAAGGCCCACGGCTCGCCCAGACTGGCGGCGGCCCATGCGCCCCCGGCGGCGATCCCCAGGGTCAGGAAGGCGAAGCCGAACAACATGGAGCGGAACTGGATGCGGTCCAGGACCTCCAGGGAGGGCAGCCGCTTGAGGCCGGCGAGCTGCTTCTTCTTGAGGCGACCGCGGACCACCAGGTAGAGGATCCCCACCGCGAAGGAGAGGGCGAAGCCCCCCAGGCCCGCGAAGATCAGGCCCAGGTGCAGGGGGAGCCAGGCCGAGGCGCCGGTCTCGGAGAGGGCCGCCACCTGCCGGTGGGGCACGAAGAGCGAGGTGGACAGGACCACCGCCGACAGCGGCGCCAGCATGAGGCCGAGAGCGCGGAGGCGCTCGCCCCCACCCACGACCACGTACGCCACCATCATCCCGAGGGCCGCCGCCGACAGGGCCTCGGGAAAGCCCGGCGTGCCGCCCCGCCACACCGCCGATCCCACCAGGGTGAGGACGTGCACCGCCGTCCCGGCCAGGGCCAGGCTCCGTCCGTGGCGCCGCACCGCCCCCCCCAGCGCCCCGGGAATGAGGTGATCCAGGGCGAGGACGGCGTAGAGCAGGATGGGGACCAGGTAGGGCAGGCGCTCCATGAGGGGCGGGCCTATCCCGTCGGCCCCGCAGCGGCCGGGGAGGACCGCCCGGAGCGCGATCCCGGCGACGCTGGGGGGCCCTTGGGCCCACCGCGATCAGAGGTGGGGCTGGACCAGCTTCTGCAGGGCCCGCAGGCCGCCCTGGGCGCCCACCTGGCGACCGACCTCCTTGCCGCCCTTGACCACCACCAGGGTGGGGATGTTGGTGACGCCGAAGTGCATCGCGGTCTTGCGGTGGTTCTGCACGTCCACCTTGACCACCTTGAGCTGGCCGTCGTGCTCCTCGGCGAGCTGCTCCACGAAGGGCGCGATGGCCTTGCAGGGGGCGCACCAGGTGGCCCAGAAGTCGATGAGCACGGGCTTGTCGGCACCCAGGACCTCGTCCTGGAAGGTGTCGTCGGTGACGTCGGTGACGTGCGCGCTGGCCACGGGGCCTCCACGGGATGAACGGTCGGTCTTCCCCGGTAGTGATGCGGACGGGCCTCGGCAAGCCCCATCGGGCCCGGGGCAGGGTCGGGGGCCGGCTCAGGCCTCGCCGACCCCGGGGCTGGCCGCCGCCAGGACATCGGCCAGGGCGCCCTCGACCATCCGCGCGCGCTCGGTCAGGTGGTCCGTGGCCAGGTAGCGGCGCTGGCTGTCCACGTCCTCGAGGAGCTTGCGCGCCAGGGTGTCCACCAGCTGGCTGCCCTCCAGCGACACCAGGCGCTCCGCCTCCCGGGCCGCCTGCTCCGAGTAGCGCCCCACCGCCCGGACCAGGCTGCGCACCGCGTCGTAGACGGCGGCATCCGGTGGGGGCACGTCGCGGGCCACCTGGAGCCGGACCTCCCGGAAGACGTGGTTCGCGGGAAGCTCCTCGAGGATGCGGCCCCGACCGATGTAGTGGAGCAGGATGTTGCTCCGGCCGTCCTCGAGGGGCTGGTACGCCAGGATCCGCCCCACCCCCACCTCGGGGAAGAGGGCCGGGCGGCCGTCGTAGTCGGCCTCGTAGCCGGGCATGAGGGTGGCGATCCCCATGATCTCCCACCCCGCGCGGCAGTGGGCCACCAGGGCCCGGTAGCGGGGCTCGAAGACGTGGAGCGGGAGCAGCGCCCCCGGCATGAGGACGGTCCGCGGCAGCGGGAAGATGGGCAGGGCCTCGGCGGCCCGGTCCAGTCCCACGTCGAGATCCATCATGCCGTGTCCTCCGCGGTGCAGCACGCCGCCGCACGCCGTTAGACCTAGCGACCGGGTCCGGCACGGGCCCGGACAACCCGCGGAGTCGCTGTCCTTGGTTACCATCCGCATCGGTGAGGACGAGGAGACGCTCTCCTGGGAGCAGTGGGAGCAGCGCGTTCGGAGCGGGCGGGTGCCCGGCTACGCCCTCGTCCGCTTCGAGCCCGTGACCGGGGCCGACTTCGTCGAGGCCGACTCCCTCGACCTGTTCCACTCGCTGCGCGACGACGCCCGCCAGGCCTGGTCGGACCGCTACCGGGCCGGCCCGCCCCCCTGGATGACCGCGCTGCTGGCCGGGGTGATGATCCGGGTGTGGTGGCTCACCGCCACCGGGGACCTCCGCGGGTGGGTGGCCGCCATGAACCTCTTCCAGCCCGACATCCTCGAGGCCGGCGAGGTCTGGCGGCTCCTCTCCATGGGCCTGCTCCACTCGGGCGTGGGCCACATCACCTCGAACCTGGTCATGTTCGTCTACGTCGGGTGGAACCTGGAGCGGGCGCTGGGGCGGCTCAACCTGCTCACCCTGTTCGTGGCCTCGGTGCTGGGTGGCTCGGTGCTGTCCGCCCTGCTCACCCCCGAGACCCCGTCGCTCGGCGCCTCGGGCGGGGTGCTCGGCGTGGTGGCCGCCGCCACCGTCTTCGGCTTCGTCCGGCACAACCTGCTGTCGGACCGCACCCGCGTCATCTTCGGCTGGGCCCTGCTGCCCTACCTGCTGCTCATCTTCGGGATGGGCTGGACCAACGAGACCACCGACAACTGGGCCCACACGGGGGGGCTCGTGACCGGCGCCCTGCTGGCCCTTGTCCTGGACCCCCCCGGGCTCGAGCGCAGGAGGGGCTGGAACGTGGCCAGCCTCTCCGTGTGCTGGTCGGGCATGGCGGCGATCCTGCTGGGCGTCTGGGCCTTCGGGCCGAGGCTGCTCCACCTCGAGGACGTGGCCGAGCGCGGCCGCACCCCCCTGGTCCGCCCGCCCCACCGCGAGGTGGTCCACGCCGCCCCCGCCGCCTGGCGTCGGACCACGCTGGGTGGCCAACCCACCTACGTCTCCCGCGGCTCCCGGGATCGGCGCTGGTCGGTCCAGCTCGCCACGCGCGACCCGCGCCACGCTCCGGAGCGCCTGGTGGCCGCCTGGCTCGACGAACTCCGCGACGACCACCTCTCGGTCGAGGTCCTCCGCGAGCCACACCCGGTCTCCTTCGCCGGTCGCGACGGGACCCACGCCGCCGTGCTCCTGGACGAGGCCGAGGGGCGGCGGCAGGTCGAGCGCTGGGTGGCGGTCCGCGGCACCCAGGTCCTGGTGGCCACCTGGTCCGTCGAGGCGAGGCTGGCCGGGCGGATGGCCGGTGTCCGGGACGGGCTCGTGGCCTCGGTGAGCTGGAATCAACCCGACTCCCTCCTCCGGGCCCGGGAGGCGGCGCGTCGCAGCCCCCGAAACCGCGCCGTCCAGCGTCGGCTGGCCACCGAGCTGCTCCGGGTGGGCCAGATCGATCAGGGCTTCGATCTCCTGCGGGAGCTGGTGGATGACGAGCCTCGCCTGCCCGACGGCTGGACCGCGCTCATCGAGGCGGCCCGCCAGCACCCCGACGCCCTCCCCGACGCAGAGGACCTGGTGTCGACGGCCCTCGCCACCGAGGGGGACCCCTCCATCGCCGCCGAGGCCGCCCTCCTCCTCGAGGCCCGCGACCGGGGCGCGACCGCGCGAGGGCTGCTGGAGCTGGCCTGGACCGCCTTCCCGGGCGACCGGGCGGTCCGCCGGAGCCGGCGCACCCTCGGCATGCCCACCGATCTGGTGGATGGCGTGCCAGCCCACCTGCTCCACGACCCGCTCACCGGCGCTCCCATGACCGATCCCCGGCGCCTGCCCGACCCGGGGCCCTGGACCCTCGCCCAGGCCCGCGAGGTGGGGGCGAGCCTGGCCGCGGAGCGGGACGTCCTGCTGGAGCGCCACGCCGCCGCCGAGGGCGTGGCCGCCCTGCCCCCCCTGGTGGTGCTGGCCCTCGGTCGCCTCCCCGAGCCCGAGGCGCTTCCCGACGCCCTCGGCGGGATCCTGGCCGATCTCCGGACCGCCCGCGAGGGCCGCACCACCCCGCGCTGGATGCCCGACGCCCTGGTCGCCCGCGTCGAGGCCCTCCCCGAGGGGGCCCTCGCCGAGCTGGAGGCCGAGCTGGTCGCGCTCCTGCCGCCCGACACCCCCTCGGCCCTGTCGCCGGGGACCCTCGACGCCCTCGGCCTCGTCCGCACCGACGACGCCCTCTCGCTGGCCGTCGACGGTTGACCGGCGGTCGACGTGTCCTTACCTCCCGCGACGCACCGGGGCCCCGCGCCCCCCATCTCCTGGAGCGCTCCGTGAGCCATCCCCGCGTCCTCGTCCTCGGCTCCGGCCCCGCCGGCCTGACCTCCGCCCTCTACCTGTCGCGCGCCAACCTGGCCCCCCACGTCCTCGAGGGCCTCCAGCCCGGCGGGCAGCTCACCATCACCACCGATGTGGACAACTACCCGGGCTTCCCGGACGGCATCATGGGACCCGACCTCATGGAGAACATGAAGCAGCAGTGTGCCCGCTTCGGCACCACCTTCGCCTTCGACGAGATCACCGACGCCGATCTCTCGAAGCGCCCCTTCTCCCTCACCACCTCCGCCGGCGAGACCCTCGAGGCCGACGCCCTGGTCATCGCCACCGGCGCCAGCGCCCGCTGGCTCGGCCTGGACAACGAGAAGCGCCTGCAGGGCCGCGGGGTGAGCGCCTGCGCCACCTGCGACGGCTTCTTCTTCCAGAACGTGCCCGTGGCGGTGGTGGGCGGCGGCGACTCGGCCATGGAGGAGGCCACCTTCCTCACCAAGTTCGCCAGCCGGGTCTACGTGATCCACCGCCGCGACGAGCTCCGCGCCAGCAAGATCATGCAGGAGCGGGCCCTGAAGAACGACAAGATCACCTTCATCTGGGACACGGTGGTCACCGACGTCCTCGGCGAGGACAAGGTCACCGGGCTGGCCCTCGAGAACCGAAAGACCGGCGAGACCTCCACCCTCGAGGTGGCCGGCCTCTTCCTGGCCATCGGCCACATCCCGAACACGAAGCCCTTCGCCGGCCAGCTCGACATGGACGACGGCGGCTACATCCAGACCGCCCCCGACAGCACCGTCACCAACATCCCCGGCGTCTTCGCCTGCGGGGACGTGCAGGACCACGACTACCGGCAGGCCGTGACCGCCGCCGGGTCCGGGTGCATGGCGGCCATCGAGGCCGAGCGCTGGCTCGAGAGCCAGTAGCCTCCCACGGGGATCCCGCCGGGCGGGGGCTCGCCATTCCCCGCCGGCGCGTTACCGGCGCGGCCGTCTCGAACCTCCGCCCCGGACCCGCCATGACCTACGATCTCGCCGGCCTCGGAAACGCGCTCATGGATGCCCTGGTGGTGGTCGAGGACGACACCGTCCTCGACCGGCTGGGTCTCGAGCGCGGGACCACCCACATGGTGGACCACGACGGCTGGGAGTCGGCCTACGACGCGGTCCGGCAGCTCAAGGTCACCTTCGACTCGGGGGGCTCCTGCGCCAACACCGTGGCCACCGTGGGCCTGCTGGGTGGCCGGGCCCTGTTCTGCGGCCAGGTCGGCCGGGACCAGATGGGCCGGATGTACGGGGCCCGCCTGCAGGACTCGTGCGGCGGCCACGCCCTGGTCTGGACCGAGGGCCTCGCCACGGGCAAGTGCCTCTCCATCATCAGCGCCTCGGACGCCCAGCGGACCATGGTCACCGACCTGGGGGCCGCGGTGGCCCTCGACCGGCTGGGCGACTTCGCGGGGGCCCTGACCGAGTCCCGGATCGGCCACTTCGAGGGGTACATGCTCATGGGTCCCGAGAGCCGGGCCCTCGTCCTCGAGGGCATGCGCCGGGTCCGGGAAGCCGGCGGCCTGGTCTCCCTCGACGTGAGCGACCCCCACGTGGTGGGCGCCGTCCCCGACACGGTCCGGCAGGTGGTCCGTGATCACGTCGACGTGGTCTTCCTCAACGCCGACGAGGCGGCCACGCTCACCGGCCGGCCCGCCCGCGAGGCGGTCCACGTGGTCGCCGAGGAGCTCGGCGTGCACACCACCATCGTCAAGCTCGGCCGCGAGGGCAGCCTGGTCCTCCAGGACGGCACCCTCCACCCCATCGAGATCGAGCCCGTGCGCGCCGTCGACACCACCGGCGCCGGCGATGCCTACGCCGGCGGCTTCCTCTACGGCCTGGCCCGGGGCTGGGACCCCGACCGGTGCGGGGCCCTGGCCTCGGCGGTGGCGGCCCTGACCGTCTCGCAGATCGGGGCCGTGGTGAAGGACCGGGTCGCCCTCGAAGAGGTGCTGGAGCGAGTCACCGCCTGATCCCAGCCACCGGGGCGGGGATCACCGCAGCGCGGCCGGGCGGCCGGCCTTCCGGGGGTCGCTGCCCGCCGCGAAGCCCGCCTCGGTACGGACCGCGGCCTGCACGGCCGAGAAGCCGGGGCGCACATCCAGGGTGTGGCCTCGCGCCTCCAGCCCCGCCCGCACGTCGACCGGCAGGTCGGGCTCCACGAAGAGCCGGTCGGGGAGCCACTGGTGGTGGATCCGCGGGGCCGAGACCGCCGCCTGGGGGTCCATGTCGAAGACCGCCAGGTTCAGGTAGACCTGCAGGGTGGCGCTGATGATGAAGCTGCCTCCCGAGGCGCCCAGCACCATCACCGGCCGGCCCTCGGCGTCCAGGACCACGGTGGGGGTCATGCTCGACAGCGGGCGCTTGCCCGGTGCGATGGCGTTCTCGGAGGCCCCGACCAGGCCGTAGGCGTTGGGCACGCCCGGCGCCGCCGCGAAGTCGTCCATCTCATTGTTGAGCGGGATGCCGAGCTCGGGCGGCACGACGCCGCTGCCGAAGCTCGTGTTGATGGTGGAGGTGAGGGCCACCGCCATCCCGTCCGAGTCCAGCACGGAGATGTGCTGGGTCCCGCCGTCGGTCGGCGGCGCGATGGGATCGCCGTAGTGCGCGGGCGGGTGGGTGCGCTCCGGGTCGATGCCCTCCCGGATCGCCGCGATCCGCGCGGACGAGAGCAGGCGCTCCCGCGGGACCTCCACGAAGTCCGGGTCCCCCAGGTGATGGGCCCGATCGGCGAAGGCGTGCTTCATGGCCTCGGTGAGGAGGTGGAGGTAGGCGGCGCTGTTGTGGCCGGCCTCCGCCAGGTCGCGGCCCTCCAGCGCGCCGAGGATCTGGGCCAGGGCGATGCCCCCCGACGAGGGTGGCGGGAAGGTGACGAGGGTGTGCTCGCCGAAGCGGGCCACCACCGGCTCCCGGCGGGCGGGTCGGTAGGCGGCCAGGTCGCGGGCGGTGAGGATGCCGTCGGCCGCACGCACCGCCTCGACCAGGTGGACGGCCTGCGCGCCCGTGTGGAGGGCCTCGCCCCCGGTGGCAGCCCAGTCCCGCAGGGTCCGGGCCAGGGCCGGGTTGCGCACCCGCACCCCCCGATCCGCCACCGCGCCTCCCACGGTGAACAGGCGCCGGACCGCCGGGTGATCGGTGCCGCCGAGGGCCCGGGCCAGGTGCGCGCCCACCGGGAAGCCATCCCGGGCATGCCGCAGGGCGGGTGCCACCACCTGCTGCGGGGTCAGGCGGCCGCGCTCCGTCAGCAGGCGGGCCAGCCCGCGGCTCTCTCCCGGCACCGCCACGGCCAGCCCCCCCACCCGTGAGGCCTGGGGGTCCACCCCCCCGTCAGGGGTGCGAAAGAGGTCGGTCACAGCGGCTTCAGGGGCCACCTCGCGGAAGTCGAGCGCGAGCCGCTGCTGCCCGTCGGGCTCCACGACCAGGGCGAAGCCCCCCCCGCCGAGCCCGCTCCCCGCGGGCTGGACGACGCCAGCGGCGAGAGCGGCAGCCACGGCGGCATCGGCGGCGTTGCCCCCAGCCGCGAGCACCTCCACGCCCGCCTCGGACGCCAGACGGTGGTCCGTCGCCACCACCGCGCGCCCCTCCTCCGGGGGGTAGGCCGCCCCCAGCGCCACCGTGGCCAGGCAGGTCGCCGCCACCGCCGCCGCCAGGGCGCGAAGCCCGTCCCTCACCCGCTCTCCGCGCACCACGCGCCCTCCGGTCGCTCCCGGCCCGGGCCCCACGCGGATCCCCTCCGCAGGGATCTGCCCAGCCGGACCGATTATGGTGCAGAGTGTGCACGCCGAGGTGCCGACCTTCCAAGGGGGGGAGGCCCGGGCCTCGGGCTCCCCCGGGAGACCTGGTGAACGTCGCCTTCGGATATGCCAGCCAGGCCCGCGTGTCGGGCGAGAACCAGGACGCCCATGGTGTCTTCCGGTTCGACGGGCTCACCTTGGGCGTGGTGTGCGATGGTGTCGGCGGTCACACCGGCGGCCAGCAGGCGGCCCAGCTCGCGGTGCGCACCGTCGCCGAGGCGATGAGCCAGGCGGCGGGCAGCGACCCCGCCCAGGCCCTGGTCGAGGCCATCACCCTCGCCAACCGGGCCATCTACGAGACGGGGCGCAAGAGCCACCGCCTCATGGGCATGTCCACCACCATCGTGGCCGTGGCCATCCAGGACGGCGTGGCGGTGGTGGCTCACGTGGGCGACTCCCGCGCCTACCTGGTCCGCCACGGCGAGGTCCGGGCCCTGACCCGTGACCACACCATGGTCAACATGTTCGTGGACAACGACCTCCTCTCGCCCGAGGACGCCGCCAGCCACCCCGAGGCCCACGTCCTGGCCCGGTCCCTCGGGAGCGAGCGCCAGGTCGACGTGGACGTCACCCACGCCCCCATGCTGCACCACGGCGACGTCATCCTGCTCTGCACCGACGGTCTGCACGGCGCCGTCGACGAGCACGAGCTGGGCAACGCCGACTGGAACCAGCTCGAGGGCGCCGCCGCTCACCTGCTGCGCCGGGCCTCGGCGCAGGGCACGCCCGACAACGCCACGGTCGCCCTCTTCCGGGTCGGCGAGGGCCCTCCGGGCATGCAGCCCACCCAGATCCCCAACCTCGAGAACCCGGGCGACGTGCTCACCCCGAGCAGCTCCGACTGGGTCCAGACCCCCGATCTGCACAGCGAGCCGCTCCCTCCGGCCCTCTACCCCATCGAGCCCGAGGACGAGCCCACCGCCCAGGACGAGTCGGCCGCCGGCCTCCTCGACACCCAGGAGCCGGCCAGCCCGACCGGCACGTCGAGCCCGCTCCCCCCCCGGGTCAGCTCCCGCACCCCGCCGCCCGAGCCCGAGCGCGAGGAGGCCCCCAACCGCAACCGCCGTCGGGTCCTGCTCATCGGCGGCTCCTCGGTGGTGCTCGCCGCGCTCATCCTGGGTGGCGCCTTCGCCGCCCGGCCCCTGCTCTCGGGCGAGGTGCCCACCTTCAGCGTCGACATGGCGGGCCTGTTCGCCTGGGCCCGCACCGACACCCCCGAGCCGACCGCCCCCGCCGAGGGCGACGACGCCTCGGCCGACGCGGACGGCACCGCGGGGGACCTCATGGTCCAGACCGAGGGCACCGGGGGCTCGCTGTCCATCGACGAGGGGGATCCCGGCAGCGACCCGGTCGAGCCGGCCGAGGCGGCGCCGCCCACCGGTTCCGAGCCCAGTGCCGCCTTCACCCAGGGCGACGTCAACATCGTGCGGCAGCCCGGCGAGTGGGTCCACATCGAGCTGCCCCCGGTGAAGATCAACCGGAAGACCCGCTCGCTCTACGGCAACCCGGTGCCCAGCCCGACCCCGCGGTCCGACATCGCCAACCGGATCCGGGCCCAGCGCCCCTGCAGCGAGGTCGAGCCCATCATCAACGACGCCATGGCGAGCTCGCCCGAGTACGCGCCGCTGTGGGTCGAGCTCTGGAACTGCCATCAGGACATCCACCAGAGCGCCCTCGATGTGCAGCTCCAGGGTCACCACCAGTTCGAGGAGATCCGGATGCACCTGGAGGGCCGCCCCGAGCAGCCCACCGGGAAGAAGCTCCCGTACTGGTTCCTGCCGGCCACGAGCGGCATCGAGCGGCGCATGGACCTCTGGGAGGAGCACGTGGTGGCGGGCGAGGCCAAGCTCTTCGACGAAGTCGTGATGGACGCCATCTACGCCGACATCATCGCCGCCCGCTTCCACCACGACCTCATCATCGAGTCGGCCCTGGCCATCGCCTTCTCGGAGATCGAGGACCCGAGCCCGGAGCAGGTCCAGGACTGGGCGCGTCGGGTCTACATCGCCCGCACCCACTGGGAGCGACGGGTGGGCGAGATGGTGCGGGAGTACGACAGCCCGGCCTACAACCGGGTGCGGAACCTGCTCGCCGACGCCACCTTCGACTTCGAGAAGAAGCTCGACGAGCGCCTCGCCCGCGAGCGTCAGGAGAAGCCGGGGGCCACCCTCGAGGACGTGGACTGGGGCGCCCTGGCGGACGAGCTGCGGCTGCCCCGCGAGGTGGCCCGGGCGCTGCTCACCTCGACCGGGGATCTGCCCCCTCCCTCGGCCGAGCAGGTGGCCAAGAAGGAGGAGCAGGCCCCCCGCGGGCCCCGCCTGGGCAGCCAGTCGCCGGTCGAGCTCATCAAGGACTGAGCGGCCCCGACGCCGGCCGTCGGCGGGTCCGCGTGCGGGTGTAAGGAACCCCGGCTCCGGTGCGTTGTCCGGTCGACCGCGCAACCGGAGGCCCTCATGCAGCGCTGGCACCTGACCGCCGGGCTCGTCCCGCTCGCCCTCGCCGGGGCGATCCTCGCCCCCCGCCTGCTGGCGGCGCAGGGTCCCACCCCGAGCCCCGTCCCCGTGACGACCCCGCCCGCCCCCTCCGCCGAGCCCGCGCCCGGCCTGGTGGCCCACCGCATCGACCCCACCCCCGCCCCCGCGACGGCTCCCGTGCGGGCCGGCTCCCTGGTGGTGGAGGCCGGGCTGGACCGCACCGCCGTCCTGGAGGGGCGGCGCGAGGAGCGCTTCCTGACCATCATCGTCAGCGCGCCGGCCGCGCTTGGCGAGGGGCGCCGACAGCCGGTGGATCTGGCGGTGGTCCTAGACACGAGCGGCTCCATGCGCGCCCGGGGCAAGCTGGACTATGCGCGACAGGCCGCCCGCGTCCTCGCCGGCTCCATGCGCGCGGGCGACCGGTTCAGCGTCGTGACCTTCTCGGACGAGGGGCGCGTGCTGGTGCCGCCCGGTCCGGTCGAGAACGTGGCCGCGGTCCACCGCGCCCTGGACCGGGTGCAGCCGGCCGGGGCCACCAACCTGTGGGATGGACTGTCGGTGGCCCGCCGGGCGCTCCGTGAGGACGACGGGGCCAGCCGGGTGCGCCGCGTGGTGGTCCTCTCCGACGGCAAGGCCACCGCCGGGCGGACCGACGGCCGCAGCCTGGCCGAGGCGGTCACCGGGCTGGCGGCCGACGGGGCCAGCGTGTCCACCGTGGGCCTGGGGCTCGACTTCGACGAGGATCGGCTGGTCCGCCTGGCCGATCTGGGGGGGGGCTCCTACGACTACGTGGACAGCCCGCGCGATCTGCAGCAGGTCTTCACCGACGAGCTGGACCGGACCACCCGGGTGGTCGCGCGGCGGACGACCCTGGACATCACGCTGCCCCCCCACGTGGAGGGCCTGGAGGTGCTGGGGTGGGGCGCCGAGCGGACGGCCGAGGGCTGGCGGGTGGCCCTCGGGGACGTCCACGCCGGAGAGACCCGGACCGTGGTGGCCCGGGTGCGGGTCACCGGCCCGGCCGAGGGCAGCGTGCCCGTGGGACAGGCCCGGGCCGACTACGTCGACCTGGTGCAGGAGCGGCCCGCGATCAGCCAGGCCACGGCGGCCGCCCTGGTGACCACCGACCCCACCCTGGTGGCCCAGGCCTGGGACCGGGACCGGACCGTGGCGGCTCGGCGCGCCTGGGGCAACGTCCAGGCCGAGCGCGCCTCCCGGGCCTACGCCGCCGGCGACGTGGGCCGCGCCCGCGCCCTGGCCGACGAAGGCGCCAAGACCCTCCGTCGCACCGCCATCGACTTCGACATGGCCCCGCTCGTCTCGGAGGCCGAGGAGATCGACGCCCTGAACGACGCCTTCCAGAGCGCCGCCCCCGAGACCGCCACCGGACGCCACGCCATCAAGAAGGCGAAGGAGCTCAGCTATGAACGCGCTCGCTGATCGGGCCTGGAAGGCCCTCGTCCCGACCCGCCATCGACCGCTGGCCACCCTGCCCCTCCGCCAGGTGGCCTGGGCGGGGGGTGCTGCCGGCTCCGCCCTCGGGCTGCAGGCCCTCGGGCTGTTCGAGAGCCAGCCCGAGGTGGCCCTGGGTGTGGCGGTGGCCGCCGGTCCCGCGCTGGCGGTCCCCTCCCGGGTGTGGGCCCTGCCCCTGGTGGCCGTCGTCGGCACGCTGGGCGCCCTCCTCGCCGCGGCGCTGGGCCTCCCCGCCGTGCTGGCCATCGGCGCCATCACCGGGCTGGCGACCGGCCTGCTCCACCCCGGCACCGCCACCCTGGACCGGATCAACGCCACCCTCGCCGGCCTGGCTGGGGCGGCCCTGGCCCTGTCCGCGACCCAGGCCTGGATCGCCCCTGCCCTCCTCCCCGCCTGGCAGCCCGCGGTGACCGCCGCCCTGGTCTCCCTGGGGGCGAGCCTGGCATGGCTCCCGCTGCTGGCGCCCCTCCACGCCGATCCCCTCCCCTCCCCTGCCAGGATCACCCGGGCCCTCGCCCCGGCCTACCGGGCGCCGGTGGTGCGGGCGCGCACCCTCGTCCTCCGGGCCCGCCCCCACCTGCCCGACGCCGAGGCACGCCGGGGCCTGGCCGAGGTGGCCGGGTGGGTCTTCGCCCTCCAGCGGACCCTTCAGGACCAGGACCGCTCCCTGGACACCATCGACGGCGATGACGTGCGGGCCCGGATCGAGGCCCTGACCCGGGCTCCGACGGACGACGCCTTCACCCGGGAGCGGCACGCCGCCACCATCGCCCACCTGGAGCGCCTCCTATCCCACCGGGACGGCCTGGCCCGCGAGCGCGGGCGGACCGAAGCCCTGGTGGTGTACGCCCTGGCCTTCCTGGAGGAGGCGGTGGCGGGGGTCGCCCTGTCCCGGGAGCGGCCCGGCGAGGCTCCCCCGGAGCGGCTCTCCGAGGTCCTGGACCGGCTGCGCAGCCATGCCGTCGACGGGCAGGCGGCCCGCCAGAGTCGCCGCGAGGTGGAGGCCCTCACCGGGTGAGGGCGCGGGGGGCCTCTTTCTCGGCTACCCTGCCCCCACGGAGGACCCGTGCGAATCCTCGGCCTGGCCTTGATGCCCCTCGTCGCGTGCTCGGACATCACCCTGTCCGAGCGACGCGATGAGCCGGATGCGCTGCCCGAGCAGGACTGCCTCGAGGGGCCGGACCCGGAGGTTCTGGACTTCGGCGAAGTGGATCTGGGGGAGCGCGTCGAGGACACCCTGGTCCTCCGGAACACCTGCACGGTCGGCGTGCAGCTCGGGGCGGGCGACCCCGATGCCCCGTTCCGCCTCGAGGGCATCGCCGACGTGGCCCCGGGCTCCGAGACCCGCATCCTCCTGTCGTACGCGCCGCTCCAGCCCGGCGACCACCGCGCCCGCCTGGGGATCGAGACCTCGGACCCCGCCCAGCGGCGTCTCGAGGTCCGCCTGCGCGGAACGGGCATCGGCCCCCGCGTCGAGGTGTCGCCAGGGGCCATCCAGCTCGGAGAGACGTCCCTCGGCTGCACCACGACCCGCACCATCACGGTGCAGAACACGGGCAACCGGACGGTGGGGTGGGACGACCTGAGCCTCCGGACGGCCGATCGCCTGCAGATCACCGTCGACGGGCCCGACCTCCCCGTCGTCCTCGGGCCGGGGGATCCGCCCATCGACGTGGACGTCCACTTCCGCCCCATCCGCTCCGGCCCCCTGGACGGCGTCCTCCGGCTGCAGCTCGACGACCTCGAGCCGGTGGACGTGGCCCTCGGAGGGATGGGCCTCATGGCCGAGCAGGCCCGCGAGGTCTTCGTCCCCTCCCGCGCCGCGGCCCGCGACGGCCTCGTGCTCGCCGATCCGCCGGTCCCCGAGACCATCGACGTCGAGGTGGACGGGGACCCGGTCCCCACCGGCTGGAGCTACGTGGATCGTCTCCAGGCGGTCCGCTTCGAGCCGGCCTTCGCGCCCGACCAGCTCCAGGTCGTCATCCGCTACGCCATCCAGGAGCCGTGCCCCTGATCGTGCCTGGAGCGCGCGCCCCGGGCGGGTCAGGGATCCTCGGGGCCGGTCGGCCCGGCCGGACCCGGCGCCCCCACCCGCTCCAGGATCCGTCGGGCCGGCCACCAGCCGGGGCCGCCCTCGCGGAGGGACACGCCCCGGATCACGGTCCGCGGGCCTCGGATCCCGCCCCGCCACCGGACCCGCAGCTGGGGCCCCACCACCTCGAAGCCGGCCCAGGTGGGTCGCACCCGGGCCCCCCACGCCCGCGCCAGCGCCTGCACCTCGCCGCCGGCCCGCTGCCACAGGGTGCGCCGCCACAGGGCCCCGGCTGCGATGGCCAGCCACCATGCCCCCAGGAGCACCGGGATGGCCGTCAGGAACGCCTGGACGGCCTCGGGGGACAGGGCCGGACCTACCCCTCGGCGTGCACGATCTCTCCCTCGCGGGCCAGGCTCACCCGCGGCTCGGACGCGCCCGCCCACGCGGCGGCCCGGGCGTCCAGGTCATCGTCGCTGGCGTCGGGGGCGTGGTGGAAGAGCACCAGGTGGCGCACGCCGGCCGCCCGGCACAGGCCCCGCGCATACTCCGGGTAGCTGTGGCCCCAGGTCATGCGCTCCAGGTACTCGGGCAGGTCGAACATGGTGTCGTAGACGACCACGTCGGCCCCCTCCAGGAAGCGCAGCATCCGGGCCTCGCCGGGGGTGGGAGGCCGATCGTAGACGACGCCCTCGCCGGGCGTGGCGAACGGGGCGGTGTCGGTGACGTAGCAGATGCTCCGCCCCCCGTGCTCCACCCGGTAGCCGCAGGAGCCGCCCGGGTGGTTCAGCGCCACCCCGCGGACATTCCAGCCATCCCGCTCGAAGGCGCGGCCGGGCCGGATGGCGTGGAAGTCGAGGGTGGCTGGCACGTCGCGCAGCCGGACCGGGTGGTAGACGCCGTTGCAGAAGCCGTCGAGGCGGGCGCGGGCCTCGTCGTCGTCCGAGGCGGGGACCGTCACGTCGATGCGGTAGCCGGGCGTGTACAGCGGCGCGAAGAAGGGGAAGCCGAAGACGTGGTCCATGTGGAAGTGGGTGAACAACACGTGCAGGTGCCGCCCCGACTCGCCGAGCAGGTGGCGGCCCAGGTTGCGGGCGCCCGTCCCGCAGTCGAGGACCAGCGGCGGCAGGCCGTCCTGGCGGATCTCCAGGCAGCTCGAGTTCCCGCCCCACCGGCTGGTCGCCGCACCGGGGGTGGGGAGCGAGCCTCGGACGCCCCAGAACCTCACGAACACGAGGCGCACTCCGTAGCGAGCCAACCGATCACGTCCGAGCCCCTCCGTGCAGGTCGAGCGGTCCCGTAGCGCAGGGTCCCGATCGGGTCCAGCGGGAGGGGCGGGCACGGCCCTCCCGGCGGGGGTGGCGGACGGTACAGGATTCGAACCTGTGGCCTTTGGCTCCGGAGGCCAACGCTCTATCCAGCTGAGCTAACCGTCCGTGGTCCCCCGCCGGGATGACCGGCGCGGTGCGGGGCTTCGGGACGGACCCGAGGTCCCCGCGAGGCTGTGGGGTCCGACCGCCGAGGCGTCGACCGCGCAGCCCCCCATGTCTAGCCCGCGGGCGGGTCGTGTCAACCCTGGGCCACGCCGCCGACCCAGGCCCGGATGGCCGGCACATCCTCGCGGGCCCACGCGTCGGTGGTGCGACGGGCAGCGAAGGCCCGGAAGAGCCCCGCGATGATGAAGTGGAGCTCGTCGTAGAGGAAGATCCGGTCGTAGATGGCCTCGTCCTCGGCCTCCTGGAGCTGCTGGGGCAGCGAGGCCCGGGTGAGGTGGACCTCGGGACCCTTGAGGGTCACCTTGAACTCGCGGTCGTCCCGGCGGATGAACAGGCGCAGCTCCTGCAGGACCTTGCCGCCGTACACCGCCGCCCGCGCCTCCAGCGCCTCGGAGGCCCGGTCCCCGGTGAGCACCGCGGTCACCTTCTTCTCGCCGGGGATGCGGAAGGCCAGGCGGTCGTCCACCCACGCCTCGATGCGGCCCACCGGCTCGCCCAGGTCGAAGGTCCCGCCGTCGAGCTCGCTCCGCCACCACAGCCAGAGGTAGAACTCGGCCGCCAGGTGCGGCACCACGGGCGTCGGGTCGTGTCCGTCGATCATGCGTTCACCGCGTCAGCGTGGGGATCGCCCATAGGGAGGGCCACCGAGTCCAGCAGGTCCTGGCGCCGGGCGGCATCCTCGATGGCGTCGAGGGGGGAGGTGGGGATCATCCGGAGCCCGAAGGTCGCGAAGAACCGCTTTCGGACCCGGTCGGCCGCCGCATCGGAGAGGGAGTGGACGATGACGTACCGCTCCTTCAGGTGGATGCACAGCTCGGTGAGCGAGACCTTCGGCAGGGCGCGGGCGAGCCAGGCGGTCTCGATCCGGTCCCGGATCTCCTCCCGGACCTCCTTGGGGCACCGCTTGCGGCCGTTCTCCTCGCACCAGCGCTGCTGCTCCTTCTCGAGGGTCGCCTTGAGGAGCTTGGCGGGAAGCGCCTTCTTGTCCACCCGGAGGGCCAGCAGGATCAGGTCGTTGTAGAGCCAGCGGTCCCGGTCCTCGAAGGAGGTGTCCAGGAGGTTGTGGATCTGGACCCACCCCTCGCGCTCCTCCTTGCCCCCCCCGGTCGGGTCCTCCCGGAAGGCGTGCTCCTCGAGCTTGTCGCGGAAGCGATCGCGCCAGTCGTCCGGCAGGCTCCCGACGATGCGGAAGCGGCGGACGGTCAGGGCGCCTTGCAGGATGGCCATGGACTCTCCGGGCAGCACGCCCGGGTAGTGCGGCGGCCCGGCGCGGTCCATCGCCGTTCACGCGACCGGCCGACCGGCCCGGCGCGCCGGCCCGATCAGGCCTCGCGGAGGTCGTGCAGGCAGTGCCGGAACACGGTGACGGGAGCCCCGCCCTTGAGCTCCATGCCGAACTCGTACCGGCCGAACCAGGTGATGGTGCCGCGGAGCTGCTCACCCTCGAGGAGGGTGGCCTGGACCGGGACCTCGTCGTCCATGTACCGGAACAGCCGCTTGTCGGAGCAGGTGTAGCGATCCTGGGGCCGCTCCACCGGGGCTAGGGGGTCGGCCGCGAGGGCCTTGTCGGTCTTGAGGCCCTTGCGGACGCGCTTCCAGTCCGCCGGGTCCCAGGCGAACTTGAGCTGCAGCTTGTGCTCGCGGTGCTGCTCG
>CAZPJM010000025.1:0-31131 GCA_964586865.1 uncultured Enterobacteriaceae bacterium
CGCCGGGCGCTGCCGTCGAGCCAGGCCACCAGGTCCTGGGCGAAGGCGGCCGCGTCGGGGTGGCGCGCGGCGGGATCCACCGCCATGGCCCGGCGACGGATGGCCTCGAGGGCCTCGGGCACCGGCAGCCGGCTCTCGGGGACCGGGGCGGCCTGCCCTCCGGCGAGGCGGGCCAGCAGCGCCCGGCTGTCCAGGCCCCGGTAGGGGCGCTCGCCATGGAGGATGGCAAAGAGGATGGCGCCGAGCGCATAGACGTCGGTGCGCGCGTCCAGCCGATCCGACTCCCCCCGGGCCTGCTCGGGCGGCATGTAGGCGGGGGTCCCGAACACCACGCCGACCCGGGTCTCGTGGGTGCGGGAGGTGCGGATGGCGTCGTCGGGGTCGAAGGGGAGCTCGGCCCGCCCCACCACCTTGGCGAGCCCCCAGTCCATCACCAGGACCTCGCCGTGGGGCCCGACCATGACGTTGTCGGGCTTGAGGTCGCGGTGGACCACCCCCCGACGATGGGCGTGACCGACGGCCTCGGCGGCGGTTCGGAGGTGCTCCACCAGGCGTCGGAGGGTGGTGCCTCCGGGCCCGGTCCCCCAGGTGCCGGAGACCGAGCCCCGGTGGACCCCCAGGATGACGTCGCCCAGGGTGCGGCCGCGGACCTCGAGCATGGTGAAGTACAGGCGGCCGTCCGGGAGGGTGCCCAGGCTGTAGACCGGCACGATGCCGGGGTGCTGGAGCTGGGCGGTGGCCTGGGCCTCGTCGAGGAAGCGCTGTACCGAGGCCGGACGCTCCTGGAAGCGGAGCTGCAGCACCTTGAGGGCCATGCGCCGGTTCAGGGCCACGTCGCGGACCCGGTGGACCTCGCCCATGGCCCCGCGACCCAGCAGGCCCTCGTGGACGTAGCCCTCGGGCAGGGGGGGCGCCTCGCCGCGCTCGGAGGCGGGGGTGAGGTCGGGATCGGGCAGGGCCACGTCGGGGATGCGGGTGGCGCTTCCCGAGGGGTCGAACAGGGTGCGCAGGGCGTCGAGGTCCGGGCCGACGGCGGTGGGCCAGGCCAGCGGTCCCCGCTCGGGACGGTCCTTCACGGATGCTCCGGGCACGCAGCGAGGATACCCCGCCGGGTCGAGCGCGTGCGGAGGGCGAGATGGCGGTCGTGGTCCTGGGCCTCGGAAACGTGGGGCGCCAGTTCGTCCAGGTGTGGGGCCACCGCGCCCATGCATCCATCACGGCGCTGGTCGACACCTCGGCCGCAGTGGGCGGTCCCCCCTCCCGCGCGGCGGAGCACAAGGCGTCGGGCGGGGCGCTGGCCACGCTGGACGGGGCCGACCCCGACCCGGATCCGGCGGCCGTCCTCGCCGGGGCCCGGGTGCTGGTGGACGCGGCCGTGGGCGACACCCGGCGCTGGTGGGACGCCGCCCTCGCGGCGGGGGTCTCGGTGGTGAGCGCCAACAAGGACCCCCTCGCCGATCCGGGCTCCGCCGACTGGCTGCCCGCCTGGCGGGAGGGTCGGCTCGGGGTCGGGGCCACCGTCGGCGCCGGGGTCCCCTCGGCCGGGGCCCTGCACCGGCTCGACCGGACGGGGGATCGCATCCTCGCCGTCGAGGGGATCGTCAGCGGCACCTTCTCGGCCATCCTGGCCGCGCTGGCGGCGGGCACCCCCCTGTCCCGCGCGGTGGCCGAGGCCCGCGACCAGGGCGTCACGGAGCCCGATCCGGTGGCCGATCTGTGCGGCGCCGACGTGGGCCGGAAGTTCACCATCCTCGCCCACCTGGCGGGGCTGCCCACCCGGCCGTTCCGGGTGGAGCCGGTCCTGGACGCCTCGTGGCTCGGGCTGCCCGCCGAAGAGCTGGACCGCCGGCTGGTCCGCTACGACCGGGTGTGGCAGGCCCGCGCCCAGGCGGCCGCCCGCTCGGGCCGGGTGCTTCGCTACGTGGGCCGCGTCGACGCCGACGGCATCCGCTGCGGCCTCCAGGCCCTCCCCCGGACCGAGGGGCTCGGCCGCCTGACCCACGACGAGAACGGGGTGCGGATCACCTCGGATCGCGACCCCCAGGGGCCCGTCCTGCTCGTGGGCCCGGCGCGGGGGCCCCGGACCACCGCCTTCACCCTGGCCGACGACGTGGCGGCCGCGCTCGCCCGGTCCTGAACCCCCGGCGCCCCGCGGCTCGCACCCGGGTGAGCCCCGCCCCCGCCCCCACGCTCCTGCCCGGTCACCCCGCCATCGAGGCCGGTTCGCGGTCCAGAGGAGATGCCTGCGAGAACGTCGACGGGCCGCTACCCTCCAAGGGAGCCCTTCCGCCCGGCCCCGCGCCGGGCCTCCCGCGTCCCTGGAGGACCTGATGACGCCGCATGCCTCCCCGACCGCCGTGTTCGAGCTCTGGGAATCCGAGGTGCGCGGCTACTGCCGCGCCTACCCCAAGGTGTTCGACCGCGCCGTGAACGCCCAGCAGTTCGACGAGGACGGGAACGCCTACCTGGACTTCTTCGCCGGCGCGGGGGTGCTCAACTTCGGGCACAACCACCCCAGGATGAAGCAGGCCATCGTCGACTGGATCCAGCGCGACGGGGTGGCCCACAGCCTCGACTTCTACACCACCGCCAAGCGCGACTTCATGCAGGCCTTCGTGGACACCATCCTCGAGCCCCGCGGTCTCGTCGACTACAAGCTCCAGTTCACCGGCCCCACCGGCACCAACGCCGTCGAGGCCGCCCTCAAGCTGGCCCGCCTGGTGACGGGCCGGACCACCGTGGCCTGCTTCACCAACGGCTTCCACGGCATGACCCTCGGCAGCCTGGAGGTCACGGCCAACCCCAAGTACCGGTGTGCGGCCGGCCGACGCCTGTGCGGCATGACGCGGCTGCCCTTCGAGGGAACCCTCGGTCCCAACGTCGACACCCTGGACGTCATCCGGCGTACCGTCTCCGATCCCTCCAACGGCTACGAGAAGCCCGCCGCCTTCATCGTCGAGACCATCCAGGCCGAGGGCGGCGTGAACGTGGCCTCGACCGAGTGGCTCCAGGGCCTGCAGGAGATCGCCCGCGAGCAGGACATCCTGCTCATCGTCGACGACATCCAGGCCGGATGCGGGCGCACCGGGCGCTACTTCAGCTTCGAGGAGGCCGGCCTCCAGCCGGATCTGGTCCCCCTCGCCAAGGGGATCGGCGGCTTCGGCACGCCGCTGGCGATGGTGATGGTCCGCCGGGCCCTCGACATCTGGAAGCCGGGGGACCACACCGGCACCTTCCGGGGGCAGGACATCTCCTTCGTGGCGGGCCGCGAAGCGCTGCGGCTCTTCGAGGATGACGCCTTCCTCGGCGAGGTCCGCCAGAAGGCCAGCGTCCAGCAGGACCGCCTCGCCGCCATGGTGGAGCGCCACGCCGACAAGGGCGTCACCCTGCGCGGGCGCGGCCTGATCCACGGCGTGGACACCCACGACGGCGAGGCGGCGAAGAAGATCGTCCAGACCGCCTTCGACCATGGCCTCATCATCGGCACCTGCGGGCCGGCCGGACGGGTCATCAAGCCGCTGCCGCCGCTGACCATCCCCGAGGACCAGCACACCCGCGGCCTCGACATCCTCGAGACGGCCATGGACCACGTCCTCGGGGAGGCCTGATGCGCCAGCGCGACGACATGACCTTTCCCATGGCGGAGTACGAGCGACGCCTGACCGAGCTGCGCACCCGGATGGCCGAGCGCCGGCTGGATGCGGTGATCATCTCGGATCCCGAGAACCTCATGTACCTCACGGACTACCAGACCACAGGGTACTCGTTCTTCCAGGCGCTCGTCGTCCCGCTCGAGGATGAGCCCATCTTCGTCACCCGCGAGATGGAGGCGTCCAATGTGGAGCGGCGCACCTGGTGCGAGAAGGTGCGGCCGTACTCGGACACGGGCGACGCCATCCAGATGATCAGCTCGACCCTCAAGGAGCAGGGGCTCCTGCACACCTACGTGGGCTACGAGCGGAACAGCTACTTCTTCCCCGCCTACCAGCAGGACCGCATGCGCGCGGTCTTCACGGACGGCACCCTGCTCGACTGCTTCGGCATCGTCGAGGAGGGTCGGGTCTGCAAGTCCGTGGTGGAGCTCGAGCTCATGCGCAAGGCCGCCCTGGCCACCGAGGCCGGCATGCGGGCCGGCTACGAGGCGGCCCGGCCCGGGGTGAACGAGAACGAGATCGCGGCGGCGGTCTGCGCCGCCATGTTCGCGGCCGGCAGCGAGTACCCGGCGGTCCTGCCCTATGTGACCTCGGGGCCCCGGTCCATGATCGGCCACGCCACCTGGGAGGGTCGCACCGTCGAGCCCGGGGACCACGTCTTCCTGGAGGTGGCGGGATGCCTTCGCCGGTACCACACCGCCATGATGCGGACGGTGATCCCCGATGGCGAGGACGCCTCGCTCGTCCACGCCGAGGAGCGGATGACCACGGCCCTCGCCGCGGTGCGGGACTTCATCCGCCCGGGCGTGACGGTCTCGGACGTGGACATGTGTGTGCGGGACATCATCAACGACAACCAGGTGGGCGCCCGCCTGGTGACCCGGGCCGGCTACTCCATCGGCATCGCCTTCCCCCCCTCCTGGGACGAGGGCTACATCATCTCCCTCAAGCAAGGCGACAGCACCATCCTCAAGCCGGGCATGACCTTCCACATCATCCCCTGGATGTGGGGGGTGGACGGCACCCGGACGGTGGGGATCTCGGACACCATCCACGTGACGGACCAAGGCTGCGCGTCCTTCTTCACGCTGCCCGAGGCCATGCACCGCATGGGGGACCCGGTCGACGCCGGCGCCGACGTCCCCGCGGTGGTGGCGTCGAAGGGCGCCCTGCCCGGACCCGGCGACAAGGCCGATCCCCGGGAGCACGCCGACCCTCCCCGCAAGGTGAGCCGCGACGCCCCGGCTGGCTCGGGGCCCGGCGAGGACTGAAGGGCCCGACGAGGACCGAGGAGCCCCCGGGGGCGCGGCCCGCTACGGCAGGGGGCCGTCCCCCTTCTTGGGGCCGATCCAGATCTGCTGGGCGTTCACGAACTCGTGGATGCCGTGGGGGCCCAGCTCACGCCCGAGGCCCGAGGCCTTGATCCCGCCGCTCGGCAGGCGCGGGTCGGTCTTGACGAGGCCGTTGATGGCCACCTGCCCCACCTGGAGGCGGCGGGCGATGCGCTCGGCCAGCGGGATGTCGCCGGTCCAGATGCTCCCCGCCAGGCCATAGGGGGTGTCGTTGGCCTCGGCGAGGGCCTGCTCCAGGCTGTCCACGCGGCGGACGGTCCAGACCGGCCCGAAGGTCTCTTCGGTGAGGACGCGCATGTCGGGGGTGACATCCACGAGCAGGGTCGGCGGGTAGAAGGCGCCGGGGCCCTCGGGGATGGCGCCGCCCAGCAGCGCCCGGGCACCCTTGTCGAGGGCGTCCTGGACCTGGGCGTGGAAGCCGTCCCGCAGCCCCACCCGGGCCAGGGGACCGACATCGGTGGCCTCGTCGGCCGGATCCCCGACCTGGAGCCCACGGAGCGCCGCCGCGAGGCGCTCCACGAAGGCGTCGTGGACGTCGGCGTGGACCAGGAGGCGCTTGGGCGCGATGCAGGACTGGCCGGTCATGATGGAGCGGGAGAGGCAGAGGGCGCCGGCGGCGGCGTCCAGATCGGCGTCGGGCAGGACGAGGGAGGGGTCGGAGCCGCCGAGCTCCAGGACCATGGGCAGGAGGCGCTCGCCGGCGATGGCGGCCACGGCGCGCCCGGCCCCGGTGGAGCCGGTGAGGGAGACGGCCACCACCCGAGGCTCGCGGAGCACGCCCTCGACGCGGGGGGTGGAGAGGAGGAGCACGTCGAGGAGGCCGGCGGGGGCCTGGGCCTCGGTGAAGATCCGGGCCAGGGCCTGGGCGCAGCCGGGGACGTGGGGGTCGTGCTTGACGAGGACCGGATTGCCCGCCATGAGGGCGGGGGCCGCCACCCGGCCGGCGAGCCAGAACGGGCTGTTCCAGGGGAGGATCCCCAGGACGGGACCGAGGGGCAGGTACTGGACCCGGCTGTGGGTGGCGTCGGAGTCGATGACGTCGGGCGCCAGGTAGCGCTCGGCGTGGGCCGCATAGTGCTCGAAGGCCCAGACCGTCTTGTCGATCTCGCCGCGGGCCTGACGGATGGGCTTGCCCACCTCCTCGACCATGAGCTCCGCCAGGGCCTCCTTCTCGGCGCGGAGGCGCTCCACGACACGTGCGAGGACCTCGGCGCGCTCGGCGAAGGTGGCCTCGCCCCAGGGGGCGGCGACGGCGTGGGCGCGCCCGAGCTTGCGATCGACGGTCTCTGGACCGTCCTCCTCGACCTCACGGACGACCTGGCCGGTAGCGGGGTTGGTGGCGATGAGCATGGGTCTTCCGGGCGGCGGATTCAGGGGGAGGGGCGCTTGACGAGGCGACCGCGCTTCCAGACGTGGGTGATGTGTCCGGGCCCGGTCAGGACGCGGATGTCCGCGGTGGGATCGGCGTCGAGGGCCACCACGTCGGCGTCGAAGCCCGCCTGGAGCTGTCCCGAGACGGGGGCCTGGGGGCCGAGGGCCTCGGGGCCCATGGCGGTGGCGGCCTCGATGGCCTGCAGGGGCGTCATGCCGGCCTCGACCAGCAGGGCGAGCTCCATGCCGTGCAGGCCCCAGGGGAGCGCCGAGTCCTCGCCGCTGGTGATGCTGTCGGTGCCGGCGGCGATCTTCACCCCCTCGCGGATGGCGAGGGAGACGGCCTGGCGGTGGATGTCGGCGGTCTCGACCAGCTTCTTCCAGGCGTAGTCCGGCAGGCCGGTCCGGCGGCCGTGCTCGAGCATGCGCACCTTGACGAAGCGGGTGGTGACCAGGATGGCCCCGCACTCCTTCATGAGCTGGCAGGTCTCCAGGTCCAGGTAGGTGCCGTGCTCGATGGTGGTGGCCCCGGCCCGGAGGGCGGCCAGGATGCCGGCCTTGCCGTGGCAGTGGGCAGCGACGATGCGCTGGGCCCGGTTGGCCTCCTCGACGATGAGCTTGAGCTCGCGGTCCGTGAACTGCTGGTGCTGGGGGTGGTCGTACTCGGTGAGCACGCCGCCGCTGGCGCAGACCTTGATGAGGCGGGCGTTCTTGCGGAGCTGGAGGCGCACGGCCCGCAGCACCTCGGCGTCGCCATCGCAGGTGTGCAGCCAGCCGCCCCGGAAGGCCAGGTCGGCGACGCAGCCGGCCGAGTAGGTGTGCAGATCGGCGTGCCCGCCGGTCTGGCTGATCAGATCCCCGGCGGCGTAGATGGTGGGCCCGGTGGCGAGACCCTCGTCGATGGCGCGGGCGATGTGGACCCCGTAGCCGCCCACCTCGCGGACGCTGGTGTAGCCGGCATCCAGGGCCTTGGCGGCGTCGCCGACGGCCCGGGCCACGGCGAGGGGGACGCCCACCCGCATGGAGTCGTCGAGGCTGGTGGTCCGGAGGCCGGTGAGGTGGACGTGGCTGTCCCACAGGCCGGGGAGCACCACCGGGACGTGGTGATGGACCACATCGTCGCCGGTCTCCGGGGCGGAGTCGGTGGGACCGACCCAGTCGATGCGATCGCCGTCCAGGACGACGGTGCCCCGGTGGAGCGGCTCGCCGCGCCCGGGCACGAGGAGATCGGCATCGATGCGATGTCGGGTCATCGGGGCTCCGAGGCACGCGGCCGGAGGACCGCGTCGGCGGCCCATGACCGGAGGCGTAACGGGTCACCAGGAGCCTCGCGCCCGGACCCGTGGGGGCTGGCGCCGGCTAGAGATCGTCCAGCGCCGACTCGACGGCCGGGAGGGGCCCGCCCGCCTCGGCCCGGAGGCGGCGCCGCCACTCCTCGCGGGTGGATCGGACGGCGGAGACGTCCTGCTCGACGGCCCGGCGGAGCTCATCGGCGATGGGGGCCTCGGCGATGGGCGACGTGTCGAGCGCATCCTGGAGGCGGAGCAGCACGCTGGGCGCCACCGGATCCTCCTCGGAGAGGGCGTCGCGGAAGCGGGGCCACAGCATCACGATCGCCCCGGCCACGGCCACGGACACGAATGCGAGCAAGCCCCACGACGTGGCGTCCACCACTCCTCCGGCGGGCGCCCCGTAACGGCCGCGGCGCCTGCGGCCACCGGACTCACCGGCGCTGGCGGACGATCCGGGGACCGGGGCCCGACCGGCTGGCCCGCGCCAGGACCCCGCGCCGGGCGATGGGGGCCCAGGGGACCTCGCCATGGCGGGCGGCCAGCACCACCACCCGCAGCAGCACGCCAGCCAGGAACCAGGGCCAGATCAGGCGGCGCACCGGCGCCCACAGCAGCTCCATGGGGCGCTCCCGGTCCTCGGCGTAGGCCAGGGTGGTGGCGAGCAGGTCGAAGGCCACCAGACCGACCAGGAACTCCAGGAGGGCCTGGAGGGAGAAGGCCTGGAGGACACGCCAGATCCCCGGGATCACCAGCGGGAGGAGGAGGAAGGCCAGGGCGTTGCGGTAGAGCAGGTCGGGCAGCCCCAGGAGGCCGAGGGGGTTGGGGGCGAGAAAGCCGCCCCGATGCTTGGCGAGCACCTGGAGGTAGCCCCCGATCCAGCGGGTCCGCTGGGCCACCAGGCCCCGCCAGGTGTCCGGGGCCTCGGTGTAGGCCACGGCGGCGGGCTGGTAGACCACCCGCCAGCCGGCGCGCTGGAGGGTGAGGGTCAGGTCCGTGTCCTCGATCCGGGTGTCCCCCGGGACGCCGCCGACCTCGGCCACCGCCGCGCGACGCCACGCCGCCGCCGCGCCGGGGACGGTGGTGATGCAGCCCAGCACGTGCTGGGCCCGCCGCCCCAGGTTGAGCCCGGTGATGTACTCCAGGCTCTGGAAGAGGGTCAGGACGCCGGTGCGGTTGCCCACCTTGATGTTGCCGGCCACGGCGCCCAGGCCGGGGTCGTGGGCCAGCGGGGCCACCAGCAGCCGCACCGCGTCCCGGGACAGCACCGTGTCGGCGTCCACCGTGACCACCAGCTCGGCTTCGGTGGCGGCGATCCCGGCGTCGAGGGCGGCGGGCTTGCCCTGGTTGGGCCGCTGGGGCAGCGCCGTCACCCGCGGGTCCCGGGCGAGGCGCCGCGCCACCTTCCAGGTGCCGTCGGTGCTGCCGTCGTCCACCACCACCACCCGCAGGTCGGGCAGATCGCTGGCCAGGGCGCTGGCCACCGCGCCCTCCAGGACCGCCTCTTCGTCGTAGGCGGGGATGACCACCGCCACCCCGCCGTCGAAGCCCTCGGGCAGCGTCTCGGGGAGGGGTCGCCGCTGCCGGAGGACCCAGTCCCACGCCGAGAGGACGGCCAGGGCAGCCCATCGGAGCAGGAGGGCGATCCCCAGGACGGCCAGCCCGCCGTCCAGGACGGACCCGGCCAGGTGCCAGGGGTCGACGGGCATCTACGGCGCGCTGCCGTCGCGCAGGCAGGCCACGTAGGCCTGGTCCACCCGGTCGGCGCAGGCCGCGGCGGGCTCGGCCTCGCCGGCGAGCTCGACCACGAAGTCGGCGGAGGCGCCCGGGTCGTGGACCACCCGGGGGGCGCCGGACGCCTCGCCGGCGGCGCGACGGGCCAGGTGCCGGGCGAGCAGGCGGTCATGGTCGTGGCGGTGCCGGACCACCGAAGTGTCGGACACCGCGCCGGGACGGACGGTGACCGCGCCTGGTTCCTGGTCGAAGATGGCCAGGTCCGCGCCGAGCTGCTCGGTGAGCGGCTCGAGGGCGTCCACCAGGGCCGGACCGGCCCCGGCATCGACCAGCCGCAGGCTCAGGGGGCCGTCGGGGATCCGCTGCTTCACGCCCTCCTCGTAGACCCCGGGCGGCCAGGTCGCCAGGCTGCCGTCCAGCAGGAAGCCGTACTCCCGGCACCCCATGCGCTCCGAGTCGCACGGCTCGATCTTGCGGTCCCAGACCCCGAAGATCACGTCCTGGACGTCGGGGCCCACCTCGCTCGTCAGGGTGAAGGGGGCCTCGAGCTGGCCCGGGAAGACGGTGGTGACCGCCAGGTCGATCTCCTCGCCCTCGGAGGTCACCAGGGTGACCCCCACGTAGGCCTCCCGGTCGCGGGGGACGTCCACCGGACCGAAGCCGCCGGGCGCGTAGCCGAGGCGCGCCTGGACGAAGGCCACCTCGTCCTGGTGACGGATGGCGGTGGGCACCAGGCTCCAGGCCTCCTCGCGGGGGGCGCACTCCTCGGCCCGGCACGCCGCGAGGGCGTCGGTGGTGAGGGAATCGGCGCAGCGACGCTCGAGGCAGGTGCGCTCGGGGCCCTCGACCTCGAGGGTGTCGAGCGGGTCGACGGGTGGAGCCGGGGGCGCGCCGGTGCAGGCAGCCAGCAGCAGGACGGTCGCTTGGACGGGGGAGCGGAGCATCGCGGGCCTCGGGGTGCGCTCCCGGGTAACCCGCGGGCCCCAGGGATCGTCCGCCCCGGATCGGCTACGGGAGGGGGCAGCCTGGAGGACGGGTGCGGCTGGGCCTGCCCATGGACGAGCTGGTGGCGCTGGACGCGGCGGTGGCCCGGACCCTGGCGGGAGGGCCGACGACGGCCGGCCCGACGGTGGATGTGCTGGAGGGCGGGCATCGCCGTCTGCTGGTGGCCCTGCCCGGGCAGCACGGCCTGACCCGGGCGGCCCGGCGGGTGGCCCTGCCCGATGCGGCGCACGCGGACCGCTTCGTCGAGGT
Organism: uncultured Enterobacteriaceae bacterium; assembly: GCA_964586865.1. Lineage (GTDB taxonomy): Bacteria > Myxococcota_A > UBA796 > UBA796 > REDI01. Next base: position 10,654 of record CAZPJM010000025.1, read on the forward strand.
GCTCGAGCGGTGGCGGCGCCGGGTCGAGGACGCCGGGGTGGCGGTCCTGCCCTGCTCCGCGCAGGTGGTGGCGCCCCCCGACGGCGGCCGGGTGGTGTGGCTGGTCCGCCCACGGGTGCCCGACGTCGCCCGGCTCCCGGCGGCCCTGGCCCGGTGCGAGCCGCCTGCCCGGGCCGAGCTCCTGAGCGCGGTGCTCGACGCGATCCTCGGCATCACCGCCCGAGGCGCCGGGGTGGCCGCGGCACCGTCGGGATGGGCCTGGCTGGACGGGATGCTCGTGCTCACCGACCTCTCCCGGCCCGAGCTGCCCGATCTGCCCCTCACGCTCCGGGTGGGGCCCCTCCGGCGGGCCTGGCCCTGGGACCCGCCCCGCATCCGCCGCCACCTGGACCGGGCGCTGGAGCCCCGGGCGGCGGTCGGCCTCTTCCTCGAAGAGCTCCTCGAGAGCCCGTGGCGCGAGCTGGCCCTCGCCCGGGCGGCCGAGCGGGTGACGCCCGCCTGGACCGGCTCGGAGCTCCACCGCACCCGCGCCCGCAGCCTCCGGATCCAGCGCCGGCTGGTCCGGCTCCGCCGGGAGGCCCCGTGATCGCCCTGGTCCGGCCGGTGTCGGACCGCTTCGCCCAGGCCCTTCGCCAGGATCCCCACGGTCCCGTCCCTGACCTGGAGCGCGCCCGGGCCCAGCACGCCGCCTATGTGCGCGCCCTCGGGGCGCACGCCACGGTGCGCCGGGTCCCCGCCGACCCCGGGGCCCCCGACGCCTGCTTCGTCGAGGACACGGTGGTGGTGGCGGGCGGGCGCGCCCTGCTCACCCGGCCCGGGGCCCCCTCCCGCCGCCGGGAGGTGGAGGCCGTCGGGGGCTGCCTGCCGGAGCACCTGGAGGTGCACCGGATGACCGAGGGGACCCTGGACGGGGGGGACGTGCTGCGGGTGGGTCGCACCCTCTTCGTCGGGCGCTCCGGCCGGACCGACGACGGGGGCGTCGCGGCCCTGGAGCGGACCTTCGGACCGCTGGGCTTCCGGGTGGTGCCACTCGAGGTCCGCCAAGCCCTGCACCTCAAGTGCCACGCCTCGGCGCCGTCCGACGATCTGGTGCTGCTGGCGCGGGGCTTCGCCGATCCCGCCCCCTTCGCCCGGGTGGCCGAGGTGGTGGAGATCCCCCCCGCCGAGGCGTGGGGGGCCAACGTGGTGGGCCTGGGTCGCGCCGTGTTGGTGGGCGCGGACCACCCCTTCGTGCACGGGGCGTTGAAGGCGCGCGGCTTCGATCCGATTCCCCTGGAGGCCGACGCGATCGCCCAGGCCGACGGCAGTCTCACCTGCCTCTCGGTGCTGATTCCCGACCCCGAGGACCTCCGATGAGCCCACCCCTCGATCTGCTGCGCCGCCTCTGCTCTCAGGGCGTCCACCTCTCGGCCGAGCCCTCGGGCTGGGACTTCGGCGTGGGGGTGCGCTTCTGGCGCGTGGAGGCCAGCGCCCTGGTGCTGCAGGTCGGCGTCCCGCTGGAGGCCGGTCGGGTGCCCCCGGGGACCGGCCTGTGGTGCGTGTACGAGGCCCACGGGCGGGTGCGGACGTTCCGGACCGTGCTCCGCGAGGAGATCCTCCGCCCCGACGGGCGCCTGGCGGCCTGGTCGGTCGACCTGCCCGCCGCCATCGGCAGCGAGGATCGCCGGCGTGCCTTCCGGGTGCCCACCATCGTCGGCGCGCGCTTCGAGCTCCGGCTCGAGGACCGGCTCTGGCCGGTGAAGTGCCGCAACCTCTCGGTCCTGGGCGCCCTCCTCGAGCTGCCGGAGCCCGTCCAGGACGCCCTGCCCCACGATGGCCGGTATCGCCTGCACATCGACACCCACGAGGGGGAGGTCACCGTGGCGGCGCGGATCGCGAGGCGCCGGGGAGACACCTTCGCGGTGCGCTTCCCGTCCTCGGTGCGGCTGGGCGAGGTCCAGCCGCCGCCGGATCTGGCGCGGGTGGTGCGGGTGCTGGAGCTGCGCTGGCTGCGGAAGCGGAGCGGCCAGAAGGTGGCCTGACCCCGGCCGGGCCGGGGGGCTTCAGCGGGAGGCTTCGGCCCGCTCCACGAAGGCCGGCAGGGCCCCCGGAGCGCTCGCGAAGTGGAGGTGGATCCAGCTCGCCAGGACCTGTTCCTGGACGTAGCCACAGGCGCCCGACAGCGGTCCGGCCCGCCAGGCGTAGGCCGTCGGCAGGTCCGGCTCGAACACCAGCCGGCTGTGGTGGAAGGCGTGGCCCCGCAGCGTGGTGCCCACCGGGCCGAGCGGCGTCTCGCGGGTGGTGGTCACCTCGCGCCAGCCGAGCTGCTGGAGCCCGTCCGTCATCTCGGCCTGGAGGGGCAGGACCCCGCACATGGCGTGGGCAGCCCCGTCCAGGTCGTAGAGCCCCTCGCCCAGGTACATGAGCCCGCCGCACTCCGCGAGGATCGGCCGCCCGGCCGCGGCCAGGGCCCGCACCGAGGCGCGGAAGCCGTCGTTGGCGGCCAGCTCGGCGGCGTGGACCTCGGGGTAGCCACCGCACAGGATGAGGCCGTCCAGATCCGGCGGGAGGCCCTCGTCGGCCAGGGGGGAGACGGGGACCACCTGTCCGCCGGCGGCCCGGAGCCGGTCGAGGGTGTCGGGGTAGACGAAGTGGAAGGCCGCATCCAGGGCGACGCCGATCCGAGCCCGCGGGGGTGGCGAGATCGGGGGCGGCACCGGGTCGACGGGACGGGCCAGCTCCAGGACCGCCTCCAGGTCCAGGGCCTCGCCCAGCGCGGCCAGCGTGTCCCGCAGGCGCGCCCGTCCGGCTGGGGTCCGCGCCCGAGGGTCGGTCTCGGCGGCCCGGAGGCCCAGGTGTCGCTCGGGCAGGGAGGCGGCGCCCTCCACCGGCAGGCCACCCAGGAAGCGCACCCCGCTGCCGGAGAGGCTCTCGGCGAGGAGGGCCGCGTGGCCGGACCCGCCGACGCGGTTCGCCACCACGCCCGCCACCTCGACCCCGGGCGCGTGGTGCGCGAAGCCCTCGACCAGGGCGCGGAGGGAGCCGGCCATGCCCGAGGCCTCGACCACCAGCAGCACCGGGAGGCCGAGGGTCCGGGCCAGGGCGGCGGTGGAGCCCGTGAGGTCGCCGGGGCCCACCCCGTCGAAGAGCCCCATCATGCCCTCGATGAGCACCAGGTCCGCCCCGTGGGCCAGGCGCCCCACTGCCCGCCGGACCGCGGCCTCGCCCATCATCCACGGATCCAGGGTGCGCGCGGGGGCGCCCGACACCGCACGGTGCCAGGTCGGGTCCAGGTAGTCCGGCCCCACCTTGCCCATTCTGACGGTCCGCCCGCGGGCGCGGAGGGCGGCCACCAGGGCGCAGGTCACGGTGGTCTTGCCCTGCCCCGAGGCCGGGGCCGACACCACGAGGGCGCGGCTCACCCGGCCCTCCCGGTCCGGAGGATCCCGAAGCGCACCGCGGCGTAGCCGAGCCCGGGGAGGACGAGGGCCACCAGGAGCGGCACCCACAGGGTGGTGGCCCCCACGCTGCCCGCCCAGGCGTACACCGCGGCCACCGGCAGGGTCCCGGCCAGGGTGAGGGCGGTGAAGCGCAGGAAGCCCATGCCGTGCAGCCCGGCCAGGCAGGAGATGATCTCGGTCAGCATGGGCACCGCCCGGGACAGGATGATGGCCCAGGGACCCCAGCGACCGAACCAGGCCCGGACCGCGGGCAGATCCTCGCCCACCACCCGGGCGAAGGCCGGCTCGCCGAGGGCCCGGCACAGCCCCCACCCGAGCCAGGCCGCCCCGAGGGCGCCCACCAGGTTGACCAGGGTGCCCGGGACCAGCCCCAGGAGCCCGCCGGAGAGGGTCATGACGACGCTGCTCGGCACGGGCAGGGCCAGATCCGCCACCAGGGCGCCGATGAGGGCTGCCGCCGCCACCCACGCCCCGGCCCCCTGGCGGAGGGGGGCCAGCCAGGCCTGCCAGGTCTCGGCATCCTCCAGACCGCGGGACTCGGCCAGGAGGAAGGCCAGGGTGAAGACCACCAGCAGCGCCGTCGCCAGGCCGGCCACCACCCATCGGCTCCGGGCCGTGGGCCCCCTGGAACCGGGGCCGGGGCGCTCGGGCGGCGGGGCGCTCACCCCAGCAGCTCCTCGGCGTCCCGGGCCAGGGCCTGCACCCGATCGTCCGGGAGGTCGCCCGTGGTGGCGAAGGCCGCCCCCACCACCCCGCGGAGGGGCCGCCCCACCGGCAGGGCCACCGCCGAGCCCGCATCCACCGCCCTGGCCCCGGGCTGCACATCGCCCGTCGGGTCCGCCTGGAGGTCGCACGTCTGGACCGGCACCCCCCGCTGCCAGGCCAGGCCCGCCATCCCCTTGCCCTCCGGGATCACCCGGGTCCGCTCCACCACCGCGGGCGGGATGTGGTGGTGGGCCGCCAGGCGCAGGGCGCCGTCCTCGAGGCGGTGGACCGTGCCCGCGACGGCCCCGTGGGCCTCCAGGAAGGCCGCCAGGCGGGACTGCAGGTCGGACATGGGGCCTCCTCACGGCGGGTCGCATCGCTGCAGGGGGCATAGCGCACCCGGGTGCGACCGGGCGATGGGCTGGCCTGGCGTGGTAGAGCAGCCTGGGAGGCGACCATGGCCATCATTCATCGCCTGAGCATCCAGGACTGGGGGCCCTTCGCCGACGCCACGCTCACCGTGACCCCCCTGACCGTCCTGGTGGGACCCAACGACAGTGGCAAGACCACCTTGATCCACGCGCTCCAGCGACTGCGCGCCGCGAGCGAGGAGGGGGCTGTTCCTCCGCCCACCACCAGGCGGCTGGAAGCGACGACGCCTTGGTGCCTCCGCCTGGAGGCCACGCAGGACGATGCGCGATGGATCCTCGAGGTCCGGGAGGGCCCCGGAAGGGACGGGGTGCGGCTGTGGCTGGACGGGGACGAGCTGGACGACACCACCCGGGCCGAACTCCGAAAGCGAGGGCTGCGCTTCGGGACCTCCGGCCTCCCGGAGGCCGCACTGCTCGGCCGGGCCGAGGAGCGCGGCGAAGGTGCGGCCGAGGCGCGTCGCCTGAACGGGATCCATCGCTTGCTGCGGGGCATCCGACTCTTCCGCCCCAACCCCGCGGCGCTGCGGACCCCATCCGTGGCGTCGGAGGGGCCCGAGGGCATGGAGCTGCTCCGGGAGGACGGCGGCGGGCTGCCCACCGTGCTCGGTGCCCTGTCCACCGCCGACCCTGGACGGGCCGTCGAGCTGCTCGAGGCCTTTCGAGCCGAGATCCCCACCCTCTCCGGGTACCGGGTTCGGCCCGACCGGGTGAGCGACAAGCCCGGTTACCGGCTGGTCTTCACCACGTCGACCGGCGGAGAGCTGGGCGCGGATCAAGTGAGCGACGGCGTCCTGCTCACGCTGGCCTTCCTCACCGTCACCCACCTGCCGGATCGCCCCTCCCTGCTGATGGTCGAAGAGCCCGAGAACGGGCTCCACCCGGCCCGCCTCCGGGAGCTGGCCCACCGCCTGCGCGGCCTCGCTGAAGGCGCCAGCGGTCCGCCCGTCCAGGTCCTTCTCACCACCCACATGCCCTATCTGCTCGATGAAGTGGAACCCCACGAGGCCTGGTTCTGCCATCGCGACGAGGCGGGCCGGGCCCTCTGCATCCGGTTCGAAGAGGTGCCTGGGATCCACGAGGAGCTGCGGCAGAAGTATCTGGGCGAGCTCTGGGCCGAGCACGGGGAGCAGGCCCTCTTCGAGCGGTGGCGGAGAGGTCGGAGCGCCGCCAAGTGAGCCCGACGGTCTGGGTGTGCGGCGAGGGGCGTCGCGATCACGGAACGGAGGGTCGGGGGGGAGCGCTGGTCGGCCTCGCCCGGCAGCGCCTCCCCACAGCCCGACTCGTCAGCCGCCGGGTCACCATCCGCGGCCACGGCGGCTTCGGGCGAAAGCCGGCCGGCCGCGACCTCGACCGAGCGGTCCGGGGCCTGAAGGGCCACCCTCGGCGACTCGCGCTGGCACTCCTGGACGCCCTGCGGGAGGGGGCCGACGGGGTGGTCTTCGTACACGATACCGACAGCCACGAGCCGACGGCGCACAGGAGTGCCCTCGAGGCCCTGCAGCGGGCCCGCCGACAGGTCGTGGAGCACCATGCCGTTCCGCCTTCCGCCATCGGCGTCGCCATGCCCATGGTGGAGGCCTGGCTCCTCGGAGACGCTGCAGCCTTGCCTGCGGCGTCCCCGGAACGAGACCCAGAGCGGAGGACGCGCGCACGCGGTGGCGACCGCTACGCCAAGGATCTCCTGGAGAACGCCCTGCGAGATTGCGGATTCGCCGAGGGCGCGGAGGGGTACGGAGAGCTGGCGGCCCGACTGGATCCGGAGCGGGTCGCCAAGGCCTGCCCCCGGAGCTTCGCCCCCTTCCTGGAAGAGCTGGACGCCCTGGCCGCGGCGATGGGAGGCGGCTCGGGGACCGCGTGAGGGACCCGGGAGATCACCCACCCGTCGCTCCCCGGTCGCCGTCCCCGGCGTTACCCTGACGGCCGCCCCGAGGACCGCATGAACGCTCCAGACCCCGCCCGGGACCTCCGCAGCCGCGTCGAGCACCACCTGCACGACACCTGCGTGGTCCTGCCCTCCGAGGCCCAGGCCCGTCACTGGTACACCGCCCTGGCCCACAGCGTCCGCGACCTGCTGGTCGACCGCTGGCACCGCACGCGCCGGGCGGTGGTCGAGGAGGACGCCAAGGTGGTCCACTACCTCTCGGCCGAGTTCCTGCTGGGACGGGCCCTCTCCCAGAACCTCCAGAGCCTCGAGCTGTGGGAGGCGGCGCGGGCCCTCTTCGCCGAGAACGGGCACGACCTGCAGGAGATCCTGGAGCAGGAGCGCGACCCGGGCCTGGGCAATGGCGGCCTGGGGCGGCTGGCGGCCTGCTTCCTCGACTCCATGGCCACCCTGGGCCTGCCGGGGATCGGCCAGGGGATCCGCTACCAGTACGGGATCTTCGAGCAGCGGATCCGCGACGGCCAGCAGGTCGAGGTGGGCGACGACTGGCTGCGCTACGGCAACGTCTGGGAGATCTGCCGCCCCGAGGAGCGGGTGGAGGTCTGCTTCTACGGGCACGTGGAGCACGGCGCCGACGACGAGGGGCACTTCCAGGCCCGCTGGGTGGGGGCCCGGAGGGTGTGGGGGGTGCCCTATGACATGCCCATCGCCGGCTACGGGACCCCCCACGTCGGCACGCTGCGCCTGTGGTCGGCCGAGCCTGCCGAGGCCTTCGACCTGGCCGTGTTCAACGCCGGGGACTACCGCCAGGCGGTGGCCGAGAAGACGCTCGTGGAGGCCATCTCGAAGGTCCTCTACCCCGCCGACCACACCCCCGAGGGCCGGGAGCTCCGGCTCAAGCAGCAGGTCTTCTTCTGCACCTGCGCGGTGGCCGACGCCCTCCGGCGCTTCGACGCCCACCACGACGATCTGCGCCGCCTCCCCGAGAAGGTCTCGCTCCAGCTCAACGACACCCACCCGGCCATCACCGTGGCCGAGCTGATGCGGGTGCTGGTCGACGAGCGGGACCTGCCTTGGGCCCAGGCCTGGGATCTGACCCGCGCCACCGTGTCCTACACGAACCACACCCTCATGCCCGAGGCCCTGGAGCGGTGGCCGGTGAGCATGTTCGGCCACCTCCTCCCCCGCCACCTCGAGATCATCACCGAGATCGACCGTCGCTTCCGCGGCGAGGTGATGGAGAAGTGGCCGGGCGAGATCGACCGGGTGCGCCGGACGGCCATCCTCAGCGAGGGCCACCACGGCGAGATCCACATGGCCCACCTGGCCACGGTGGGAAGCCACGCGGTCAACGGGGTCGCCGAGCTCCACTCGAAGCTCGTCCGCACCCGCCTCCTCCCCGACCTGGCCGCCCTCTACCCGGACCGCTTCCAGAACAAGACCAACGGCGTCACCCCGCGGCGCTGGATGCTCACCGCCAACCCGGGCCTGGCCCGGCTCCTGAACGCCCGACTCGGCCGCGGGTGGGCCCGGGATCTCGGGCGGCTCGAGCAGCTCGAGCAGCACGTGGACGAGCCGGGCTTCCTCGAGGAGGTCCGGGCGGTGAAGGTCGAGAACAAGGCCCGCCTGGTGGACATGGTCCGAGATCGCACCGGCGTCCGCCTGGATCCGGAGGCCCTGTTCGACGTCCAGATCAAGCGGATCCACGAGTACAAGCGCCAGCTCCTGGCCGGCCTGTACGCCCTCACCCGGTGGCAGCGGCTGCAGGACGGCGAGGATCTGCCCACCCGGGCGGTGCTCTTCGGGGGCAAGGCCGCGCCCGGCTACGTGATGGCCAAGCGACACATCCACTTCCTGCACGATCTCTCGGCCGCCATCGCCCGGGACCCGGCCTGCGAGGGGCGCCTGCAGGTGGTCTTCGTGCCCAACTACAACGTCTCCGTGGCCGAGGTCATGATCCCCGGCGCCGATCTCTCGGAGCAGATCTCCACCGCCGGCAAGGAGGCCTCGGGCACCGGCAACATGAAGCTGGCGCTGAACGGGGCGCTGACCATCGGCACCTACGACGGCGCCAACATCGAGATCCGCGACGCGGTGGGCGCCGAGAACTTCTTCCTGTTCGGCCACACCGCCGACGAGGTCGAGGCCCTCAAGTCCCGCGGCTACGCCCCCCGCGCCTTCATCCAGCAGTCCCCCCGCCTGGCCCGGGCCCTCGACGGGGTGGAGCAGGGGCTCGTCAGCCCGGACGAGCCGCGCCGGTACGCCGATATCGTGCAGGACCTGCGCAACCGGGACACCTGGCTCGTCTGCGCCGACTACGCCGCCTACGAGAGGGCCCAGGACGAGGTGGACGCGGCCTGGGCCGACCAGGAGGACTGGACCCGGCGCGCCGTCCTGAACATCGCACGGTGCGCGCGCTTCTCGAGCGACCGGACCATATCGGAGTACGCCCGCGACATCTGGGACCTGAAGCCGGTGCCCCTGTCGTGATCCGGGCGCTGGTCCTGACCGCGCTCGCCGGGTGCACCTGGGGGAGCCCCACAGAGCCCGAGGCCGGCGACCCGCCCGCCCCGGCCGAGCGGCCCGACGAGGCCGGGCGCACGGTCATCCTGGTGAGCATCGACGGGCTCCGCCACGATCACCCGGACCAGGTGCCCACCCCCGCCCTCGACCGGATCGCGGCCGGGGTGCGGGCCGCCTCCCTGAAGCCGCCCTTCCCGAGCTACACCTTCCCCTCGCACTACACCCTGGTCACCGGGCTGCACCCCGAGGATCACGGCATCGTCAGCAATGTCTTCCTGGACCCGAGCCGCGGCGAGGGCGGGGATCGCTTCAAGCTGGGCGACCCCGAGGACATGGTCGAGGCCTCCTGGTGGGGCGGCGAGCCCATCTGGAACACGGCCGAGCGGCAGGGGGTGCGCACCGCGACGCTGTTCTGGCCGGGCTCGGAGGCGCCCATCGGCGGGCGGCGCCCCTCCACGTGGACCCCGTACGACAAGGCCATGCCCCACGAGGCCCGGGTGGACCGGGTGCTGGCCTGGCTGGACCGGCCCCCGGCCGAGCGCCCCGGCTTCATCACCCTCTACTTCAGCGCGGTGGACAGCGCGGGACACGCCCATGGACCGCTCTCCGAGGCGGCCGACGCCGCCCTGCGCGACGTGGACGCGGCCCTGGCTCGGCTCCTGGAGGGCCTCGAGGCCCGCGAGCTGGCCGACCGGGTGGACCTGGTGGTGGTGAGCGACCACGGCATGGCCGCGAAGGACCCCGCCAAGGTGGTCTTCCTGGACGAGGCCGAGGTGGACTGGTCGGCCGTCACGGTCGTCGAGTGGTCCCCGCTGCTCCAGATCCACGGCACCGGCGGCCGGGCCCCCGCGGTGGCCCGGGCCATCGGGGCCCTCGACCACGTCACCTGCCACCAGCGGGCCGAGACCCCGGCGGACTGGCACTACCGGGGGCATCCCGCCATCGGCGAGGTGGTCTGCCTGGCGGAGGACGGCTGGCAGCTCACCCGCCGCGGCTACTTCGACGCGCACCGCGCGCGCTTCTCCGGCGGCACCCACGGCTGGGACCCGTCCTGGAGCGAGATGCACGGGGTCTTCCTGGCCTCCGGGCCCCATGTGCGGCAGGGCGCGACCCTCCCGACCCTCGAGGCGGTGGACGTCCACGGGGTGCTGGCCGCCCTCCTCGGCATCGAGCCCGCCGAGAACGCCGGCGATCCGCGCGTGCCGGGCCAGGTGCTCCGGCCCTGACCGGCGCCGGGTCCTTCGTGCACGAAGCATCTATGCGATCCTGGGCGTCCACCTCGGAGCTCCCATGTCGCTGCGCGCCGTCTTCCGCGCCGTCCAGGCCGTCGAGGGCACCCTGCTCTCGGCCTCGATCCTGGGGATCGCCGGCCTCACCGTCGTCAACGTGACGACCCGGACCCTCTTCGGCCTCTCCCTGGCCGCCGTCGAGGAGCTCTCGCAGGTGCTCATCCTGGTCGTGACCTTCGTGGGCCTGTCCTACGCCGCCAGCGTGGGCCGCCACATCCGCATGACCGCCCTGTACGACCAGCTCCCCGAGGGCGCCCGGAAGCCGCTCATGGTGACCATCTGCGCCACCACCTCCCTGCTGCTGGCCGGCCTGTGCGTCGCGGCGGTCCGCTACGTGGGGACCCTGCAGGTGCTGGGGACCGTGAGCCCCGCCCTCGAGTGGCCTCTGTGGGCGCTCTACCTGGTGGCCCCCCTGGGCCTGGGCCTGGCCGCGATCCAGTACGCCCTGGCGGTGGTCAAGAACCTGACCTCGCCCGGGGTGTGGGTGAGCGCCGAGCACGACGACGGCTACGAGAGCCCCGAAGCGGGGGTGTGAGCATGGGCATCCTGGGCCTCTCCCTGCTCATCCTGGCCATCCTGCTGGTGCTGCTCTTCCTCGGCTACCCGATGAAGGTCCCGCTGCTGGTGGCCAGCCTGACCGTGCTGGTCGTCTACTTCCCCGATGTCCCCCTCGAGGTGGTCATCCAGCAGATGATCGGCGGGGTGCAGCCCGCGGCCCTCCTGGCGGTCCCCATGTTCATCCTGGCGGCCGACATCATGAGCCATGGACAGGCGAGCGACCGCCTGCTGGGCATGGTCTCGGCCTTCCTGGGCCACCTGAAGGGGGGCCTGCCCATCACGGCCGCGGTGGCCTGCACCCTGTTCGGGGCCCTCTCCGGCTCGACCCAGGCCACGGTGGTGGCCATCGGCGGGCCCCTGCGGCCCCGGCTGCTCAAGGCCGGCTACAGCGAGGGGTTCTCCACCGCCCTCATCATCAACGCCAGCGATATCGCCCTGCTCATCCCGCCCTCCATCGGGATGATCGTCTACGGCGTGGTCAGCGGCACCTCCATCGGGGAGCTCTTCATCGCCGGGGTGGGGCCGGGCCTGCTCATCCTGGCCCTCTTCTGCGCCTATGCCTGGTTCAACGCCCAGCGGCTCGACGTGGAGCGCCCCGATGCCGAGACCTGGGCCGCGCGATGGCGCGCGGTGCGCCGGGCCGCCCTGCCCCTGGGCTTCCCGGTCATCGTCATCGGCGGGATCTACACCGGCTTCTTCAGCCCCACCGAGGCCGCGGCGGTGAGCGTGGCCTACGCCCTGGTGCTGGAGCTGGTGGTCTTCCGGGAGCTGACGCTGAAGGACCTGCCCGCCCTGGCCCGGGGCACCGGCCTCGTGACGGCGGTGGTCTTCATCCTGGTGGGGGCCGGCCAGGCCTTCTCCTGGGTCATCGCCTTCGCCGAGCTGCCCTCGGTGCTCATCGGCGACATCCTCGGGCTCACCGCCGAGAGCGGGTACTGGACCATCATGCTGACCATCGCCGTGGTCTTCTTCCTGGGGTGCATGTTCGTCGACCCCATCGTGGTCATCCTCATCCTCACCCCCATCTTCCACCCCATCGCCGTCGAGGCCGGCATCGACCCGGTGCTGGTCGGGGTCGTCGTGACCCTCCAGGTGGCCATCGGCAGCGCCACCCCGCCCTTCGGCGTGGACATCTTCACGGCCGTGGCCGTGTTCCGCCGGCCCTACCTGGAGGTCATCCGGGGAACGCCCCCGTTCATCGCCATCCTGGTGGGCTCGGGCCTGATCCTCATCGCCGTGCCCCAGGTGGCGCTCTTCCTCAGGGACCTGGCGTTCGGGTAGCCGGGGCCGGCACCGCATCGGCCCGGGCGCGGGCCACCGCGGCCTCGAGGGCATCCAGGACGGCCTCGCCGCGGGGGGCCGCCGAAAGATAGCGATCCCGGACCGGCCGCGCCGCTTCCCGGAAGGCCGCCCGCGCCTCGGAGCCCAGCTCGACCAACTCCAGGTCGGGCGCGTTCTCCCGGATGCGCGCGAGCCGCTCCCGCGCCAGCCGCTGCTGGGTGGCCAGGATCTCGGGCTGGAGCGCCTCGACCACCTCGTCCAGCGCCTCCCGACGCTCCGGGGGGAGGCCCTCGACGAAGTCCCGGTTGGCGGCCAGCGTGGTGATGAAGGGAGCGTGGTCGGCGAAGACCATGGCGTCGGTGACCTCGTAGAAGCTCATCTCCTCGATGGCGAAGACCGGGTTCACCTGCCCGTCGATCATGCTGAGCTGAAGGGCGCTGTAGACCTCGCTGTAGGGGAGCGGGGTGGGGCTGGCGCCGTAGGCCCGGTAGGCGGCCAGCAGCAGCGGGGACGTCATGGTCCGCATCTTCACGCCCTGAAAGTCCTCGGGCTCCCGAACCACCCGGTCGAGGGTCCACACCATCCAGCCCTCGGAGAACAGGGTGAGCAGGTCGTAGCCCTTCTCAGCGTAGAGGGGATCGAGGATGGCGTGCACCGCAGGGTCGGTGAGGGCCGCATCGTTGACGGCCTCGTCGTCCGAGAACACGAAGTGCAGCAGGAAGACCTGCACCTCGGGGATGAGCTTGCCCAGGTGGCCGGGGCTGGCGAAGGCGAGCTGCAGCGTGCCGTTGTGGAGCAGCTCGGAGATGTGGTTCGACGTCCCGAGGGTGCCGTAGGTGTAGATCTTGACGTCCACATCGGGGAGACGGTCCTCGATCTCGGCCTCGAGGCGGGTCGCGTAGGTGTGCTGGACCGAGCCCGGGGCCTCCTCGATGGCGAACCGCCAGGTCTCGCCCGTGCTGGCGGGGCTGCAGGCGGCGAGGGCGGGCCCGAGGAGCGGGATGCAGACGGCGGAGAGAAGGCGGCGCATGGCTCCACCCTACCGGACGTTCTCGATGGCCCGGGCAAGGCGCTCGAAACCTGGGGGCCGAGCCTCGCCGCCGGAGGGGTGATACGGTCCGCCGACCGCCTGGAGAACCCGTGCTTCGCGCCCTCCCCCTCGTCGTGGTCCTGGCCGGGGCCGCCTGCCGGAAGGCCCCTCCCGAGCCCCCTGCCGCCGAGCGCCCCGCCGCGTGCGCCGAGCGCGCCGACGGCACCCGGCACTTCCGGATCCTCCACCTGAACGACGTCTACCGGATCGGCGGGCTGGCCGACGGCCGCGGCGGGCTGGCCCGGGTCCGGACGCTGCGGGCCCAGGCCGAGGTGGGCTGCGAGGACGACGTGCTCCTCACCCACGCGGGCGACGCGCTGCATCCCTCGCTCCTCTCCCGCCGCATGCACGGCGCCCAGATGGTCGAGATCCTGAACCACCTGGACGGGGATCCGGCGGCCATGGACCCGCGGATGGTCTTCACCTTCGGCAATCACGAGTTCGACGAGGACGCGCTGGAGGACGCGCCCACCCTGCAGGCACGCATCGACCAGAGCCAGTTCCGCTGGCTGGACACCAACCTGGCCTGGGCGGAGGGCCCGGACGGCCCCCACATCGCCTCCGAGAAGCTCCACAGCCAGGTGATGCTGGAGCTGGGCGGGGTCCGGGTCGGCGTCTTCGGCCTGACGCTGGACAGCAAGCAGCCGGCCTACGTGAGCTACATCGACCCGGACGTGGTCGGCGTCGCCCGCAGCCGCACCGCCGATCTGCGGGAGCAGGGGGCCGAGGTGGTCATCGCCCTGACCCACCTGGAGGCCGCCCAGGATCGCCTCATCCTGGACAGGCTGCGGGCCGCCGGGCCCGACCTGGTACTGGGCGGACACGATCACCAGCTCCAGACCCTCGAGGTGGGGGATCACCTGGTCCTGAAGGGTGACGCGGACGCGGTCCGGGTCCGGCTCGTCGACGTGGCCGTGGGGCCGAGCGGGGCGATCCAGATCGGCTTCGACGGGGCGGGCGTCCCCCTGGGGCCCGAGAGCCCACCCCCGGATCCGGCGGTCCAGGCGGCGGTGGAGCGGCTCGAGCAGGCCTTCGCCCACGACTTCTGCGGGGAGGAGGGGCCGGGGTGCCTGGCCCGACCCCTGACGACCACCTGCGTCGACCTGCACGCCGAGGAGACCACCATCCGCCGCTTCGAGACCAACCTGGGGGACTGGGTGGCGGACCGGATGCTGGATCTCTTCGAGGGCGAGTCCGTGGACGCGGCGATCATCAACAGCGGCGCCCTGCGCCTCAACCAGGACGTGAAGGCCGGGACCGCCCTCACGCGGCGCATGGTGGAGGAGCTCTTCGCCTACCCCACGCCGGTGCACGTGGTGCAGATCGACGGGGCCACCCTGCAGTCTGTGCTGGATCGAAGCGTGGAGGACTGGTCGGGCAGCGGCCACTTCCTCCAGGTCGCCGGGCTGGCCTTCCATCATGACGTCGCGCGGGAGCGCGCCAGCGATGTGGTCCTGCTCGACGGCGCCGAGGCCCGACCGCTGGATCCGGAGGGGACCTACCGGGTGGCGACGGTGCGCTACCTGCTCGATCCGTCCATGGGCGATCAGGATGGCTACACCATGCTCTCCCTGGACCAGGAGGTGGAGCTGCCCCACTCGGGCACCGACCTCAAGGCCCACGTGCTGGAGACCCTGGCCTCCACCGAGGGCTGCATCCGCCCCGAGCGGGAGGGGCGGATCTGCCCGAGGGGTGCCCCGGCGGGCGGGCGGAGCGCGGGACTGAGCCTCGGACAGGCCGGCGCCCCCGGGGACCCGGCCGGGTGCCGGGTGCCCACCGGGGGCGCGGGGGGACGGTGAAGCGGGGTCGGCTCAGTCGTCGCGCCGGGGCCGCACCTTCCCGAGACCCACGACACGGACGCTCCCCTGACCACGACGCTCGCGCACGCGGTCGGTGGCCGTCTTCTTCAGCCCCTCCTGGGGGAGGGTGCCGTCGGCCCGGTCGATTACGGGCGCGGCGGGCAGCCGCTCCGAGCCGGGGACGGTCCGGTAGGTGGACTCGGTCTCGTCGGCGGCGAGGGCATCCCCCTCGGGCCGGTCCGCGGGGGCGGCGAGCCCGGCGGCGTACCGCACGGTCACGGGCTCGGGGAGCCGCTCGGCGGCGTCGCGGACGCTGCGCTCCAGGGCCTGGAGGTCGCTCCACCGGAGCGAGCCGAGGGCCGGGTGGTCGCTGTGCATCACGTAGTCGTCGCCCTGCCGGGCCAGCATGGCGACATAGGTCGTCGCATCGTCGGACGTGTCCACGGAACCTCCTGTTCAGGTCTACCACTCACATAGCGGCAAACGACACAGAATGCAAAAAAGGGGCGCGAGGGTGACGGTCCGGCGGCGCGACGCCGGGGGGCTCACAGCCCTCCCCCCGCGGTCCGATGGGTCCGGCGTGTCCCTGCGCCTGCGACTGCTGCTCCTGCTTCTCGGCACGGCCGTGCTGCTGCTCGGCATCGACGCCGTGGGCACCACCGTGCTGGGCGGCGCCTACCACGACGCGCTGGAGGCGGAGCGGCGGGCCTCCGACCGGGTCGAGGCGGCCCGGCACGCTCAGGTGGCCTTCAAGGTCCAGGTGCCGGAGTGGAAGAACGTCCTGCTCCGGGGCCGGGATCTGGCGGACCGGAACAAGTACTGGCGCCAGTTCCAGGAGCGGGAGGCCGAGGTGCGTCGGCGGGTCCAGGGCCTGGTCGCGGCCCATCTCGAACCTTGGTCCGAGGCCATCGCGCGACGATTCCTGGAGGAGCACGCCACCCTCTCCGATGAGTACCGAGACGGCCTGGCGCGCTACCGGAGCCTGCCGGACCGCCCCTGGCTGGCCGACGCGCGGGTCCGGGGGATCGATCGCCTCCCCACCAAGACCCTGGATGCCCTCGTGGCCGAGCTCCTCGCCGAGCGCACCGCCCGGAGCCAGGAGGTGGCGGAGCGGCTGCGGTGGACCTGGGGCCTGTCCCTCATGGCCGTGGCGACCCTGCTGGCCATCGCGCTCGTGGTGCTGCCCACCGCGCTCCGGCGCTGGGTGACCGAGCCCATGGGCGTGGGCATCGCCGCCGCCCGGCGGATCGCCGACGGGGAGCGGAAGGTGCCCCTGCCCGAGCGGGCCCCGGGGGAGGCGGGCGATCTGCTGCGCTCCCTAAGTCGCCTGCAGGAGGCCCTCGCCCGCTCCGAGGCCGAGGGTCAGGCGCGCGAAGGCGCCCTGGCCGAGGCCCGGGACGCCGCCCTCCGCGCCGCCGAGGCCCGGGATCGCTTCCTCGGCATCGTCTCCCACGAGCTGCGGACCCCCCTCAACGCCGTGCTGGGGGTCCTGCAGGTCCTGGAGGGGGAGGCCTCGGGCCCGGACGCCGGCCTCCTGCGGGAGGCCCTGGGGGGCGCCCGCCGGCTCGGCCATGTGGTCGAGGACGTCATCGCCTTCACCGATGGGGCCCGCGGCGATCTCTCGGTGGAGACCGAGGCGGTGGAGGTGGTGGACCGCGTCCGGACCTGGGTGGAGGCCCACCGTCCCCACGCCCGGCGCCGTGGCCTGACCCTGCGGATGCTCCTGGGCACGCCCGTCCCCGGCCGACGGGTGCTGGACCCCCGACGGCTCCGGCAGATCCTGGACCACCTGCTGGACAATGCCATCAAGTTCACCGAGGCCGGGGCCGTGACGGTCCATGTGGGCGCCCGACCGGACGGCCTGCTCCTCGAGGTGGCGGACACCGGACCCGGCCTGCCCGAGGCGTTGCTGGACCGGGGCCTCGCCCCGCTGACGGTGGGGGATGCCTCGCTGGGCCGCCGGGCCGAGGGGCTCGGGCTGGGACTGGCGGTGGTGCGCGCCATCCTGGCCAGCCTGGACGGCGAGCTGGAGGTGGACACCGGCCCCACCGGCACCCGGGTCCGGGTGGCCCTGCCCGCGCCCCCGGCGGCATCGGCCGACCGCACGGGCGAGGTGACCCGCCACGCGAGCTGATCCCCGGGCCTTGCTTCAGGACAGATCGCGGGAGAAGGCGGCGACCGCCTCGGGGCTGCCCACCACCACCAGGACGTCGCCCGGCCCCACCCGGGTCCCCGGCGAGGGGGCCGTGAGGAAGGTGCCGTCCTCCCGCCGGATGGCCACCACCAGCACCTCGGCGCGCCGGCGCAGGTCCAGGTCGGCCAGCGTGCCGTGCCAGCGGGTGGCCTTCTCGCCCACCAGCACGTCCTGCAGATCGAGGGCCTGGTGGTGCCGGGTGACCATGCGCTCGAGAAAGTCGCTCGACTCCAGGTGGAGGATGGCCTGGGCCATGCGGCTGCCGCCCGCGCCATAGGGCGTGACCAGCCGGTCGGCCCCGGCCCGCCGGGCCTTGGACTCGGCGTCCACGTCGTCGATGCGGGTCACGATGGCCAGGCCGGGCACGAGCTGACGCGCCGCCAGGGTGATGTAGACGTTGGTGGCCGAGCTGGGGGTGGCGATGGCGATGCCCCGGGCACGCTCGATGCCGGCCTGCTTGAGGGTCTCGTCGTGGGGGCCATCCCCGCACAGGAAGAGCACGCCGTCGGGCAGGTCCTCCGAGACGGACTCGTCCAGGTCCAGGACGCACACCGGCGTCCCGCGGGAGGCCAGCTCGTGGGCGACCTCGCGGCCCAGACGCCCGTACCCCACCACGATGACGTGGTTCGACAGGTGCTTCATGCGACGCCTCCGGCGGCGGAGGGTCAGGTCCTGCTGCAGGCCGCCCTCCACGACGTAGCGGGTGATGCTGGTGAAGGCCCAGGTGGCGATCCCGAAGCCCACGGTGATGAGGGCCAGGGTGAACACCCGGCCGGGCAGCGACATGGGCTTGACCTCGGAGTAGCCGATGGTGGTCAGGGAGATGACCACCATCCAGACCCCGTCGAACCAGCTCCACCCTTCCAGGTAGCGATACCCGGTCGACCCGATGAGCAACAGCAGCACCAGGCCGAGGATCTGACCGCGCAGGCGGGCGAGGATCATGGAGAGGGGCTCCCGGGCAGGCCGTCGGCGATGCTAACCCCGCCTTTGGGGTCGGGGCCGCGCCGAGGCCCGCCCGGGTCCGCCTCAGGAGCCCGTGCGCGAGAGCCGCGCCACCTTGACCTGGGCGCTGGGGAGGCTGCTGTAGGCCACCCACACGTCGCCGGTCTCGGGATCCACGGCCATGTGCCGGGACAGGGCGGGCTCGGTGGGCAGCGGGATCCGGGTCGGCGTCTTCGTCTCGGGGTCCACGTGCCACAGGCTCGTGTCCAGCGAGCCCGTGAGCCAGAGCTCGCCCGTCTTGCTATTGGCCTCCGAGTCGTAGATGCCCGCCGTGCCCCAGCCCAGGTCGATGGTCTCGAAGGTCTCGGTCTTGGGGTCGAAGGCCGTGATGCGCCCGGTGTTGTACTCGGGGATCCACAGGGTGCCGTCGGGGCCGACCGCCATGCGCCGGGGTCCCACGTTCTCGTCGGGCATGGGGTAGAGCTTGCTCTCGCCCGTGTTGATGTCGTACCGGACCAGGGTGTTCCCGGCGAGCTGGCTGCTGAACAGGCGATCGTCGCCGTCGATGTTCATGCCGTAGGGGAGCGGCTTGCCGGCCTCCTTCGGGAGGTTGCCGCTGGGCAGGTCGATGATCCTCACCTCGCCGGTGGAGGGGTCGAGGGTGCCGATCCGCTCCTTCTCGGCGAAGTAGTCGTTGAACCAGATGTGGCCCTTGCTGTCGATGTCGATGTCGTGGGCGTACATGCCCACGTCGAAGGTCGAGATGGCCTTGGTCTTGGGGTCGAGCTTGACGACCGAGCTGGTCCCGCCGTTGATCATCCACAGCATCCCGTCGGCGTCGAACTTCAGCGCGCGGGTCTGGGCGGGCACCTCATCGTTGCGGTTCTCGTAGACGTCGAAGGTCTCGATCTCGCCCGAGCTCGGATCCATGGCCCACATCTCGCCGCGCCAGAAGCCGGTCACCCACACCCGGCCGTCGGGGCCCAGGACCAGGTCGTGGGGGAGCTCCTGGGGATGGGGCAGCGTCCACTCGGTGATGGTCACGCCGGCCACCTTGGCCGGATCGGGCAGGGGGGGCGCCTTCATGGCGGCGATGGCCTCGTCGGAGAGGTGCTCGGCCAGCCAGGCGGCGTACTTCTTGTCGTCGAAGTCCGGCGGGATGACGTCATAGGCGTCCATGGCGCGCATGGCGGCGATGGCCGCCTCCCACTCCTCGGCGGTGCGGGCCTTGCCCGAGGGCATGATCCGCTCCTTCGTGAGGCCGTGGCAGGTCCCGCAGTTGAGGATGAACTCGCGGCGCATGGCATCGTCGGGGAGCAGGGCGAGCCAGGCCGAGGTGGGGGCGGCGGTCTCGGCGGCGGAGCCGGGGCTCACCTTCAGGGCGAGGGCCTCGGCCGCGCCGTCCTTCACCATGGCCTGCGCCATGGCGGCCTGGTAGCCCGGGTGGTGGGCGCGGATGTCGTAGGTCCCGTCGCCCAGGCCCGCCAGGTGAAAGCCCCCCTCGGCGTCGGTGAACACGGTGGTCTCGACGGTGCCGGTCTTGGCGGTGACCATCAGGCCGGCCACGGGCTTGCCGTCGTCCAGGGTCACGGTGCCGTGCACGCCGTCCGGGGTCTCGGCCTGGCCCTCGGGGGTCGGGGTCTCGGTGGTGGCCTGGCCCTCGGGAGGCGTGCCGTCGGGGGCGGGGGGCGTCCCGGTACAGGCGGGGAGGATCGCCAAGAGGGCGGGGAGAACGAGATGGGTGCGCATGGCGTGCCTCCGGGGTGTCCGCGTGACGCTACAGCAACGGGATGCTGCACACCGTAGGCCGGCTCACCCGCCACGCCGCGTAGCGGCGCGAAAGCCCCACTCTTCGCCCGCCCAACGCGCAACGCCGGGCCCGTGGAGGGACCCGGCGTGGGGGGCCGGACATGGCGCGCCCGGCGAAGGCCTCACCAGGCCGGGGGGTCCCCGGCCCGGTGAGGGCTCTGCACGGTCAGACGTAGTCCTGGAAGAAGTCGATGGTGATCTGGCCGACCACGTTGCCATCGCCGTCCAGCAGGTCCAGGAAGGTGTCGTCGTCGTGGCTGATGAAGCTCGCGTAGACGGTCATGCCCTTGTCGGTGGCGTAGGGCGTGTGGGTGGTGCCCGGCGGCTCGTAGGACCAGGTGCCGGCGAAGTGGCGCTCCTCGCCCTCGCGGTAGCCCCACTCCCCCTCGAGGGTGAAGGCGCAGGCGGTGCACTTGTGGGTGTGGCGGGCGAACTCGGCGTGGGGGTCCTGCTTGAACAGGAAGTCCACCCGCCGGCCCTCCCGGTCGAGGGTGAGGACCTTCAGGTAGTTGCCGGGCGCGCCCTCGACCGC
>CAZPJM010000026.1:0-30244 GCA_964586865.1 uncultured Enterobacteriaceae bacterium
ACGATATCGTTTCACGTGACTGGAGTTCAGACGTGTGCTCTTCCGATCTACCCGGGTCCCCCTGGCCGACGGCACCACCCGGGTCGTGGGGGCCGGCCAGGACAGCCCGACCCTCCTCACCTTCCTCTACACGACCTGCCCCCAGCCGGCGTTCTGCCCCGCCATCGCCGCCCGCCTCCAGGGCCTCCAGTCCGCGCTGGAGCCCGGCGAGGCCACCCTCCTCGCCATCACCATCGACCCCGACGGCGACACCCCGGAGGTCCTCCGCGCCTATGGCGAGCGGGTGGGCGCCGATCCGGCCATCTGGCGCTTCGGTCGCCTCGACCCCGAGGCCCTGACCGACCTGGCCGCCCGGGCCGCCCTGACGGTGGACACGGTCACGGGCGGCACCGAGATCCTCCACAGCATCCGCATCCTGGTCCTCGACGCCGAGGGTCGGCTGGTGGAGCGGTACGACGACGCGCGCTTCCCCGCCGAGCGGGTCCTCCAGCAGCTCCGGACCGGCGGCCCACCCGCCCCGAAGGGCGCCGATGGCACCATCACCCGGCCCGACCCGGCTGCGGAGACCCCCGACACGGACGCCTCGGCCGGGGGCTGACCCACCGCGACAGGTCTGTCCTGGAGCTCGCCCGCCCCCGCCGCCCAGCCCGGGGGTGGTTCGCGTCTGGTACGGCCTCGACGAGCTGGCACGAGCCCTGCAAAGCACCGGGGTGCCGACGGGTGTTCGTCCGTGCCCCATGAGCCCGTCGGCGGGGACGGCAGGGGGAATAGGCCCCCTGTCGTCCTTCCTGGGCCCCACCCTCGGGCTCTCCGGCCGGGTATAACCCGACGCTCCGGAGGTCCCGTGCTCGCCTGGCCCGCCCTGCTCCCGCTCCTGGCCCATGCTGCGCCCGAGGGTGCCCCGACGCCCATCGCCGACGCCCCGGGCGAGGTCATGCCCACCCGCTGGTGGGACGTGGAGCACCTCCACCTGGACGTGCGGATCGACATCGCCGCGGGGACGGTCGAGGGGTCCACCACCCACACGGTGGCGCCGCTGGCCGTTTCCCGGGAGAGCCTGCGCCTGCACCAGGAGGCCCTCGACATCACCGCGGTCGAGGTGGACGGGACCCCCGTGGACGGCTGGCGGACCGGGCCTGGGCGCATCGAGATCCCCCTCGCTCCCGGCGTCCGGCACGAGGTCACCACCCGCTTCCGGGCCACCCCGGAGACCGGCCTGCACTTCCGTCGCCCGGGTCGAAGCCGCGCCACCCGGATCCGCGAGGCGTGGAGCCAGGGAGAGGGCGAGGATCATCGGCACTGGTTCCCCTCCTGGGACTACCCCAACGATCGCTTCACCGTGAGCATCGACGTGACGGCCCGCGACGGCCTCACCGCAGTGGCCAACGGGACCCTCACCGGCACCGCCCCGGCCGAGGACGGCTGGACGACCTGGTCCTACCGCCTCGACCGCGAGATCGTGAACTACCTGGTCGTCGTCAGCGTGGGTGAGTACCAGACCATCGAGCTCCCGGGTCGGATCCCCCTCACGGTGGTCGGGCCGGCGCCCACCCCGCCCGAGGTGCTGGTGCGGGGCATGGACCGGATCGTCCCGATGCTGCCCTGGTTCGACGAGGTGCTGGGGACCCCGTACCCCTACCCCATCTACCGGCAGGTCATGGTGCAGGACTTCTTGTACGGGGGCATGGAGAACACCACCACCACCATCCTGGCCGACGGCCTCATCCTGGACGACCCCTGGGACGACCCCCTGCGCACCGAGGGGGTGGTGGCGCACGAGCTGGCCCACCAGTGGTTCGGGGATCTGCTCACCTGCTACGGGTGGCGGGAGCTGTGGCTCAACGAGGGGTTCGCCACCTACTGGACCGACCGGTGGATGGCCCACGCCCACGGCGAGGCCTACGCGGCCCACCGCCGGCGCCGCTCCTTCCAGGCGGCCCTCGACACGCCCCGTCCCATGGCCGCTCGCTCCTGGTCCAAGGTGGACGACGTCCCCAACACGGCCGTGTACACCCGCGGCAGCACCGTGCTCCACATGCTCGACGTGGCGCTGGGTCGGGAGGCCTTCGACGCGGCCATGCGCCGCTACGTGACGGAGCACGCCGATCGCCTGGTGGAGACCGAGGATCTGCGCCGGGTCCTCGAAGACGCCTCCGGCGAGCACCTGGGGTGGCTCTTCGACGGCTGGGTCCACCGCGAGGGCGCCCCGACCTGGACCGTCGCCCACGCCTGGGACGAGGAGGCGGACCAGCTCACCATCACCCTGACCCAGACCACGAAGGACCGGGTCTGGCGGGCCCCCATGGAGATCGAGATCGGCACCGCGGCCGGCCCGGTGGTGCGCCGGGTGTGGGCGGGCCCGGGGGAGACCCGACTGGTGATGGATCTGGAGGCACCCCCGCGCTGGGTCCTGGCCGATCCACGGCGGGCGGTGCTGGCCCACCTGGAGCCCACCCAGGAGCCCCAGGCCTGGGCCGCCGCGGCCCTGGAGAGCGGAACGTGGGATGGCCGCCTCGAGGCCGTCCACCAGCTCGGGGAGGGGGAGGCCACCGCCGAGGCCCTGGCCGCCCTGGGCACCCTCCTGACCGACCCCGAGCTGCACCCCGCCGTCCGTGGCCACGCCGCCCGGGCCCTGGGCGAGCTGGGGACGGAGGCCGCCGCGGAGCTGCTGATGGAGGCCCTCGATGGCGCGCCCGATCGGCTGCGGCGCTCCATCGTCGCGGCGCTGGGTCAGCACGGCGCCTCCGACGCCCTCGTCGCCAGGCTCGAGGCCCTGCACCGCCGCGACCCCAGCCCGGGGGTGCGGGGCGCGGCCCTGGAGGCGCTCGCCCAGGTGGACGAAGCGCGGGCCCTGGCCCGGGCCCGGCGGGCCCTCGGCGCGCCCGATCCGGTCCGCGTCGCCGCGCTGAAGGTGATCGGCCGGCATGGCGAGGCCCGCGACGTCCGCCGGACCCTCGACGCGCTGTCGGCGGACCGGACGCGCTGGGTCCGGACCACCGCCGCCCGGGAGCTTCGCAACGGCATCCTCCGCCTCGAGCGTCCCGCCGACCTCCGGGAGCGGGCCACCGCCGCGCTGGTGCCCTGGCTCGACAGCCCCGACCAGCGCATCCGTCGGACCGCCGTCTGGGTGTTGGGCGACGTGGGCGACGAGCCGGCCGCACGGGCGCTCGAGGCCTTCGCCGCCCGGACCACGCTGGAGCGCCACCAGGAGCAGGCCCGGGAGGCGGCGGATCGGATCCGTCGGGGGGACCGCCCGACGGGCCAGGACGCCAAGGACCCGACGGACAAGGGCGTGAAGGCGCTGGAGCGCCGCCTCGAGGGGCTGGAGGAGCGGCTGAAGGACCTGGAGGCGTGGCGGTGATCCCGGGTCAGCGCAGCCGGGCGCGCAGGATCTGATCCCCCTCGGCCGAGGCCGTGGCCAGGAGCCACCAGGGCGGGCCATCGGCCGGCTGGGGGCGCGGCTGCAGGATGGCCGAGTGGCCCCGGAAGGCCACCCCCCGCTCGATCCCCCAGGTGTTGGCCGCCACGAGGGCGGTGCCGGTGCCGGTCAGGCGCCAGGCCCAGTAGTTGCGCACGTCCATGCCCTCGTCGAGCCAGTTGGTGGGGAAGGCCAGCGCCGTGGGGCGCGCCGCGCCGAGCCAGTCGGTGAAGCCGGGATCGTTGATGTCCATGCAGATCCCCACCGCGAAGTCGCCGGCGTCGGTGTCGAAGATGCGGTACCCGGAGTCCCCCGGCGAGGCCCAGCTCTCGTCGAGCTCGTAGAGGAGCGTCTTGCGGTAGACGAAGCGCCGCTCACCGGCCGGGTCCAGCACCAGCGCACTGTTGAAGAGCCGATCGTGGGCGCGCTCCACGAAGCCGCACACGATCCAGGTCCCCAGCGCCCGCGCCAGGGGGGCGAGGGTCGCGCAGGTCGGGCCGTCCGGATCCTCGGCCACCAGGATGGCCTCGCCCGGGTGCTGGAAGACGTAGCCGGACACCGCCAGCTCGGGGCAGACCACCAGGTCCACCCCGGGTCCCAGGCCCCAGATCCAGCGGGCCAGGGACGCCCGCCGCCCGTCCAGGTCCTCCCGGTCGCCCCGGAACTGCACCGCCGCCACGTCCATGGCTCCTCCACCGCGGACCGTAGCCGATGTGACAGTCCATGACCTCAAGTCCGGGGGGGTTCGGCCGATCCGACCGCAGAGCCGCCCTCTGGACCCACGAGGACGTCATGTCCGAGCGTCATGCCCACGCCTCTCCGTCCCCGAGCCGGGAGGACCGTCGCGCCCGCGAGGCGGCCGAGCGCTTCGAGGCCAACCTGCGCGCCCAGCTCGCGCCGCGGCTCCGGGTGGTGGCGTTCAGCCTGGCCGCCGCCGCCCTGCTGGTGCTGCTCCTGCTGCCCCATGCCTGGCTCACCCTGGTGGCCCTCGCCACATCGGGCCTGGCCGTGGGGGCGCTGCCCCGACGCTGGTCCACCCCGGCCAGCCCGGCTCTGACGGCCTTGCTGGGCATGGCCGCCACCGGCGCCTGCCTGGTGGCCCCCGGGCCCTGGCCCCTCGGGCTCGGGGTCCTCACCGCCGCCATCCTCGCCGTGGTCCTGCCCGTGCGCGGCCGCTCCCGGGCCATCCAGCTCCTGGGGCAGGCGGTGATCCTGCTGCTCTTCGTCGACACGACGCCCCTCGGGGTGGTGGCCGCGCTGGGCGGGCTGGGCATCGCGTGGGCCCTGGGCCACCTGCAGGTGGCCCGACACCAGAGCCTCTGGCAGGACAAGGAGAAGCTCGCCGAGCTGACCGCCCACCTGGCCCGGGAGCGCGACGCCCGGGACGCCGCCGTGCGGGCGCGGGAGAACGAGCTGCTGGCCCAGCAGGACCGCATGGTGAAGCAGGAGCAGTGGGCCTCGCTGGGACGGGTGGCGGTGGGCGTGGGCCACGAGATCAAGAACCCGCTGCAGGCCGCCATGTCCGACGTGGAGACCGCGCGCCGGACCGGCGACCTCTCGGCCCTCGGCGACGCCCTCGAGGCCATGCAGCGGATCGCCGACCTGCTCCAGGACCTCTCGCTGCTCCGCGGCGCCACCGGGGAGGACAACGACGTGGTCGACCTGGCGCCCCTGGTGGAGGCCGCCGTCCGTGGCGCCCGGATGGGCCTGCCGAGCGTGGCGGTGGACGTGGAGCGGCTGCCCGATGCGGCCGTGACCGCCAACCAGGGTCGCCTGGCCCAGGTCTTCGCCAACCTGCTCACCAATGCCTGGCACGCCTGCGAGCGGCGGGGCCACGTCAAGGTGCTGGTCCACGGTCGGGTGCGGTCGGGGGCGGTGCAGATCTTCGTCGACGACGACGGCCCGGGCCTGCCGAAGGAGCTGGGGGAGCGGGCCTTCGAGGCCTTCGTGACCACCAAGCGGGCCGGCAAGGGCAGCGGCCTGGGCCTGCCCGTCTCCCGGGCGCTCCTCCAGGCCATGGGCGGCGACCTCCGCACCGAGCCGGGCAGCGTGCTGGGGGGCGCGCGGATGGTCATCGAGCTTCCGCTGGCCCCGGCCGACGCCCCCCGGGCCACCATCGTCGTGCACCGGGACCGCATCGTGAAGGAGCGCCAGGCCCGCCCCTCCCCCACGCCCCGCCCGGTCATCGACCGCCGGCGTCCCCCCACCACCGCCGCCCCCACGGCCACCTGCCTGGTCATCGACGACGACCGCCACGTCTGCCGCTCCGTCGCCCGGGCCCTGCGCAGCCGGTACACGGTGCACGCGGTGAACAACACCCAGCAGGCCCGCCACGTGCTCCGCACGGAGACCGTCGACGTGATCCTCTGCGACCTGAACCTGGTGGCCGAGGACGCCCTGGACGCCATCGCCGTGGTCCAGGAGAGCCGGCGCGACCTGGTCCAGCGCATGGTCTTCATGTCGGGAGAGCCCACCTCGAGCCGGCTGGTCAGCCTGGCCCAGGCCAACCCGGAGCGCATGGTCGCCAAGCCCTTCGACCTGCAGCGCGGCCTCGATCTGCTGGAGCGGGCCCGCGCCGGCACCCTGCCCTGGCTCGAGGTGCCCGACGATGCCCCGTCGGTCGATCACATCGCGGTGCTGGAGCCGGCCTGGAGCCTGGACAGCCCCACCGAGGAGGTGGTCATCCGGACCCACCGCCCCTCGTCGATGACCCCGACATGATCTCGCGGAGGGCGCGCCCGGTGGGCGTGTCCAGGCCGGCCAGCACCTCGGGCGGCCCCTCCCCCACCAGCCGACCGCCGCCGGCGCCCCCCTCGGGCCCCAGATCCACCACGTGGTCGGCCTGGGCGATCATGTCCAGGTGGTGCTCGATGGTGATGACAGTGTGGCCCTGGTCCACCAGGCGGTGCAGCACCTGGACCAGCCGGGCCACATCGGCCAGGTGGAGGCCGGTGGTGGGCTCGTCGAGGATGTAGACGGCGTGGCCGCGTCGGCTGGTGAGCTCGCTGGCCAGCTTGACCCGCTGGGCCTCTCCCCCCGACAGGGTGGTGGCGGGCTGTCCGAGCTGCAGGTAGCCGAGCCCCACGTCGACCAGGGCCTTCAGGCGGCGACGGATCCCCCGGTGGTTGCGGAACACGTCGAGGGCCTCGTCGGCCCGCATGGCCAGCACGTCGGAGATGGTGTGGCCCCGCCAGCGCACCGACAGGGTCTCCTTGTTGAAGCGCCGCCCGCGGCAGGAGGGGCAGGTCACCCAGACATCGGGCAGGAAGTGCATCTCGACCAGGGTGGCGCCACGCCCCTCGCACTGGCCGCACCGCCCGCCCACGCTGTTGAAGGAGAAGCGACCGGGCCCCCAGCCGCGCTCCTGGGCGCCGCGGGTCTGGGCGAAGACCTTGCGGAGCCCGTCCAGGACCTTGGTGTAGGTGGCGGGGGTGGAGCGGGGGGTCCGGCCGATGGGCTGCTGGTCCACCACCACCAGCCGATCCACCGCCTCGCCTGCCTCGAAGGAGGCGTGGGGCGCGGGGCGGGCGTCCCGGTCCAGCGCCCGCTTCAGCACCGGAGCCAGGGTGTCCATGACCAGGCTCGACTTGCCCGAGCCGGACACGCCGGTCACCGCGGTCCACACCCCGGTGGGGACGTCCACGTCGACCCCCTGGAGGTTGTTGGCCCGGGCGCCGCGCAGCCTGAGATGGGCGCGGGGGGCCCGACGCGCCGCCCGCGGGGGGACCGCCTCGCGGCCGGACAGCCAGCGGCCGGTCACCGAGTCCGGGTGGGCCTCGAGCTCGGCGGGGGTGCCGGCGGCCAGGAGCCGTCCTCCGTGCCGGCCGGCGCCGGGCCCCAGGTCCAGGACGTGGTCGGCGCGCCGGATGGTGTCGGGGTCGTGCTCCACCACGATGACCGTGTTGCCCAGGTCCCGCAGCCCCTCGAGGGTGCCCAGCAGGCGGTCGGTGTCCCGGGGGTGCAGCCCGATGGTGGGCTCGTCGAGCACGTAGATGACGCCCGTGAGCTGGCTGCCGAGCTGGCTGGCGAGGCGGATCCGCTGGGCCTCGCCGCCGGACAGGGAGCGGGCCGCCCGGTCGAGGGAGAGGTAACCCAGCCCCACGTCGACCAGGAAGCCCAGCCGGCGCTCCAGCTCCAGGCGGGCCCGGGCCGCGATGGCCGCCCGCTCGCCGGAGAGCGCCCACCCGCGGACGGTCTCGAGGGCCTCCCCCACGGCGAGGGCGGTGAAGGTGTGGATGCCGTGTCCCTCGAGGGTGGTGGCCAGGACCGCCGGTCGCAGCCGCCCGCCGTGGCAGGACGGGCAGGTGTCCTCGTCGACGAGCCAGTCCAGGGAGGCATTCCACCCATGGAGCACCGCCCGGAGGCCCGGCCAGGCGCGGGACTCCTCCACGTGGCGGGTCCCGCCCGACCAGCGGCGGCTCCAGGCGATGTCCAGCTCCTCGTCGAGGCCGTCGAGCAGGCCCGACCACTGGGCCTCGGTCCACTCCCGGGCCGGGGTGCCCGGATCCAGGTCGAGGACGTCGAGCACCGCCCGCAGGAGCCCGCGCTTGCGGGCGGACCGCTTGAGGAGGCCGCCCACACGGCCGTCGATGGCGTCCCAGAAGCCGGCGTCCCGATCGGGGAAGAGCTTGTCGGCCACGATGCGCCGCACGTGCCCCAGCCCCTCGCAGGTGGGGCACATGCCGAGGCGCGAGTTGAAGGAGAAGTGGCGCGGGGAGGGGGCCTCCCCCAGGACCGGTCCGTGGTCGGGGCAGGTGGCCAGCTCGGTGAGGGTGCGGGTCGGACCGTCCCGCCGGGGGACGAAGGTGACGACCCCGCCGCCGAGGGCGTAGGCGCTGCGCACCGCCTCGGCGAGGCGGGTGCGGGGCCCGCGGGAGGGGTTGAGGCGATCCACCACCAGCTCCGCCCCCGCGGCCAGCAGCGCGGCGGCGGCCTCGGCCTCGTCGAGGGGGACCTCGCGGGGTCGGTCCCCGGACCGGTCCAGGAGCCGCACCCAGCCATCGCTCACGAGACCCCGGCGCCGCTCCTCGGCCAGCTCGGCCGGCCGCAGCGAGGCCACCACCCACCCCGCCTGGGGCGCGTGCTCGGCCAGCCACGCCGCGGCCCGGCTGGGTGCCAGCCCCTCGACGTGCCGGCCGCAGGTGGGGCAGTGCTGCTCGCCCACCCGGGCCCACAGCAGGCGCAGCACGTCGTGGATCTCGGTCACGGTGGCCACGGTGGACCGCGGGTTGTGGGAGGCCGACTTCTGGTCGATGGCGATGGCGGGCTTGAGCCCCTGGACGTGCTCCACCGGCGCCCGCTCCACCCGCCCGAGGAAGCGCCGGGCGTAGGTGGACAGGGACTCCACGTACCGCCGCTGCCCCTCGGCGAAGAGCGTGTCGAAGGCCAGGGAGGTCTTCCCCGACCCCGACACCCCCGTGATGACGGTGAGCGTGTGGTGGGGGATGGTGACGTCGATGCCCTGCAGGTTGTGCATCCGGGCGCCCCGGACGATGAGGGCATCCTCCTGCACGTCCGGCCGCTGGCGCAGATCGGCGGGGGCCTCGGCCGCCATGGGCCGCCGAGCCAGCTCGGGCAGGGCCGCGAGGGCCCGTCCGGTGGGGCTGTCCACGGTGGCGAGGACCTCGGGCGTCCCCTCTCCCACGATCCGCCCCCCCGCCTCGCCCCCCTCCGGCCCCAGGTCGATGACGTGGTCGGCGCACTTGATGACGTCGGTGTGGTGCTCCACCACCACCACGGTGTTGCCCTGGTCCACCAACCGCTGCAGCGCCCGCAGCAGGGCGTCCACATCGTGGAAGTGCAGCCCGGTGGTGGGCTCGTCGAGCAGGTAGAGCGTGTTGCCGGTGGCCGGCCGGTGCAGCTCGGTGGCCAGCTTGACCCGCTGGGCCTCCCCGCCGGACAGGGTGGTGGACGGCTGGCCCAGGGCCACGTAGCCCAGCCCCACCTCGACCAGGGTCCCGAGGATGCGGTCGAGCTTGGGCACCGCGGCGAAGAGCTCGCGGGCCTCGGCGATGGAGAGCTGGAGCACATCGTGGATGGTGTGCCCCTTCCAGGTGATCTCGAGGGTCTCCTCGTTGAACCGCCGGCCGTCACAGACCTCGCACGGCACCTGCACATCGGGGAGGAACTGCATCTCGACGGTCTTGACGCCCGCCCCCTGGCAGGCCTCGCAGCGGCCCCCCTTCACATTGAAGCTGAACCGGCCCTTCTTGTAGCCCCGGGCCCGGGCCTCGGGGGTCTGGGCGAAGAGGTCGCGCACCACGTCGAAGGCGCCGGTGTAGGTGCCCGGGTTGGACCGGGGCGTCCGGCCGATGGGGGTCTGGCCGATCCGGACCAGCTTGTCGACGTGCTCGTGGCCGATGAGCGCGTCGCAGTGGTGGGTCGGGTCGCGCTCGCCCGCCAGCGCCGCCTTCATGGAGCGTCGCAGGACCTGGAAGATCAGGGTGGACTTGCCGCTGCCGGAGACGCCCGTCACGACGGTGAAGGTCCCGAGCGGCAGGCGCAGATCCACGCCCTGGAGGTTGTGCTTGCGCGCCCCCCGCACCTCGAGGAAGCGCCCGTCGCCCGCCCGGCGCTCCTCGGGCACCTCGATGGTGGCCTCGCCCCGCAGGTACGGAGCGGTGCGGCCGCGCTTCATGCGGACGAAGCGGCCCGGGGTGGTGCTCGCCACCACATGCCCGCCCTCGCGCCCGGCGCCCGGCCCCACATCGACCACGTGGTCGGCCGCCCGGATGGTCTCCTCGTCGTGCTCGACCACCAGCACGCTGTTCCCGCGATCGCGAAGCCGGAACAGGGTCTGGAGGAGCCGGGCGTTGTCGCGGGGGTGCAGCCCGATGGAGGGCTCGTCGAGGACGTAGGTGACACCCTGCAGGGCCGAGCCCACCTGGGCGGCGAGGCGGATCCGCTGGGCCTCTCCGCCGGAGAGGGTGGCCGCCGAGCGCCCGAGGGAGAGGTAGCCGAGCCCCACGTCGTCCAGGAAGGCGAGGCGATCGCGGATCTCCCGCACCAGCAGGGCCCCGATCTCCCGCTCCTCGCCCTCCAGCTCGACCGACTCGAAGAAGGACCGGGCCGACCGGATGTCCAGGTCCGACAGCTCGGGCATGTTGTGCGCACGGAAGGTGACGGCCCGGCTGACCGGGTTCAGGCGGGTGCCGTCGCAGTCGGGACAGGTGTGGCGCACCCGGAACTTCTCGAAGCCCTTGTGGTGGGTGTAGTGCCAGACGCGCTCGAGGGTGGGCAGCAGCCCGGCCCATCGGTGCTCGCGGACGTCGAGCCGCCCCGAGTCCCGCTGGATGCGCGTCTGGTAGAGCAGGGTCCGCTGGCCGTGGAGCAGGCCATCCAGGGCCGCGGGCCGCCAGGCCTCGAGGGGGCGGTCCGGATCCTCGCCGAGCTGCTCGGCCACCACCCGCAGGACGTCCACGTCCACGTGGCTGAACGGGACCTTGCCGTCGTCGTTGAGGGCCCGGAAGGCGCCCGGGAGGGGGGCCCCCAGATCGACCACCCGATCCACGTCGAAGTCCGCCAGCACCCCGAGCCCATTGCAGGTGGGGCAGGCCCCCTGCGGCGCGTTGAAGCTGAACAGGCGGGGCTCCAGCTCCGGCAGCGAGATCTCGGGGTGGTCGGGACAGGCCCGGGCGGTGGCATAGGTCCGCTCCTCCTCGTCGAGGAGCACGGTGACCACGCCCCCCGACAGGTCGAGGGCCGTCTCGACCGCCTCGGCCAGGCGCGGGCGGTCGGCCAGGGTGGGCTTGAGCCGGTCCACCACCACCTCGAGGGTGTGCTTCTCGTAGCGGGCCAGCGTGATGTCCTCGTCCAGGGTGCGGATCGTGCCGTCCACCCGCACCCGGACCCAGCCGTCACGGCGGAGCTGGTCGAGCTCCTTGCGGTACTCCCCCTTCCGATCCTGCACGATGGGCCCGAGCACCTGCAGGCGCTCGCCAGCGGCCACGTCGAGCAGGTCATCGACGATGTGATCCAGCGTGAGCTGCTGGACCGCGCGCCCGCACTCGGTGCAGTGGGGCACGCCCAGCCGCGCCAGCAGCAGGCGCAGGTGGTCGGCGATCTCCGTGATGGTCCCGACGGTGGAGCGCGGGTTGCGGTTCACCGTCTTCTGGTCGATGGAGAGGGTGGGGCTGATCCCCTCGACCGCGTCCACGTCGGGACGCTCCATCTGCCCCAGGAACTGGCGGGCGTAGGACGAGAGCGACTCGACGAAGCGGCGCTGCCCCTCCTTGTAGAGGGTGTCGAAGGCCAGCGAGGACTTGCCGCTGCCCGAGACCCCGGTGAACACCACGAGGGCATTCCGGGGCACGTCCACGTCGACGCCCTGGAGGTTGTGGACCCTGGCGCCGCGGACGGTGATGTGGGTGGGCTCGGCCATGCACGCTCCCCTTCACCCCCAGGCCCGGCCCGGCAAGCCGGCTGGCGTACAAGGGGACGCCCGAGGGCAGCGGGCTCAGCCCTCCTGCTCGTCCTTGGGAACGGCCCGGAGCTCCACCACGCGGACCGTCGCCTCGACGAAGTCGTCCTCGACCTCGATCTCGACGCCGTCCAGCCAGCGGCCGTACAGGGCGTCGCGCTCCTCCTGGGCGTCCTCGGGGAGCTCCTCGACCATGTCTTGGAAGGTCTGGGTGGCCATCAGCCGGGGCTCGGGCGGCTCCTCGCCGGCCTCCTCGGCGGCCTCCACCTCGTCCTCGGGCGGCGAGAGGGTGCCCACCATGGTGCTCCTCTCGGGCGGGATCTCGCCCTCGATGGCGAACTCGACCGCGTCGACCTCGGTGCCCTTGCTGTCCTTGATGACCGCCTCGAGCCGCAGGTCGGTCATGGGGTACATCGAGGTGTTCTCGATGAGGAAGCTGAAGGTGGCGATGGGCTTCTCATCGGACTTGGGGTCGATGATGGTGTGCCAGCTGGCGTTGCTCACCTTCACGTACTGATCGGGGTTGTAGAGCGGATCCATCCGCCGCTTGGTGCGATCGTCCCCCATGGTGTAGACGGCGAGGATGTCGTCCACCGCGACCCAGCCGGTCTGCCCCTCGCGGGTGCGGGCCTTGTAGAAGCCGCCGCGCTTGGCCAGGAGCTCGACCACCGCATCCTTGGGGAGGGTGACCACCGGGGAGCTGCCGGCCTCGGGCTCGGAGAGGAGCGGGGTCGAGGAGGTGGTGATGAGCTCGGTGTAGGCCAGCGCGCCGCCCTCGCCGACGAGGGCCTCGTCGCCGGTGGGGAGCTGGGTGAAGAAGTAGCCCATGCCCCCGATCCCACCGATGAGGAGGAGGCCGAAGAGGCCGTAGAGGGCGATGCGACCGCCATTGCCGCTCTTGCGGAACTCCAGGTCGTCATCGTCCTCGAGGGTGCTGCGGACCAGCCCCTTGAGCTCCGGGATCTCGATGGCGTAGAGCCAGTCGTCGGCACCCTCGGGCTGGATCAGATCGCCCGCGTCCAGGTCGCCCTGCTTCGCGAGCTCCTCGAGCCCGGAGAGACCCTCGACGGTGAACTGGCTGTCGCCCCGGTTGACCAACCACTGGGCCATGAACGCTCCTCCTGGCGCGGCCCGAGGCCGCCGCTCTGCCTTGCAGAGTCGCGGTTGTACCTTGTGGCCGATGACAACGGCAACCCCGGCCCCGAAGCACCCTCGCGGTTTGACCCTTTCCGCACAGCGGGGTCCAGCCTCGCTCCAGCTTTCCCCACCTTTCTCGGCGGATCGGATCGTTCACCAGCCGAGCGTCACCCAGCGGCTCGTGTTCAGGCCGGTGTACGGGGCGCCCCAGGCGTCGGGATAGTGGTCGCAGTACTGCTCCGTGCCGCCGCAGAAGCCAGCCCCGAAGCCCACAGTCAGCTCTCCGAGCCGCAGGCCCAGGTCCTCCAGATCGACCTCGATGCGGATGCGGGTGGCGTCCTCCTCGCTGACATCCACGTCGCCCAGGCGCGAGAAGGTCCCGTCGAAGCCCCGGACCGTGCCGGTCGTGCCGGCCGCCACGATGTTGTAGAAGGTGTACGGCGCGCCGGTGCTCGAGCCCCAGGCCTCGATGAACAGCCCGGTGAGGCCGCCATGGGGGGTGGCCGAGCGGAGGATGATCTCGAGGGTCTCACCGTCGCTCCGGTACTGCCCATCGACGAAGTCGAAGCGGTAGCTCCGCCGGTTGTCGCCGATGGTGTCGGGGATGGGCGCGATGGAGATCCAGGGACGCTCGCCCACGGTCAGGGTGAACGGCGCCGTGTAGGTCTCTTCCCGGTCGGAGCAGGTCAGCTCCAGGAGAAGGTCGTCGCCCGTGGCGCCCGTGTCCACGGCCAGGGCGAAGTCGTCCTCGTCCTCGGTGGAGTTGGCCGAGATGAGACCGTAGTAGCCGCTGCTCTCGGTCAGGGTCGCCGTGGCCGCGCCCCCCGTGATGGCCAGGGTGCAGTCGATGGGCCCGAAGGTGGTCAGATCGCCCACGTTGGTCAGGTCGATGTCGAGGGCGACCGCCTCGCCCTCCTCCATGAGACCGTCGCCGTCGCCCCCGAAGAAGTCGTCGATACGGACGCCGGTCACCTGCAGCACCGGGTAGGGGATCCGCAGGTCCACCGGGACCTCGAAGGTCTCGAAGTCATCCTCGATGGTGGCGATCATCCGCGCGGGGATGCTCGTCTTGCGGGTCGCCGCCACCTCGAGGTCGAAGACCGGCCGGGCATCGGCGCCGGCGGCCCAGCCCTCGGGCTCACCGATGACCACGGGCCCCGCGTTCACCAGCGTGATGTCCGGGTCGGCGGAGGACAGGGTGATGGTGGTCTCGCCGACGGTGGACGCGCCCTGGTTCCGGAGGTCGAGGGTCCAGGAGAACGCCTCGCCCGGGGAGACGGAGCGCGGGGTCGTGCTGACCACCACCGGGTCAGGAGGCTCGGGGAGCCAGAACAGGTTCCGGTCGAAGCCGCCGAAGCTGCCCAGGTCGGTGGAGGCGAGGACCTCGCCGCCCCAGGTGATGTCGAACCGGTCGATGGTGCCGACCGGCCCGGTGACCACCTCGATCCACCAGCGGCGATCGCCTGGCTCCGGGGGAAGGTCCGCCGCGAACTCGGTGATGTCCAGGCTCACCTCGTAGGTGCCGCTGGTCCGGACCTGCTGCTCCAGGGGCACCGTGAGGGTGGGGCTGTCCGGGTCGCCGGCGCCCAGGGTGATCCGCATGAGCTGGTCGGGATCGCCATCCCCGGCCGGGTCGAGGGTGTAGGCCACGGTCGCCACACTGGGCTCGCCCACCAGCATCCGCTCGTCGAAGGACCAGGCGTCCTGCCCGGAGCTGACCTCGATCTCGAGGTCGATCCAGGCGTTCTCCAGGTAGTCC
The DNA here is from genome assembly GCA_964586865.1 of uncultured Enterobacteriaceae bacterium. Lineage (GTDB taxonomy): Bacteria > Myxococcota_A > UBA796 > UBA796 > REDI01. The sequence continues at coordinate 14,734 of CAZPJM010000026.1, forward strand.
GGATCGATGGTGAGCGGGATGTCCACGTCGACCGTGCTGTCACCGGCCACCTCGCCCACGTCCACCGGGGCCTCGAAGGTGGCGCCGTCAGCGGCGACCACGTCGACCACCACCTCGGCTGCGGGGATGGCGGTGCCGTTGTCCAGGGAGACCGTCAGGGTGCCCATGTCGCCCGGCGCCAGCGGGTCGGGGTCCCAGGAGAGCCCGGCCACCCGCAGGTCGGGGCCGAGGGCGCGGACCGAGACGTCGTCGACCCACCACTGGCTCGCCTCGGTACCCTGGTAGCGCCAGGCCACGTATGCGGCGGTGGCGGTGGACCAGTCGCTCAGGTCCACGACCTGGGAGCGGTTCCACACGCCGTCCTCGTCGGGGACCGAGAGGGCGGTGATCTCGACGAACTCGCCGTCGGCGGGGTCGGGGCTGCCGGTGGAGATCCACAGGCTGTGCTGGGCGGCATCCCCGCCGATGACCCGCTCCATCCAGCCCACCTGGGCGGCCCCCCCCAGGCTCGACAGGTCGAGGGGGGGCGTGATGAGCCAGTTGTCGATGTCGCCCGTGATGTCGCCAGGGGCGCGGCGGTGCCGGAGGCTGCGGCTGCCCGAGGCCGCCTCGGTGTCGGTGACCTGGAACTCGTAGCCCGCGAAGGCCTGCGGCTTGCTCGACCAGCCGATCTCGCGCAGCAGGTCGTTGGGGACGTCCTCGAAGTCCTGGGTGTAGGGCAGCGGGAGGCCCTGCTCCTGCACCGGGAGGACGAACGGGCTGCGGGTGCCGTCCACCGGCAGGAAGGTCACGCTCCCGAGCTCGTCGTCCCCCTTGAAGTAGAGCTCCAGGCCGGGGGCCTCGATGGCATCGGCCGAGAGCTCCAGGCTCCACACGCCATCGGTCTCGGTCATCTCCGGGGCGGTGCGCCAGGTCCGGGCACCCTCGGTGCGGAAGTAGGTGGTCACCGAGTCGACGCCGTCGGGATCCTCCGCGGTGACCTCGACCGTGAAGGGCTGGGCCGCGGACAGGGGCCCGTCGGGGGGCGTGAAGGACAGCTCCGGGCCCTGCGGGGGGTCGGGGATGTCCGTGTCGGTGTCGACGGGGTCCGAGGGGCAGGCCACCAGGAAGGACCCAGCGACCAGCAGGCCCAGGGCGCGCAGGCTCATGGGGTGTCTCCGGGGCGGGGCAGCAGGCTCTGGGGGTGGACCGGGTCGAGGGGGAGCGGCCGCAGGGGCGGCGCCGGCACCGGCTCGCCCACCGCGGCCTGCTCCTCGTAGAGCCAGCAGTAGGTCAGGCACTGGAAGGTGACGACCTCGCCCTGGGCGTTCTGGAACGGGAAGCACTGGAAGCCCGAGGGGCACTCGCGCCCGTTGCTGCAGTCCACGGTGCAGTAGTTGTTCCAGCACTGGTTGGTGCCCGCGGCGTCGCCGCCGTTGCAGTCCTCGATCACGTTCCGGCTCGAGCAGGGACGGCAGTATGGACCGCCGGCCTCGTAGCACTCGCCCGTGGCGGTGTTGCAGAACTCCTTGTACCCGCAGTCCAGGTGGGTGTCGCGGCAGCCCTCGGGCTCGCACATGCCCTCGGCCAGGTTGCAGACGTCACCCGGGTAGCAGTCGTTGGAGCTGTCACACCCGGGCCGGCAGGTCCGGCCGTTGCAGGTCTGCTCCATGGGGCAGTCCAGGTTCGAGGTGCAGCTCCCGACGACGCACTGACCCTCTTGGCAGACCTCGCCGAAGCCCTGGCAGGGCGTCTCCTCGTCGCACTGGACCGCGACGGTCTCCTGGCAGCCGGCGAGCAGCCACAGGGGCAACACCAGCAGCACGGCCATCCAGCGGATCATTCCGACTCCTCATCGGTGGTGTCCGTGTCCTGGTTGCGCCCGGCACCGGCCACAGGCCGGTACTCGGCCACCACGAAGGTCTGCGGAGGCGGCACCTGATCCTGGTCGAAGAGCAGGGCGTTGTCCTCCTCGACGTACTCGAAGTCCTCGCCCAGCACCAGGTCCCGGATCCACGAGTCCTCGCTGCGATCCTCGTAGAGGCTGACCTCGAGGCTCTCGAGCACCGGAACCTCGGAGAGGCCGAAGCGGACCTCGAGGCCCGACACCGACAGGCCCAGGTTCTGGACGATGGTGGAGTAGTCCTCCTCGCAGATGGACTCGACGAGCCCGCCGGTGCGGGCCGCCAGGTCGATGTAGCGGGCCGCGTAGTAGGCGACGCCGTCGTCGGAGATGCAGGAGACATCGTTGACCGAGTCGGTGGGCTCGGTCCCCACGATGGCGTTGAGGGTGAACCAGCCGTCCTGGCGGAACGCCCGGTCGCCCTTGAGCTCCCGGTAGGCGCGCTCGTACTCGTCCACGGAGCGGGGAGAGATGTCGTCCTCGTCGGAGACCACCAGGATGGCCAGGGCCGCGTCCTCGCGGAGCCACTCCCTGTTCTGGTCGGTGTAGTAGGGCTCCTCGAAGACCAGACGGGCCGCCTCGAGGCCGTGCTCGATGCCGGTTCCCTGCGTGCCCTGGGCGATCATCTCGGCGAAGCGCTCGTCGGCGTCCTCGGTGTCGGGGGTGAGGACCGGGATGTGGTCCTGCAGCGCGAAGCCCTCGGGGAAGGCCACGTCGACCGGCACGCCGCAGTTGACCTCGGAATCGGCGCTGCGGCCCACCACCAGGACGGCCTGGGGAGCGAGCAGGGTCCCCTCGCCGATGAGGGCGCGGTTGTTGCCCTGGTCCTCGACGGCGACGCCCGACAGATCGAGGGTGTCGTCGCTGCGGTTGACGACCTCGAACCACTCGCACTGGCTGTCGCGACCGGCCGAGGCCGCCATGATCTCGGTGATCACCACGTCGCCGAGCCGCGGGGTGCGCGGACCCGCGTCGGGCTCCTGGGGGGTGGGGGGCGCGATGGCGGCGCCGTCACAGCCCGGGTTCCAGGCCCCTGGCGAGCCCCGCTCGCCCTGATCGCCGAAGGTGTCGGGCGCCGGGCACCAGTTGTCCAGGTTCAGGTTGCTGGTGGGTCGGGTGAAGTCGCGGTCGAGCTGCAGGGCGACGCCATCCTCGAAGGGCCAGGTCCGGTCGTAGCGGACCTCGTCCACGATGCGGCCCTCGGGATCGCGGAGGATGATCTCGTCATCGCCCGAGATGAGCAGGCCACGGAAGCGCTCGGCCTCCACGTCGGTGGTGGTGACTCCGATCCGCCAGTCCACCTCGGCCGTGGCGAAGGTGTCGATGAGCTGATCGAAGTTGGCCGCCAGGTTGCCCTGCTCCTCGGCCATGGAGCAGGAGTTGTCGATGACCACCAGCATGTCGAGCTGGTTCCGGCGGTTCTGCTGGAAGTAGTCCACCGTGGTCAGCTGCGTGAAGGTGTTCTCGGTGCAGCCGGCCGCCAGCAGGAGCACGGGGAGCAGGATCCGATGCATCACTGGGCTCCCGGGGTGGAGGCGGTGCTCTCGAGGTCGAAGTCGCCGACGATGGTCTGGAGCATGGTGTCGATGACCGCGCCGTTCTGGGCATCGAGGTGGAAGGTGCTGTAGACGAGCTCGCCCCGGCCCTCGCCGCCGGTGCGGACCGAGACCAGCAGCGGCACGTCGGTGAGGTTGCGGGTGCCCTCGCCGCTGCCATCCCGGTAGGTCACGTCGCCGCGGAGCCAGACCCGGACGTCACTGTCGTCGGCCACGCTCTCGATGACGGCCCAGTTGCTGAAGTTGTACTCCAAGGAGAGCTGATCGGTCTCGAGGGCAGCGGCCAGATCCTCGTCGACCACCCGGGCGGTGATCCGACCGATGTCGCCGCGCTGGGCGGCATCCAGCTGGGATTCATCGCCGAGGAAGTCGATCTGGTCGGGGAAGGTGCGCGGGATGAGGTCGTAGGACCAGTCCGTCAGCCAGAGCACCCCGCCCTGCCGCACGAAGCCCTCGGCGTTCTCCTGGGCGATCTCGCTGCTGACGATGCCGTCGTCGGGCTGGAGGCTGTTGTACTCCCGCTCTCCGAAGCCGCGCGTCCCCGAGGCCACGAAGACCACGCCGTGGGAGCGCAGCTCCTGGTTCCGCTCGGAGAGGAAGAGGGTCTCCACGTCGAGGGTGGGGGCCTGGAAGTCCTCCTCGTCCTCGACCCACGTGGCCGTGGAGATGATGCCGTCGTAGCGGGTGGTGTCCACCACCATGCGGTTGAAGGGCTCCTGGACGTTGTCGAAGTCGCCGATGGTGACGGCCACGCTGTCGACGTCCCGGAAGGAGAAGCCGCGCTCGTTGTTGCAGGCGCCGCACAGGCCAGCCGTGAGGGCCAGCACCGTGATGGTCCGGGGATGGGTCATGCGTCTCCTGGGGGCCTGCGGGCTACTCGAGGACGAGGCTGGCCGAGGTCGAGAGGCTCGAGCTGGACTGGTTGTTCTGGATGGTCGAGAACGGGAACCCGAAGTACGGCCCCTCGATGAAGCTGCTGGCCGAGAAGGTGACCGGGCTCGGCTCGAGCTGGGTGAGCTCGCCGGGCGTGTAGGTGTGCTCGCCGTCGTCCCAGGGCACGCTGCCCGCGAACCCGCCGTCGCCCGTGGCCACCAGCGTCCCGCTGATCTGGGTGCTGAAGATGGCGTCCGGGTACGTCATGGCCGGGGTCCAGGTGTACTCGAACGGCTGGTTGCGATCGTGGGTGAAGTCGCCCCACAGGTCCGGCGAGGTGATGTAGTAGTCGGCCGGGACGGTGGGCTGGACCTCGGGGAGGATGACCTCGGGAATGCCCTCGGGGTCGCCCTGCGTGTGGAGGTCGTACATCTGGTTGAAGCGGTAGTCCGCGAGGGTGAGGTCGCGACCCCGGTAGACGATCTGCCCGGTGGACTGGATGACGTCCTTCTCGAGCGTGACGATGTTCTCGGGGCTCTCGAACCACACGAAGTCGCCGGCGCTCACCGTCTCGGGGGCGGGGCAGTCCTGGGGCTCGGCGGGCGGCGGCACCGGGAAGACACCGTTGATGTCGTAGGGCATGGGGCCCGAGCCCGGGGGCGGCGGGGCGCCGCAGGGCGGATCCAGCGGGATGACGAAGGCGGCGAAGGCGGTGACCTGCTCGAGGAGCTCGCCGTCGGCATTGTCGATCTGGCGGGCCACGTCGAAGCCCAGGCTGATGCCCACGTTCTCGAGGCTGGGCGGGCTGTCCAGGACCTCGAAGACCTCGGGCAGGAGGACGGCCTCGTCGCCGTTCGTGATGTAGACGTCGCGCAGGCCGAGGGTGGCGGCGTTCGACAGGCGCATGCGGCCGAACATGTTCTCGCCGTCGATGAACTGGAGCTCGCGGATCTGGATGTCCGGGTTCTCGCCGCCGTCGTCCCAGAACTCGACCCGCGTGCCGGGGCTCCAGTTGGTGTCGAGGCAGGAGATGGTGAACTCGATGGTCTCGCCCTGGTAGCCGGTCCCGGGCTCGAACTCGCAGGCGATGACCGCACGGTCGACGGTGAAGCCGTCGTGGAGCGCCACCACGTCGCTCCCGGACTCGACGGTCACGTCGCGCGGGCCGGGCCGGGCGTCGGGGCGGATGGAGATGCTGGCGGTCGCCAGGGTCGGGGAGAGGACCTCGAACTCGAGCACGTCGATGCCCTTGCCGAAGCCGCCCCAGGAGACGTTGCGCTCCCAGGCGGTGCCGTTGCCCTGGATGGCCACGTCCAGGACCTCGCCCATCTTGCCGTTGTCGGGCTCGACCACCCGGATGGACTCGGCCCGGACCTGGAAGGCCCCGGGGAGCGGGATCTCGCGGTCCTGCACCAGGATGGTGGCGTCCCGGGGGCCCAGATCCGCGTCGGGGTCGACCACGATGTCGGCAAAGGCGGTGTAGCCGTCCTCGACCGTCACCTGGGTGATGGTGATGCCCTGCCCCAGGTCCAGGGAGGTCTCGCCGAACACGAAGCGGGACTGGTCGGAGCGCAGCGCGACCACGAGGCTCTGCCCCTGACCCGCCAGGGTCGGGGAGAGCTGGTAGCGGGGTGCCGCGCGATCGGTGGGGTCGTCATCGGGGAGGCCGCCTTCGCCGGCGTCGTCGCAGGCGACCAGCCCCGCGGGCACGAGGAGGGCGAGCAGGGCGAGGCGGGTCATGAGACCTCCCACGGAGGATGCAAGGGGACGGAAACGTAGCGAATCGGGCAGGCAGATGGCAAGGCGGGAGCTGGGGAGGGCCGCCGGTCCGGGCCAGGCCGCCGAAAACCCCGCCTACGCTCTAGATGGCCGATGGCGCGCCGACCCTCAAGGTCTTTTCCGCGCCCTCGTCCCATCGGTGACCCGGCGCGATGCTTGGGGGCCCGTGCCCACCGCCGGGCCGGCCCCGGCAGGCCGCCGGCCGGAGGTGGGGGGATCAGTGCCGATGACGAGGGTTGGGATGGCCGATCTGGGCCAGGGCCACCAGGGGCTCGTCGGTGGGGCAGACCTCGCTCTCCTTCTTGGGGCAGGCCCCGCAGGAGATGACCTCGCCCTGGCCGTTGCGCACGGACTCGCCGCCGCAGGAGCCGCGAAGGGCCCGGTTGGAGAAGATCACACCGAGGGCCATCCCGCCCATCGCCAGGGCGAACAGCACGAGAGTGAGTACGATCTCCATGAGGATCCTCCTAATGGGAACTTAACCGCAGCAGGCCGCTGCGTCAGGGGCTCGGATCGGGGGATGCCGGACCGAATGCCCGGATGCCCTCGCCGACCACGCGGATCCGCCCGGCCGCGCCGGCGCTGGTGCGAAGCTGGAGCCCCTCCCCGTCGAGGAGCAGCAGCGCGGCCTCGACGTGGGGCAGGGCGTCCACCAGGGCCAGCCCCTCGTCGGGAGCGAGCACCATCAGGGCGGTGGCCAGCCCGTCGGCGGTGCGCGCATCGGGCGCCAGCACCGTGGCCGAGGCCACCGGGGTGGTCACCGGGCGGCCCACCCGCGGGTCCATGGTGTGGACGAGCACCTGCCCGTCCACCTCGTAGCGGTTGCGGTAGTTGCCCGAGGTGGCCACCGCCCCGTTCACGACCCGGGCCACCAGCGCCAGGTCCTGGCCGGGGGCGGCCCCCGGGACGGGCCGATCCACGCCCACCCGCCAGGCCGGGGCCGTGACGCCGGGGCCCGAGGCCCGGACCTCGCCCCCGACCTCGACGAAGACACGCCCGATCCCCAGCTCCGAGACCGCGTGGTGCACCCGATCGACGGCGTGGCCCTTGGCGATGGCGGAGAGATCCAGCGCGGTCCCCTGGACGTCGAGGGTCGGCCCCTCGGGGCCGTCCATGAGGCGCACCCGGTCATGACCCACCCGCTCCCGCACCGCCGCGATCTCGGCGTCGGTGGGCAGCGCCTCGCGCCGCTCGCCATGGAAGCCCCACAGCTCCATGAGGGGCTGGACCGTGGGGTCGAAGGCCCCGCCCGTCATGCGGGCCAGATCGAGCGCGGCATCCACCACCAGGGCCGTGTCCCGGGAGACCGCCACCGGGCCGTCGGCCTGCCGAGCCCGGGAGAGCTCGCTGTCGTCCCGCCAGGTGCTCATGTGGAGGTCCACCTCGGCCAGGACCGCCTCGGTGACGCGCTGCACCTCGGCGGTGCGGTCGGGACCCTCCCCCGGCTGGGCCCAGCGGACGTGCCAGGTGGTGCCCAGGGCCTCGCCCCGCAGGTCGACGACGACCGGCTCGGGCGCGGGCGGCTCGGGGGCGGCCGGGGGCGTCGGTCGACAGCCGAGGAGCACGACGGACAGGACGAGGGCACGCATGGCGGACTCCAGGCGTCCGACGGCCCTCGCGCGGTCCCGTGGGCCGACGACGAGGGCTTCATGGACGAGAGGCCCACCAGCCGGACGCTGGCGGGCCTCGTGGACGGGCCGGGCGGATCAGCCGCCGAAGTCGTCGAAGCGGATCATCTCGGGCGGGACGCCCAGGTCGTCGAGCATCTTGGTCACGGCCGCCAGCATGAGGGGCGGACCACAGATGTAGTACTCGAGATCCTCGGGGGCCTCGTGCTCACCCAGGTACATGTCGTAGAGGACCGAGTGGATGAAGCCCGTCGGCCCCTCCCAGTTGTCCTCGGGCAGGGCGTTGGACAGGGCGAGGTGGAACTCGAAGTTGGGGAAGTTCTCCTCGATGTCCGTGAACTCCTCCCAGTAGAACATCTCGCGCAGGGAGCGGGCCCCGTACCAGTAGGAGACGGTCCGATCGGTCTTCAGGGTGTGGAAGAGGTGGAAGAGGTGCGAGCGCAGGGGCGCCATGCCGGCACCACCGCCGATGTAGACCATCTCCCGCTCGGTCTCCTGGATGTGGAACTCGCCGTAGGGACCCGAGATGGTCACCTTGTCGCCGGGCTTCCGGCTGAAGATGTAGGACGAGCAGAGGCCCGGGGGTACATCCATCCCACGCGGGGGCGTGGCGATGCGGATGTTGAGCATGATGATGTTGCCCTCGGCCGGGTGGTTGGCCATCGAGTAGGCGCGGAACACGCCCTCCTCGTTGTTGGCGCCCACCAGGTCCCAGAGCTTGAACTTGTCCCAGTCCTCGCGGTACTCGTCCTCGATCTCGAACTCGGTGAACTTGGCGCGGTACTTGGGAACGTCGATCTGGATGTAGCCGCCGGGCTCGAAGTCGAGGACCTCGCCCTCGGGGAGCCGGACGACGAACTCCTTGATGAAGGTCGCCACGTTGTGGTTGGAGACGACCTCGCACTCCCACTTCTTGATGCCGAAAATCTCCTCGGGGACGGCAATCTTCATGTCCTGCTTGACCTTGATCTGGCAGGCCAGCCGCCAGTTCTCCTTGCGCTCGGCCAGGTTGATGTGGCCCGTCTCGGTCGGCAGGATCTCGCCGGCACCGTCGAGCACCTGGCACTTGCACATGGCGCAGGTGCCGCCGCCACCACAGGCCGACGGGATGAAGATCCGCTCGGCCGCGAGGGCGGACAGCAGCGTCTGGCCCGGCTGGACCTCGATGGCCTTGTCCGGGTCGTTGTTGATGGTGATCTTCACCGCCCCCTGCGGGACGAGCTGCCGACGCGCCACCATCAGCAGCATCACCAGGAACAGGATGACGCCGCCGAACACGGCGAGGGCGGCGCCAACGGTCAGTGCGATATCCACGAGGGACTCCGGGTCAGAGCTGGATGCCGGCGAACGACAGGAAGGCGATGGCCATCAGCCCCGTCATGAGCATGGTCATGCCCAGGCCCTTCAGGCCGGCGGGGATGTGGCTGTACTTGAGGCGGGTGCGGATGGCGGCCATGGCCACGATGGCGAGGGCCCAGCCCATGCCGGAGCCGAAGCCGAAGACCACCGACTCGCCGAAGGAGTACTCCCGCTCGACCATGAACAGGGAGGAGCCCAGGATGGCGCAGTTCACGGCGATGAGCGGGAGGAAGATGCCCAGGGCGTTGTAGAGGGTGGGGCTGAAGCGGTCGATGACCATCTCGACGAGCTGCACCATGGCGGCGATGACCGCGATGAAGGTGATGAACGTCAGGAAGGTCAGGTCCACGCCCTCGAGGCCCGGGATGAAGCCGAGGGCCCCCTCGCGCAGCAGGAAGTGGTTGATGGCCCAGTTCGCCGGGGTCGTGATGGTCAGCACGAAGATGACCGCCGCCCCCAGACCCAGCGCCGTCTCGACCTTCTTCGAGACCGCGAGGAAGGAGCACATGCCCAGGAAGTACGCCAAGAGGATGTTCTCGACGAACATCGACTTGGCGATCAGGCTCAGGTAGGACTCGACGATTTCCATGGTGGGTCTCCCCGTCGGACCGGACCGGCCCGACCGTGATGGTCGGAACGATCAGGCTTCGACGTAGCCGGACCAGGTACGCTGGGCCCAGATGATGAGGCCGAGGATGATGAAGGCGCCGGGCGCGATGACCATGAGGCCCATGTCGACGTAGCCGTACTCGTAGGCGATGGCCGGGACGAGCTCGAAGCCGAACAGGCTGCCTGCGCCGAGGATCTCACGGAAGAAGGCGACGATGCAGAGGATGGCGCCGTAGCCGAGGCCGTTGCCCAGGCCATCCAGGAAGGAGGGCCAGGGCTTGTTGGCCATGGCGAAGGCCTCGGCGCGACCCATGATGATGCAGTTCGTGATGATCAGGCCGACGAACACCGAGAGCTGCACCGCGATGTCGTAGACGAAGGCCTTGAGGACCTGGTCGACGATGATGACCAGCGAGGCGATGACCGAGAGCTGCACGATGATGCGGATGCTGGGCGGGATGAAGTTCCGCAGCAGCGAGATCACCACGTTCGAAGTGGCGAGCACGGCGATGACGGCGGCGGTCATGGTCAACGCCAGGTTGAACTGGGTGGTGACCGCCAGCGCCGAGCAGATGCCGAGCACCTGGACCGTGATGGGGTTGTTGTCGGAGAGCGGGTCGACGACCGCGGTCCGCTCCTTCTTGCCGAAGGAGATGATCGGCTCGCGCTCGGCCTGGATCTCGGTGGCGGGGGAACTCATCGGTCCTCCTCAGGCGCCGGTCTGGATCTTCTTGAGGTACGGAGCGTAGTCGCGGACGACGGCCTCTTCGACCATGTCGTCCACGCCACGGCAGGTGATGGTGGCGCCGGAGACGCCGTCTACGCAGTGCTCGGTCTCGCCCTTGCAGGCGAGCTCGGCCGAGCCCTTCACGACGGAGATGGGCTTGAGCTCACCGCCGGCGTCGGCGATGGACTTCTCGGCCCACTGCTCCTTGAAGGGCGGGTTCATGATCTCCGCGCCGAGCCCCGGGGTCTCCTTGGGGGCGTCGAAGGCCACGTTCAGCACCGTCTTGCCGTCGGGCTTGAGGGCCAGGTAGCCGGAGATGGGTCCCCACAGGCCCTTGCCCTTCATCTCGAGGGCGTAGGCCTCGACCGTCTGGCCGTCCTCGCCCATGCGCTTGTAGAGGGGCACGACCTCGGGGGCCTTGGCCGTCCCCTTCACGGCGGCGCGGGCCTCGGCCACGCGGGCCAGCTTCTCTTCGTCGGTGGCGTCGGGCATGACCTCGTTGCCCTGCTGGTCGACGAGCACCAGCTCGAGGCGCTGGGCGAAGAGGTCGGCCGTCTGTTCGATGTCGAGGGCGGGACGGCGCCCGTCGGGCCCCTTGGCCGGCAGGTCGACCGCCGCCAGCACCTTCTGCTGGAAGGCCTTGGTCTCGTTGGCCTCCTGGAAGCTGCGCAGGCCCATGGACGCGCCGGCGACGCCGACAGCGCACACGACGCAGATGGCAGAGGCAAAGCCGATGATGTAGCCGGTGGACATGGCCATGAGGACGTCCTCCTAGGCGGTGGCCAGGCGGGCCGAGCGACGGGAGACCGAGCGCTTGACCACGAACCAGTCGATGAGCGGGGCGAAGACGTTCATGAAGAGGATCGCGAGCATCACGCCCTCGGGGTAGGCCGGGTTGACCACCCGGATGAGCACCACGAGGACCCCGATGAGCAGGCCGTAGAGGAGCTGACCGGTGGGGGTGATGGCCGAGGAGACGGGGTCCGTCGCCATGAAGACGATCCCGAAGGCGAAGCTGCCGATGACCAGGTGGTACCAGGGCGGCAGGGAGAACAGCGGGTTGAGCTCCGCCCCCATGGCGGTCTGGGTGGCCACGAGCCAGAAGACCGCGGACATGGCCACCAGGCCCACCACACCGCCCGCCATGATCCGCCAGGAGGCGATGCCGGTGGCGATGAGGAAGCCAGCGCCGATGAGAACGGCGAGCGCGCTGGTCTCGCCCATGGAGCCCGGGATGAAGCCGAAGAAGAGATCGGACCAGTCCCACCCCTGGCTGGCGAGGGCGTCGATGGCGTCGGTGCCGGGCGCGGCGTTGGCCACCGAGAGGAGGGGCGTGGCGCCGGTGTAGCCGTCGACGGCGGCCGGGTTCTGCAGGGCGGTCGCCTCGACGCCGCCGCCGCCCGCGGCCGCGAACCAGCCGAGGGGCGACCAGGCCGAGGCAACATCCCACACCCCGAGGCCCTCGGCGTTCTGCGCGCCGGAGATGTAGGCCGGGTAGGTGAAGAAGACGAAGGCCCGCGCGGTGAGCGCCGGGTTGAGGATGTTCATGCCGACGCCGCCGAAGACCTCCTTGCCGATGACGATCCCGAAGGAGATGCCCATGGCGACCATCCAGAGGGGGATGGTGGGTGGCAGCGTCAGCGGGAAGAGGAGGCTCGAGACCAGGAAGCCCTCGTTGATCTCGTGCTTCCGGACGATGCAGAACAGCAGCTCCCAGGCACCGCCGGCCATCAGGGTGACGGCGTAGACCGGGAAGAAGTGCCAGGCGCCCCGGAGGATGTAGTCCAGGTGGCCCACCTCGCCGAGGAGGCCGCCGGCCGCCCCGGTGAGGCCCTCGTAGTAGTAGGCGTGGTACCCCGTGTTCCAGCAGGCCATCAGCACGCAGGGGACCAGCGCGAAGTCCACGAAGATCATGAGCCGCTTCAGGTCCATGGGGTCGCGGACGTGGGCGCCGGCCCGGGTCTTGGTCCCGGGGGTGAGGAAGAAGGATTCCGCGCCTTCGAACATGGGCCAGGCGAGGGACAGCGGACCGTCCCCCTCGAACTGGGGCCGAAGCCGGTCGAAGACGTTCTCGAGCACCTTCATCTCAGGTCTCCTTCTCGTACATCTCGAGCCCCTTGCGGAGCAGGACGTCGTACTCGATCTTGGAGGGGCACACGTACGTGCACAGGGCGGCCTCCTCCTCGGAGAGGTCGAGGAGGCCCAGGTTGATGGACTCCTCGAGGTCCCCGGCAGAGAGGGCCTTCATCAGGAACTCGGGCTGGATGTCGGGGGTGGCCACGACCCTGCGGTACTGACCGACCGGAACCAGGCCGCGGTAGCCGCCGTACAGGCCGGGGCGCAGGTCCTTGGCCCGCGCGCCGACCCAGCCGGCCAGGAAGGCGCGATGCACGCTGTACTGCCCGAAGCTGGGGGCCATCCAGCCCAGCAGCCGCCGGGGGACCTCGTCGGGGAGCAGGTGGACCGCCGAGGTGTACCAGCCACCGTAGGACTCGGCGCTGGCGGCGTCGCCGGTGAGCACGGAGCCACGGATCCAGCGCATGGGGCCGTCCTTGACGGCGCCGGCGATGTCGGCCAGGGGCGCGCCGACGACGGTGCGGACGTTCCGCGGCTTGTCGACCCCGACACCCACGGCGGCGTAGACCTTGTCGGCCGGGTAGCGGCCCTCGAGGAGGAGGCGACCGATCCGGGCGACCTCCCAGGCGTGGATGAACCAGACCACGCTCTCGGCGCGGGGCGGGTCGATGTGGTTGACCTGGACGGAGGGGTCGCCCGCGGGGTGGGGTCCCTTGAAGGTGTGGACCTCGACCCCGGTGAGGCCGGCCAGCGCGGGGTGGGAGGCCCCGGCCATGGTCGCCAGGAAGACCTTGCCGTCGGTGAGGCGGGACAGGGCGTCGATGCCGGCCTGGACGTGGTCCTTGGCGTCGTGGGCCAGCAGCGTGTCGGGCCCGGGCTGGAGGGGGCCGGACTCGGTGGCGCACACCAGGATGGACTGGGGGACCTGCGCGGGGTCGGCCACCCGGCTGAGCGGCCGCTGGCGCAGGCTCCACCACAGACCGCCCGCCTGGAGCCGGGCCTTCACGTCGTCCCGGTCGAGGGACCCGATGTCGGAGGCCGCCACCGTGGGGAAGCTGGCGGCGTCGGTGGAGTGGGCGTCCACCTCGACGATGATGTCGGTGATGACGCGGCGATGACCGCGCTTGACCTCGCGGACGGTCCCGGCGAGCGGGGCCAGGTACTTCATGTCCGGCCGGGACTTGTCGTAGAACAGCGGCTCGCCCTGGGCCACGCGATCGCCGGGCCGGGCGGCGAGTCGCGGGACGATGCCGCGGAACTCCCGAGGGTCGATGGACACGGAGGCGGGCATCGGCAGGGGCTCCGGATCACCGGATGCGGCCCCCGCGATGGGGATGTCGAGGCCCCGCCTGATCACGTGGTTGGACATGGTCCCTCGCTGCTTCGATTGGATCGAAGGCCCCCCCTTAGGCGGTTGGCTGGGGGGCGTCCACAGCCGTCCACCCCCCTATCGGTCCGGCTTCACCGGGCCCGTAGCCGACCCCGCATCCTCGTCGCCCAGGCCACGGCCCGGACCCCCGGGAACGGCCGTCTGCCACGCTGCGCTGCACGCCACGACGCGGTGCACCGGGACCCCGTCGGGCCGCTCGGGCCCGGCCGCCCGGCGAGGCCCCTTCACAGCGCGGAGCACTCGGGTAGGCTCGCGGCAGCCCCGGAGCCCCCATGTCCACCCACGACGAAGCCTGGCAGGCGCTGGTCGACGGCGGCCCGCCGCCCACGAACCCGCACGTGCTCAAGATGATCCTGGTACGGGTCCGCAACCAGGCCGATCATCCCGATGAGACGCGTCGGCTCGAGAGCCTGCGGGTGGTCCGGAGCCTGGGCACCGACGAGGCCTTCCGAACCGCGCGCGCCTACACACAGGACCCCTCGCTGGCGGTGCGGCGGCGGCTCCTCTCCCTGGCCCGGGACGCCGGGGAGGACGGCGCCCCGGTCCTGCGCGATCTCGCAGCGGACCCCGACCCTGGCGTGGCGGTCGACGCGGTACGGCAGCTCGAGCGGATCGGGGACCGCGCCGCGACCAGCCGGATCCGCGGGCTGGTCTCGGCCCGTCACGGGGTGGTGCGTCATCAGGCGCTGGTGTTCCTGGGCCGTTTCGCAGGTCCATCGGTCATCCCCTCGCTGCGCCCGCTCCTGGACGACGAGGACCAGGGCGTCCGCGGCGCGGCGCGCTGGGCCATCGACACCCTCGAGGGCCGCACCGACGCCCCTCCACCCGAGCTGGGCGGCGTCTGGGCCGGCGAGGTGGCGGGGGCGCTGGAGGACGAGGCCGCCCGGGCCCGCCGTACGCCCAGGTCCCTGCCCGACACCGGACCCCCGCCGCCCGATGCCCCCCCCACCGGTCCATCCCAGGCCGCGGGGGCCGATGTGGAGCCGGGGGACGCCGGTGCCGAGCCCGCGCCAGCCCGCGAGGCCGCCACCCAGGCCGCGGGGGGATCGGCCCCGCCCGAGGAGACCCGGCCGCCGGCCGAGGACGGTACCGGTCTCCCCGCCGACGCCACCGTGCTGGAGGTCTTCCGGGCCATCGCCGTCCATCCCGACCGGCGAGACGCCCTGGTGGCCAGGCTGCGCGAGGCGCCCGAGCGGGACCTCTCCCACGCCTTCCGCACCCGCAAGCCCGGCGAGCACCCCGATCTGTGCGAGGGCGCCGCGCTGGCCGCGGCCTCCCTCGACAACCCTCGCTGGACCAGCGCCCTGCGCCGTCTGGTGGGCGACCCCGAGCCCCGCGTCCGGGCGGCGGTCGCCCAGGCCCTGGGTGCGCACTGCACCCCCACCCTCTACCGGAACCTCGAGGGCATGGCGGTCGACACGGAGCCGACCGTCCAGGCCGCCGGGGTACGGGCCCTGGCCCGGGGCGCCGTGCAGGTCGGCTACGAGGACCAGGCGCGGCGGCTCATCCACGCCCTCCCGGAGACGAAGAACCAGGCCCTCCGCGAGGCCCGGTCGGAGGCCCTGGGACTCCTCGGCGGGGATGACGACCCGGAGGCCTCGTGACCGTCCTGGGAATCGACGAGGCGGGCCG
>CAZPJM010000027.1:0-29687 GCA_964586865.1 uncultured Enterobacteriaceae bacterium
GGGCCGACCTCACCGGCGCGATCCTGGCTCCCCCGCGCTGACGGGGATGGACCCGTCCATTATTCGTACCGCTGCGGTGCCGGGAAGGCTCCCCCGCGCTGACGGGGATGGACCCGCGCCGTAGTACACCGTGGGCGGGCTCTGCCAGGCTCCCCCGCGCTGACGGGGATGGACCGCCTTCCCCCGCGGCGTTGAGCGCCGCGGAGGGGGTGGAGGCGAGCGGAGCCGGATGGAGCGAGGGCCCGGAGGGCCGGAGCGCCGCGATGCCCATCCTGTCCCCGCCGAGGGCCCGGAGGACCCACGACCCTCGCGCGGATCGCCGGCCCGGCACCGGAGCCGCTAGGATCCTCCCACGGAGGCACCATGGCCGAGCCCGCCCGTGGCAGAGCGACCTACCAGGACGTCCTCGACGCCCCCGAGGGCTACACCGCCGAGATCATCGATGGTGAGCTGCACCTGACGCCTCGGCCCGGAGGCCCGCACGGCCATGCCGCGTCCCAGGCCGGCGCCGAGGTGCTGATGACCTTCGGCCGACGGCGGGCGGGGAGCGGTCGCCCGGGTGGCTGGGTGATCCTCTACGAGCCCGAGCTGCACCTGGGCGCCCCCGACCCCCGCTCGCTGGTCCTGGTGCCGGACCTGGCCGGGTGGCGCCGCTCGCGCATGGACGCCCCCCCGGACGCCCCCGCCATCGAGGTCGTGCCGGACTGGGTGTGCGAGGTCCTCTCCCCCGGTGCCCGCAACGTCCGCCGCGACCGCCACCTCAAGGCCGAGGCCTACCACCGGCTCGGGGTGTCGTGGATGTGGCTGCTCGACCCCGCCGCCCGGCTCGTCGAGGTCTACCGTCACACCGACGAGGGCTGGATGCGTGTCCAGGCCGGC
This sequence comes from uncultured Enterobacteriaceae bacterium, assembly GCA_964586865.1. Taxonomy (GTDB): domain Bacteria; phylum Myxococcota_A; class UBA796; order UBA796; genus REDI01. The sequence goes on from CAZPJM010000027.1 coordinate 880, forward strand.
GGCGGCGACATCCTGGCCCGCCTGCCGCCCTTCGACGACGCCGAGCTCGACCTCTCCGAGTGGTGGCTGCCCAGCGATGACGAGGACGCCCGCGAGGGCGGGTGACGTGGCCCGGTGGCGACCGCCCCCTCATCCCCGCCTCTCCAGCCAGGGCAGCAGCACGGGGTGGGGGAGCCAGCGGGTCTCGCCGTCGGCGTAGACGAACCGGCGTACATCCCCGGTCAGCTCCAGGTGGTCTACGACGGCCCGCAGCGGGTCCTCCCGGGGAGGGCGTGCGCCCTCCCGCTGGAGCAGTGCCCGGAGGGCCTCCACATCGGCGGTGGTCAGGTCGGAGGTGCGCCGGGTGCGGGCGCGCTCGAGGACCCGGTCCAGCCGCTCGTGCAGGTCGTTCCTGGGATCCGCGACGCCGGCGGCCAGGCAGGCCTGGCGGAGGGCGATGAGCTCCCGCGGGCGGCCCCCCGAGGCCACGCAGAGGGGCCCGATGGCGGCCTCGGGGAGGGTGGGGTCGTCGCCCCTCCGGGCATCGAGGAGGGCGCGCATCCGGGCGATGCCAGGCGGGTGGGGGCCGTGGGGCGGGCGCGCCGAGACCACGGGGGCATCCCGGAGGGCCACGCGGTGGAAGGCGTCGGACCACCCCTCTTCGTCGTCCAGGACCCGGAGGGTGTCCCGCCCCTGGATGGCCAGCACCACGGGCCCGAAGGGGCGGAGGCGACGGGCGAGGGCCGCGGGGTCGTCCACGGCGGGGACCTCGTCGAGGAGGAGCAGGGTCGGCAGGCCGGCGAGCCTTCCCTGATGGGTCCACCAGGCGGCCTCGGCGAGCTCGTCGGGAGGCTCGTCGGGGTCGGCCGGGTCCAGCTCCTCGGGCTCCGCCTGATCGACCCGCCAGTCCGCGACCGCCTGGGTGATCCACGCCATCACGGCATCGACGGTCGCGTCCGGCGCCTGGCTGGTCCACGCGCGCAGGGTCGGGCCGGCCGGGATGGACCGCTGGAGGTGGTCCAGGAGGGCGGACTTGCCGGCCCCCGGCGGTCCCACGACCACCACCGGGGAGCGGGCCACCACGTCGTGCGCGGCGACCGGGGGCAGGTAGCCGGGCGGCGGATCCTCATCGGAGGGGAGCCACTCGCCTGCTCGGGGGACACGGTCCGGTGGCGTGGCCTGGGCACTCCGGGCGAGGGCCTCCCGGTCGGCGGCGGGGAGGTCCGCGAGGGACCACCGGGGCTGGACCCCTCCGCCCGGGGGGACCGCGGCGGTCAGGACGGCCTGGAGCACGTTGTCCAGGTTGCCCAGCGGGACCAGATCCTCGCCCCGGATGTTCGTGCTCCGCAGGCCGCGCCGCCCGGCCTCCACCCGGGGGTCCGCCACGCCCCGCGCCTCCAGGGCCGCCGCCGCCTCGTCCCAGGCCATCGGGCGGCTGACCCAGGCCCCGGCCTGTGCCTCCTCGCGCACGAAGTCGGGCAGGAAGACCGGGATGTCGACGGAGCGCTGCATCCAGTCGACGAAGTCCGGGGCCCGCCGCCGGAGCTGCCCCAGCTCGCCCGGGTAGAGCCACACGAAGACCCGGAGGCCCCGCTCGACGACCACGGGACGCACCAGGTTCAGGCCGTCGGGGTCCCGCAGCGCGTCCAGGAGCACGACCCGGGCCCCCGCGGGCGCGTCGAGGAGATCCGTGACCGAGAACGCGATCACGAGGGGGTCGCTGCCGTCCTCCAGGGCCTCGACGAGCGGGCGGACGACCCCGCTGTGGGCGCCGTACAACCCCACCAGGACGCCCCCGCGCGACAGGCGCAGGATGGTGCGGATCTCGGTCAGCCAGGGGTGACCAGGGAGATCATCAGCAGGGCGTGGGGGAGGTACCACGTCTCCTCGTTCGGGTAGGGGAGCAGGAGCTGGCGCTGGAGCAGGTCGAGGGCGAGGGGCCCGCCGGGCAGCCGGTGGTCGGGGTCCCGGGCCACCTCCTGGAGCAGCGCGATCTCGTCGCGGTTCAGGCCGTCGGAGCGCTGGCGGCGCTTCTCGTCGAGCATGGCCGACACGGCGTCGTCGGGGACCACCGACCACGCCTCGCGGTAGCCCCGCTCGGCCAGGGCCTGGACGAAGCCGACGAAGTCGCGCAGCCGACCGCCCGAGCACCAGGCCAGGCGCTCCACCGTCGCCCGGGGGAAGACGCCCTCGGGGATGGCCCGCTCCCCGCGGCGCATGGCGTCCAGGCGCCGCTCGACCAGCTCGGCGAAGAAGGCGGTCCCCGGACCCGGATCCCAGGGGGCGGCCTTGGCGGCGACGGGCTCGTTGGACAGGTCGAAGCGCTTGTCCACCGTCAGGAAGCCGCGGAAGCGCTGGACCAGCGCCAGGTGGGCGGCGACGACCAGGTCGCAGGGCAGATCGGCGAGGAGGCTCGAGTCGACGAAGAGCCGCTCGAACCGCGCGGGATCCCGCACCCGGTCCAGCCCGTCGAGGATGAGGACCACCCGGCGCCGCAGATCGGTCTGGAGGTGCTCGATGATGGCGGAGGTGGCGTCCAGGACCGCCCGGACCTTCTCGTCCTGGTCGCCCCGGTGTCGACGGTCGCGCAGCCCGACCTTCCACGCCCACGAGTTGGCCACGGCCTGCAGGGTCTGCAGGCCCGCGGTCCCGGCCACGCTGTCGCTGGCGCCGGCGGCGGCCAGGGCCGAGCTCCCCACCACCACGGCCAGGCCCGTCGCCAGGCTGGCCACGTCGATGGTCGGTCCCTCGACGGCGTCCTCGGCGGCCAGGGCCCGGTGGAGCGCCTCATCGTGCCCGGCCCAGTCGTGCCCGAAGTGCTCGGTGCCGGCCCGCACCACCGCCAGACCGAGGAGGCCCACGATCTCCCAGGGCTGGAGCCGATCCACCGCGCCGGGATCCCGGATCACCCGCTCGAAGTGCTCCCAGAGATCCACCAGGACCACCACCCGGTCCGCGTCGGTGAGCTGGCGGGCCACGTGGCGGAGCTCGGTGCTCTTGCCGCTGCCGATCCCGCCGGCGAGGAGGATGCTCTGGGTGCCGCGGGGCCAGTCCAGGGCCTCCAGGATGCGCTCCGCCGGCGAGCGGACCGTCCGCGCGACCCGGAGCTGGGGGTCGGTGACCGGCTGGCGCGGGTCGAACCGGTCGTACAGGGCGACCCAGAAGTCCTTCCGGCCTCGTTCGTCCAGCGCGGCCATGGCGGCCCCTCCTCGTCCGGCACCGTATCATCGCCCGCTCCCCGCCCGGGCGGGAGGCCCTCCCCGCGGGGTGGGGCGTCGAGCGGCCGGCAGCCGGCTTCAGGGGCGCCGGTCGGGGGCCTGGCAGAGCGGGTCGAGGGGGCAGGCCGGGCAGACCTGGGGGTGGCGGTGGCCCAGGCAGGCCCCGCTGATCCCCAGGTGCGCCAGGACGAAGTCGAACCGCACCGGGTCGTCCGGGTCGAAGCGGCGCAGGTTGCGCGTGATCTCCTCGGCCGTCCGCCAGGAGGTGTCGGGCCGCCGGGTGAGCCCCACGAAGCGGGCGATCCGCGAGACGTGGGTGTCGACGGGGACCACGAGCTGGGAGGGGTCGAGGATGGTCCACAGGCCCAGATCCACCCCGTCCTCGGGCCGGACCATCCACCGCAGGATCATGTTCCACCGCTTGCAGGCCGAGCCGCCCCGGGGCGAGGCGAGCAGGTAGCGCGTACCCCGCGGCAGATCATCGGCCCCGCCTTCGGGGAGGCCCACCTCGGGGCCGGCGGCGGCGGCCCGGGAGCGCAGGGTGTCGGTGGCCCGGGTGAGGCGGGCCCGCACGTCCCCGGGGCCCTCGAACAGGGCCTGGAGGCTGCCCTCATGATGAAGGGTCTCCTGCACGGACCGCATCACGAGGACCAGATCGCGCCAGCGGGCCCAGCGGTAGTACAGCGGTCGCAGCGGCGCCGTGTCCTCGAGGGTGAAGTCGCGGGTGCGGGCGTGGGGGCCGCCGCCCGCGTCGAGCCAGGCAAACCAGGCCTCCAGGACGGGGCGGAACAGGTCGACCCGTCCGAAGGCCAGGAGGCCGGCGTAGAGCGCGGCCACCTCGCGATCGCGGGGGTCCTGGTAGCGGCGGGGGAAGGCCACCGGATCGGCCGCGAGGCGGGCGTCCATGTCGGTCCTCGCCACCACCGCCTCCAGGTGGGGCCGCAGGGCGTCGACCCTCGCCCGGGAGAGGACCGTCTTGCGGTGGCGCCTCACGGAGTCGGGCTCATCGCACCCGCCAGCGCCGGTCCAGGGTGTGGTCGCCGAGGGTGATGCGGGCCTCCACCTCGAGGCTGCGGCGGTCGTCGGGGGCGGGGGCCAGGCGGGCCTCGATCCGGAGCGGACCGGCGGGTACCTCGACGGGCTCCAGCGGGAGGAGGACCTGGCGCCAGTGGGTGGGCGGATCGGCGGGGCCCGTGCCGAACATGCGGTGCTCGCCGTCGAAGACGTCGAACCAGCCGCACAGGCCCACCAGGCTCCCGCCGGGCACCGACACCTGGATCCGGCCCGCCGGCTCGGCCTCGGGGTCGGGGTAGGGGAGGCGGCAGAGGGTGCCGCCGGGATGGAGGAGGGCGGCCTCGGGCACGTCCATCACCCGGCCGCGGGCCAGGGCGCCCCGCCGCAGGGCCGAGAGGTCGAGGCCGTCCAGGCCCTCGAAGGCACCCACCGCCTCGTGGAGGACGGCCGGGTCGCCCACCGGGGCCAGGTGGAGGCTCACGCCGTCCGGCACCACCCGCCCCCCAGGAGCCAGGTGGCGCCGCACCGCCTCGGCGAGATCGGGCACGCTGCCCTCGGCCAGGGCCAGGGCGCCGAAGGTCTCGCTCACGATGAGGTCGACGGGCTCGGGGAGCTCGACCCGGGCGAAGTCCCCCCGGACCACCCGCACCCGGTCGTCCAGGCCGCTGTCCCGGATCACCTGCCGGGCCAGGTCGAGCACGTCGCTGTTGTCCACCGCATGGACCCGGCGCGCCCCGGCCCGCGCCGCCAGGGCCGCCAGCACCCCCGTGCCGGTCCCCGCGTCGAGCACCACGGTCTCGGGGCCCACCCGGCGCTCGAGGGCCCGGGCGTAGGCGCCCACCCGGACCCGATCCGCCAGCATCCGGCGGTGGATCTCGGTCCCGGCGAAGTTGTGGAAGAAGCCGGGGGTGTCGGCGGCCCGCTCGGGCGGCACCAGGAAGCCGGCCCGGGCGAGGCCGTCGTACAGGCCGGCCAGGTGGGGCCCCAGGGCCTCCTCGACCTCGTCGCGGCTGCGGGGGGAGGCGCAGAAGCCCAGCACGGCGACCGCCTGGGGGGGGACCCGGGCCGCCAGCCCGTGGGACTGGGCGCGGAGGAGCAGGTGGGCCCCGTCGTCGAAGTGGAGGGCCAGATCGGCGAGGCGGACGAGGGCCATGGAACCTCCGCGCAGGCCCCCCGGCCTACCACGGGCCCCCGGTCACGGCACCCTGGGGTCCGCCTTCGGGCGTCGGCCCCCGTTCACGCCCGTCACCGCCTGTCCCGCCCGCTTCCCGGACCCACCCGCCGCGTCTACCCTCTGTCCTGGACCGGAGGTTTCGTGCACAAGGCCCTGCTCATGGCCCTCGCCCTGCCCCTCGCCACCCCGGCCCACGCCGGCCCCTGGGTCGACGGGGAGGCCCAGCGCCTCGAGCTGGGCGTGGATGTCCAGCTCCCCCGCTTCCTCTGGTTCGTGGCCGACTTCAACGAGCAGGCCCGGGCCACCGCCTTCCAGGTCCACGCCGTGATGGACTGCCTGCCCGAGCGGATCTCCCGCAAGCGCCTCGAGGTGGCCTGCACCATCGACGACATCAGCCTGGCGGCCGCCCCCATGCCCAGCGAGGTGGGGGAGCTGGAGCCGGTCCTGACCGAGATGGACCGCAAGCTCACCGGCGCCACCCTCGTCCTCGAGGTGCGCGAGGACGGGCGGATCACCAACCTGGCCCTGCGCCAGGCCCAGGTCCGCGACCAGCGCAACCGCCGGATCCGCCAGATGGACGAGAACCTGCGCCTGATCCTGGCCCGGCTCGTGGCGGGCCTCGACCTGGAGCAGCCGCGGAAGGGCCTCCAGGACGGCGCCACCTGGGCCCAGCGCCAGACCCTGCTCACCCAGGCGCCCTCCACCCTCGGCACCCTGGGCGCCACCGAGCTGATCCACCAGGTCCAGCGCGTCGAGGACGGGCGCATCGAGGTGGTCTCGGCGGGCGAGGCGGTCATCGCCCCGGCCAACGCCTTCACCGATGCCCCCGCCGATCTCTTCGACACCGAGCTCGCGGCCCGCGCCTGGCTCACCCCCGAGGGCCGCCTGCGGAGCCGGACCTGGGGCGTGGTCGGCCGACCCACGCCCTCCTCCGCCCTCGCCGACGGGACGGCGGGCCTGCCCTACACCCAGCGCGGGGTCCTCCGGGCGCTGGAGCCCGGCGAGACCCCCGAGCTGGCCCCCACCCGGGAGATCGCGCCGGGCCAGGGCCCCAGCGCCATCCAGAGCGAGACCTCCTGGGGCGAGACCTTCGGCCCGGCGGGCCGGCCCTGATCGGGAGCGGGGGGCTCGCCCATGCCGGCGGGTTAGCGGGCCCCATGGCCGAGCCGTCCTGGACCCTGGACCCCGATCTGCGCGCCCTGCTGGTGTGTCCGCTGACCCGCGGCGAGCTGGTGGACGTGCCCCGTGGCCTGTACAGCCCGGCTGCCGATCGGACCTTCCCCGTGGTCGAGGGCGTCCCTTTCCTGGTCGAGGAGTGCGCCCTGGACCCCACCGAGGACGAGCGGGCGGCGGCGTCGTGAGCCGCCGGCCCCGGTGAGCGCGCCCGACCGCGTGCTGCACGTGCTGGGCGCGGGTGGGCAGGGGCGGACCCGGACGCTGGCCACCTGGCTCCCCCGGACGCTCGGCCAGCACGGGGTGGTGGTGACCCCCGACCAGGTGGGGGCCCGATGGCTCGCCGAGGCCGGCCTCGAGGTGGCGCCGGTCCCGGTGGGCCGCTGGTTGCTGGGCGGGGTGGCGCTGGCCCCGGTGGTCCGCGCGGCCCGCCCCGACGTGGTGGTGATCCACGATCCCGGCGTGGAGCGGGTGGTGCGGCGCGCCGCCGCGGAGGTGCCCTGCGTCGCCCTGCGCTGGGGCGAGGGGCCCGTCGACGTGGCGCTGGACGCCTGGATCGCCACCGATCCCTCGGTGGGCGACGCCCTGGCCCGGGCCTGCGCACCGGCCGGACGGGTGGCGCAGGTGGTGGCCCCGGTCCCGCCCGGCCGGATCGATCCCGCCGGGGCGGCCGAGGTGCGACGGGCGGCCCGTCTCGGCCCCCGGGCCCTGGTGGTGGGTGTGGTCCGCCCCGATCGGGTGGTGGTCGAGGCCCTCGCCCGCCTGGGGCGTCCCGACGTCCGGGGGATCCAGTGGGGCGAGGCCCGCGACCGCGGGGGGCGGGCCCGGATTCCCCGGGTGGCCCCCGACGCCCGGGTGAGCGCCTTCCTGGGGGCCGTGGTGGGGGTGGTGGACACGGGTGGGTCCGGATGGGGCGCCCGGGTGGCGCTGGCGGCCGGCATCCCGGTGGTGGCGCCGGACATCCCGCCCTTCTCGGGGCTCCTCGGCGCGGGCCGGGGGCGGGTGGTGGCCGACTGGCGCCCCGGACCCGTGGCCCTGGCGCTCTCCGAGCTGGTCCTGCGTCGCCGGACCTCCCTGGACGGGGCCTCGCGGGGGCAGCGGTGGCTCGCCGATCACGCCTCGCCCACCGTTCAGGGGCGGGCCCTGGCCGAGACCCTCGCGTGGGCGATCTCGGTCTGAATTTGACCGCATGACCAGAAAATGTCCGCCACCCTGTGACGCCCCGGGCCCGCTGCGGTAGGGGTGAGGGGTTCGGAGGTGAAGGTGGACCCCTGGGAGGACCAGGCGCGCGAGCTGCTGGACGCCCCCCTCTCCCGGGGGGCGCTCAAGCGTGCCGCGGCCCGGCTCGACGCCGAGCCCGACCTGGCGCGGGCGGTGGTGGCCCTGGCCCGGTCCCGGGGGGTCGACCTCACGCCATCCCTCTTGGCCGGCCCCGCCAAGCGGTGGCTCCGGGCGGCCCGGGCCCGCGAGTCGGGCGCCCGGGAGCGGCGCAACCCCATCGTCCGGGACGAGGCCTTCACCTGCGCCCACTGCGGGAGGCACGTGCCCCCCCACGGGCGCACCGCCCGCGACCACTGCCCCTCCTGCCTGCGCAGCCTCCACGTCGACGTGGTCCCCGGCGACCGTGCCGCCGACTGCGGGGGGATCCTGGACCCGGTGGGCGTGGACCGCTCCGGGAGCACCTGGCGGCTGCGCTACATCTGTCGGCGCTGCGGGGCCGGGCGCACGAACCAGGTCCTCACCGATGGCGAGCCTCCGGATGACTGGGTGGCCGTGACCCGCCTCGCCGCCGGGGCGGCCGAGCCTCTCGACCGGGGCGGCCCATGACCGCGCCGACCCGGCTCCGTCACCGCGTGGGCGAGGCCATCGTGGCCCATGAGCTGTGGGGGCCCGGTCACCGGGTGGCCGTGGCTGTCAGCGGGGGGCTGGACTCGGTGGTCCTGCTCGATCTGCTCCGCGCCACCGCTGGCTGGCACCGGGGGGCCCTGTCGGTGGTGACGGTGGACCACGGCACCCGCCCGGGCGCCGCCGCCGACGCCGCCTTCGTCCTGGCGCTCGCCCGCCGGGCCGGGATCCCGGCCCTCTCCATCGCCCTCGGGCTCGCCGCCGACGCCTCCGAGGACGCATGCCGGCGCGCCCGCTACCGCGCCTTCGACGCGCTGCGGGTCGACCGGGTGGCCCTGGCCCACCACCGCGACGATCAGGCCGAGACCGTGCTCCTGCACCTCCTCCGGGGCACCGGCACCGCCGGCCTCGGCGGCATGCCCCGGCGCCGGGGGCGCTACGTCAGGCCCCTGCTGGGCATCCCCCGCGCCGATCTGGCGGCCTGGGCCCGGGCCCGGGGCCTCTCCTGGCGCGAGGATCCCACCAACGCCGCGCCGCGCTTTCTCCGCAACCGCCTCCGCCACCAGGTCCTCCCCCTCCTCGAATCGTTGCGCCCGGGGGCCGGGGCCGCCATCGCCCGGGCCGCCGAGCACGCCGCCCACGACGAAGCGCTGCTGTCCGAGCAGGCCCGCGCCTTGGCCCCCGGCCCCGACGGCTTCGAGCGCGACGCCCTCCTGGCCGCGCCACGGCCACTGGCCCGTCGGGCCCTGCTGGCGGCCCTCCCGGGCGCGCGGGCCACCCACCTCGACGCGATCCTCGCCACGGCCCGCCGGGGTCATGGCCGCGTGCACCTTCCCGGCGGCCAGGTGGTGCGTACGCAGGGGGCGAAGATCAGGGTCGAGCCGCCCGCCTCCGCGGCGCCGGCCGTGGTCGGCAGCGCCGGCCACGGTTACCCCACCCGCTCACGGGCCGCGCGGCCCACGGACCCCCGCGAGACATGAAGAACCTGACTCGGAACAACATCTTCTGGCTGGTCATCCTGGTCGTGGTGCTGGCCCTGTTCCTGCTGCCCCAGCAGTGGTCCCGCACGGACACCCTGGACTATCACGAGTTCCAGGATCTGGTGGCCGAGCAGGAGGTGAAGGACGTGGTCATCGAGGGCCAGCGCATCACCGGCAAGCGCCTCAACGAAGAGACCTTCGCCACCTTCGGGCCCCTCGATCACACCGTCGTCGGCAACCTCCTCGACGAGTACGACGTCGCGTACACCTACCAGCCCGAGCCCGACAACACCTTCTGGACCATCGGTCTCACGGCGCTCCTGCCCCTCGCGGTCATGGTGCTGCTCTTCTTCTGGCTGATGCGGAACATCCAGGGCTCCAACGGCCGGGCCATGAACTTCGGCAAGTCCAAGGCCCGCATGCACAGCGAGAATGCTCGCCGCGTCACCTTCGACGACGTGGCCGGCATCGAGGAGTCCAAGGAGGAGCTCGAGGAGATCGTCGAGTTCCTCAAGGACCCCCGCAAGTTCACCCGGCTCGGCGGCCGCATCCCGAAGGGCGTCCTGCTCATGGGCCCCCCCGGCACCGGCAAGACCCTGCTCGCCCGCGCCGTGGCCGGCGAGGCCGGGGTGCCCTTCTTCAGCATCTCCGGCTCCGACTTCGTCGAGATGTTCGTGGGCGTCGGCGCCAGCCGGGTCCGCGACCTCTTCGAGCAGGGCCGCAAGCACGCGCCCTGCATCATCTTCATCGACGAGATCGACGCCGTCGGCCGCCACCGGGGCACCGGCCTCGGCGGCGGGCACGACGAGCGGGAGCAGACGCTGAACCAGCTCCTGGTCGAGATGGACGGCTTCGAGGGCACCGAGGGCGTCATCCTCGTGGCGGCCACCAACCGCCCCGATGTCCTGGACCCGGCCCTGCTCCGCCCCGGCCGCTTCGACCGGCGCATCATGGTCCCGGCCCCCGACGTGACCGGCCGCCAGAAGATCCTCGAGATCCACACCCGGCGGCTGCCCCTCGGCGACGACGTCGACCTCTCGGTCATCGCTCGCCGCACTCCCGGCTTCTCGGGCGCCGACCTGGAGAACCTCTGCAACGAGGCCGCCCTGCTGGCCGCCCGGAAGAACAAGCGCCAGGTCGAGTCCCCCGACTTCGACAACGCCGTCGAGAAGATCTTCATGGGTCCCGAGCGGCGGAGCCTGGTCATGTCCGAGACCGAGAAGCGCACCACCGCCTACCACGAGGCCGGACACGCCCTCGTGGGTCACTTCCTGCCGGGCCACGCCCCCCTGCACAAGGTCACCATCATCCCGCGCGGTCGGGCCCTCGGCGTGACCATGCACCTCACCCCGGAAGACCGCCTCTCCATGTCCCGGGCCGACATCCTCAAGAACATCACCATGGCCATGGGGGGCCGCGCCGCCGAGGAGATCGCCTTCCGGCACTACACCACCGGCGCCCAGAACGACCTCCAGAAGGCCACCCGCATGGCCCGCAAGATGGTGATGGACCTGGGCATGAGCGAGGATCTGGGCCCGGTCACCTGGGGCGACGGCGACGACGAGCCCTTCCTGGGGCGCTCCATGGCCCAGCCCAAGTCCTTCTCCGAGGAGACGGCCCGCCGCATCGACGAGGAGGTCAAGGAGATCTGCCAGCGCAGCTACGACTCGGCCATCGGCATCCTCACCCAGAACGTGCATGTGCTGCACAAGGTGGCCCAGGCGCTGCTGGAGCGGGAGAGCCTGTCGGCCCGGGAGTTCACCGAGCTGGTGGAAGAGGCCGGCCCGGTCCAGCCCGACGGCATCCAGTGGCTCGTGAGCCCCGCCTGACCGCGAGCGCGCCGGCGCTGCGATAGGGTCCGCCCATGGTCCGCGAACCCGGTCAGCGCCCCCTCGTGATGGGCATCGTCAACGTCACCCCCGATTCCTTCTCGGACGGGGGGCGGCATGTGGGCGTCGACGCCGCCGTCGAGCATGGACTGCGCCTCCTCGACGAGGGGGCCGACCTGCTGGACGTGGGCGGGGAGTCGACCCGGCCGGGCGCCACGCCCGTCCCGGCCGCGGAGGAGTGCGAGCGGGTCCTGCCGGTCATCGAGGGCCTGCGCCGCGCCCGCCCCGACGCCACCATCAGCATCGACACCCACAAGGCCCGGGTCGCCGCCGCCGCCCTCGAGGCCGGAGCCACCTGGGTCAACGACGTGACGGCCCTCGGCGATCCGGACATGGCCGCGGTCTGTGCCCGCGCCGGGTGCCACCTGGTGCTGATGCACATGCGCGGCACCCCCCGGACCATGCAGGCCGACACCGCCTATGGCGACCTGGTCGGCGAGGTCCTGGAGCACCTGCGCGGGCGTCTCCGGGGGGCCCTCGACGCCGGCGTGTCCCGCGAGCGGCTGCTGGTGGACCCGGGCGTGGGCTTCGGAAAGGCGCCCGGCGACAACCCGCGGCTCCTGGCGGCCGTTCCACGGTTCCGGGAGCTGGCGCCGGTCCTGGTGGGGGCGTCGCGCAAGCGCTTCATCGGCGCCCTCACCGGCGTCGAGCGCGCCGCCGACCGGGTGCACGGCTCGGTGGGGGCCGCGCTGGCGGCGGCCGCCCGGGGTGCCGACGTCCTGCGGGTGCACGATGTGGCGGCCACGGTCCAGGCCCTCACCGTCTTCCACGCCGTCACCCGGGCGGCCTCGTGAACTGGCTCTACGAGCTCATCGAGGAGTCGCCCCTGGCCACCGCCACGCCGGTGGACTGGGTCGACATCGCGCTGCTGGCGTGGATCCTCTACCGGGTCTTCCTCTTCCTGCGCGGGACCCGCGCCATGCAGAGCCTGCTCGGGCTGGCCGTCCTGGGCGTGGTCTACCTGATCAGCGACAACATCGGCCTGAACACGCTGCACTGGCTGCTCGACAACCTCTTCGTGTGGGTGGTCGTCGCTGTGGTCATCCTCTTCCAGGACGACATCCGGCGCGCCCTGGCCCGCGCTGGCGGCACCCTCTTCGGCCGCTCCCAGAGCGCCACCGAGGCCCAGATCCTGGAAGAGGTGGTCCGGGCCTGCTTCGCCCTGGCCCGACGGAAGATCGGCGCCCTGGTCGCCATCGAGCGCAAGGCCGAGCTCACGCCGTACTGCGAGGGGGCCCACCGGCTCGACGCCATCGCCACCCACGAGCTCATCCAGAGCCTCTTCCACCCGAGCAGCCCGCTGCACGACGGGGCGGTGCTGCTCCAGGGCTCCCGCCTCCACTCGGCCGGCGTCTTCCTCCCCATCTCCCTGTCCAAGGACGTGAGCCGGGCCTACGGCACCCGGCACCGCGCCGCCATCGGCCTCACTGAGGAGACCGACGCCATCTGCCTCGTGGTGAGCGAGGAGCGGGGGACGGTGAGCCTGGTGCAGGACGGCGAGGTGGTGCCGGTGGCCGATCCCAACGACCTGCGCCAGCGCCTGCGCGAGGGCATGGAGCGGGAGGAGGAGGAGGAGCCCCCCGAGGAGGCCCCGCGCCGCGAGGACGAGGACGAGCGGGAGGCGGCCGATGCTTGACCTGCTCCGCCGGTTCGGCGCCAACCTGGTGGCCCACCCCCACTACAAGCTCCTGGCCGTGCTCCTGGCCCTCGGTGCCTGGTGGTACGTCCAGGCCTCCGAGGCCAGCCAGTCCCGGGAGCGGGTGCCCGTCGCCTGGGTCATGCCGCCCGATCTCGTGAGCGCGGAGGCCCTGCCCAACTCGGTGGTGGTCGTCCTCGAGGGCTCCCGCAACGCGCTGCGCCGCATCGAGGAGGAGTCCCTCGAGCTGCCGGTGGACCTGACGGAGATCTCGTCCGGGGTGGGGGAGTACAACGTGGACCTCACCGCCCAGGACCTCACGGGGCTGCCTCCCACGGTGCAGGTGGCGGAGATCCTGCCCGCCTCGCTCCGGGTCACCCTCGACGAGGAGGATGTGCGCACCCTGACCGTCCAGCCGGTGGTCCAGGGCGCGCCCGCCGAGGGCTACATGGTGGCGGGGACGACCATGGAGCCCGCCGAGGTCGAGGTGCGGGGGCCGAGCCGGGCCCTGGCCAACCTGACCACGGTCGACACGGAGCCCATCGACGTGAGCGGCCTGCGGCACAACCGCCGGGTCGAGACGCGCCTCTCCCTGCCCGAAGGCGTCAAGGTCCAGGGGATCGCCACGGTCGAGGCCCGGGTGAAGGTCGAGTCCCAGGTCGAGAGCAAGGTCTTCTCCGAGGTCCCCATCTACGTGCGCGGACAGCGTGGCTGGGCGGTGGAGCCCGCCACCGTGCGGGTCGCCCTCGAAGGGCCCGCCGCCAGCCTGCGCCAGATCGGCGAGCGCGACGTGGTGGCGCAGATCTACCTCCCCGACGAGCCGGCGCGGCCCACCTACACGGTCCGCTTCGATGCCGAGGACGGCCCCCGGGCCGAGGTCACCCTGGCCATCGACGCCGTCGAGGTGACCGAGGTCGAGCCCAACGAGATCCAGGTGGTGCGGCGATGATCCGTTTCGGAACCGATGGCATCCGCGGGAAGGGCGGCAGCCCCCCCATCACGGCCGAGGTGGGGGTGGCGGTGGGCCGCGCGGCGGTCCGTCTGGCGCGGCGGACGGGCGGGAGCCGGGTGATGATCGCTCGGGACACCCGTCCGAGCGGGCCCATGCTGGCCAGCGCCGTGGCCGCGGGCGTGGCGGCCGAGGGCGGTGAGGCCCTGCTCGCCGAGGTCCTGCCCACGGCGGGCCTGATGGCCAACCTGGCCTGCGGCGCCGCCGATGCCGGGGTGATGGTGACGGCCAGCCACAACGCGGCCCCGGACAACGGCTTCAAGGTGCTGGGCGAGGGGGGGCGCAAGCTCTCCGACGCCGACGCCCGCCGCTTCGAGGCCTGGCTCGACGAGGCCCCCGAGCCCGGGACGCCGGGCACGGTCCGGGCGGTCAGCCTCCAGGCCCGGCGGGCCTACCACCGCCGGCTCGACGAGGTGGCCCCGGCCTCCAGCGCGCTCCAGGCGGTGCGCCTTGCGGTGGATCTGGCCCACGGCGCCGCCACGCCCACCGAGCGCTGGCTCCAGGAGCGCTACCCGGGCGTCACCTGGGAGTTCCTGGGGGTGGGCGAGGGCGTCATCAACGATGGCGTGGGCAGCGAGCACCCCGAGGCCCTGGCCCGCCGCGTCCGCGAGACCGGGTGCGCCGCCGGCTTCGCCGTCGACGGCGACGCCGACCGGTGCCGCCTGGTGGACGAGACCGGCCGCGTGGTCCCCGGCGATGCCCTGGCCTGGCTGCTGGCCGACCGGCTGGCGGTCCGCTCCCTGGCCGTCACCGTCATGTCCACCAGCGCCCTCGAAGCCGCCCTCCCCGGGGTCCACGTGGAGCGCACCCGGGTCGGGGATCGCCACCTGGCCCGCGCCATGGCGCAGCAGGGGATCCCGGTGGGGTGCGAGGAGTCGGGCCACGTCCTGTTCCAGGACGGGCTGCCCGGCGGCGACGGGGTGCTCACCGGCCTGCGCGCCGTCGCCCTGGCCCGCCTCGACGAGGCCCCCCTCTCCGAGGCCCTGGCCCCCTTCACGCCCTTCCCCCGGCGCACCACCAAGGTGCCCGTCACCGAGCGCCCCGCCCTCGACGAGGTGGCGCCCCTGCAGGAGGCCGTCCGGACCGGCGAGGCCCGGCTGGGTGCTGGGGGGCGCGTCTTCCTCCGCTACTCGGGGACCGAGCCCGTCCTCCGCATCCTGGTGGAGGGCCCCGAGGACGAGGTGGTCGACGCGGTCTCGGCCGATGTGACCCAGCGCGCCCGCGAGGTGATGCCATGAAGCCCATCAGCAGTCGGCAGCAGGTGCGGGAGCTCGATCGGATCCTCATCGAAGAGGTCGGTATCCCCGGCGCCTGCCTGATGGAGGTGGCCTCCCGCGGCGTGGCCCGGGTGGTGTGCCGGGACCACGCCGCCGCGGCCTCTCGGGGGGTGGTGGTCTTGTGCGGGCCAGGGAACAACGGCGGCGACGGCTATGCCTGCGCGCGCTGGCTGCACCACTGGGGCGTGCCGGTGCGGACCTGGTCGCTGGCGGGCCACTCCAAGGGGGACGCGGCCACCATGCGCGAAGCCTGTCGCCACCTGGGGATCCCCTCGGTCAACCACGTGGACGACGCGGGCCTGGTGGTGGATGCCGTGTTCGGGACGGGCCTGTCGCGGCCCATCGAGGGCGCCTTCGCCGAGGTCCTGGGCCGGGTGGCCGACAGCGGCGTGCCGGTGGTGGCCATCGACCTGCCGAGCGGCCTGGACGCCGACACGGGCACGGTGCTGGGGACGGTCCTGCCGGCGGTGGCCACCGTGACCCTGGGGCGCCTCAAGCCCGGCCTGGTCGCCGGGGAGGGGCCTGCGCTGGCCGGGACGGTCTCGGTGGTGGACATCGGGCTCGGCCTGGGCCACGCCGAGCCGCCCACCGCCGAGATCCCCGAGCTGGCCGACCTGGCCCCCCGGTGGCCCCGCCGCGCCACCGATGCCCACAAGACCCGCTCGGGGCACCTCCTCGTGGTGGCCGGGTCCCGGAATCAGGCCGGCGCCGCGGTCCTGGCCTGCCGGGGCGCCCTCGCGGCCGGAGCCGGGCTGGTGACCCTCGCAGCGCCGTGGGGCGCCATGGCCCGCCTCTCGACCCTGCCCCCCGAGGTCATGGTGTTCGAGAGCGGGGACGGCGACCGTCTCGCGCCGCCGCCCCGGGCCGCCCTGGAGCGTCGGACCGCCATCGTCGCCGGCCCGGGTCTCGGCGGGGGCGTCGCCGACCTGGGGCGGGAGCTGGCGGACTGGCTGCGCGCGCTCTGGCGGGACAGCACCCTGCCGCTGGTCTTCGACGCCGACGCGCTCCCCTGCGCCACCGGGCCCGGCGCCGGCCCGCGGGTGATCACCCCCCACCCGGGCGAGGCCGGGCGCCTGTTGGGTCGCAGCCCCGCCGACGTCCAGGCCGATCGATTCGGGGCGGTGCGGGACCTGGCCGCCGACGGGCGGACCGCCCTCCTGAAGGGGCCCTGGACCCTGGTGGCGGACGGCGATTCCCCGGTCTCGGCCAACCCCACCGGCAACCCGGTGCTGGCCACCGGCGGCGCCGGCGACGTGCTGGCGGGCATGGTGGGGGCCCTCCTGGCCCGCGGGGTCCCTGCCCGGGACGCCGCCCGCCTGGCGGCCTGGGTCCACGGGGCCGCCGCCGACCGCCTCCGGGACCGCAGGCCGGTGGGCTGGACCGCCGGGGACGTGGCCGACGCGGTGCCGGACGTGGTCGCGGAGCTCGTGGCGGCATGCGGGTCCTGACCGGCGACGCCGACGCCACCCGGGCGCTGGGTCGCCGGCTCGGCGAGCTGGCGGTCCCGGGCACCGCGGTGGCCCTCTCCGGTGAGCTGGGCGCCGGCAAGACCGTGTTCGCCAAGGGGATCGGCGAGGGGCTCGGCACGCCGACGCGGATCACCTCGCCGACCTTCATCCTGGTGGCGCTGCACGAGGAGGGCCGCCTGCCCCTGTGGCACGCCGATCTGTACCGGATCGGGGGCGACGCCGCAGAGCTCGGCCTGGAGGAGGCGGTCGAGGGGGTGCTGGTGGTGGAGTGGGCGGAGCGGGCCCCCGACGTCCTCCCGGACGATCACCTGGCCATCCATCTGGCCCACGAGCCCGGGCAGCCCGCGTCGCGACGGATCACCCTCACGGCCACCGGCGAGCGGCACCGGGCCCTCCTGGCGCGGCTCGCCGAGGGGGAGGGGCCGGATGTCCCCTGAGCGCCTCGACTTCGGACGCCGGGCCCCGGGGCCGGGCTGGGGGCGCCTGCTGCCCATGGGGGCGCTGCTGGTCCTGGTCGGCGGGGCCCTCGGTTGGCGCCTGCTCGGACCCTCCGCCCCGCCCCCGGGCGTGCGGGTGGAGGTCCGCGGAGACGTGCCCAGCCCCGGCTGGCACCGGGTCGAGCCCCCCACCGTGCGCGCCGCCCTCGAGGCCGCCGGGGTCATGGGGGAGGGGAGCGGCGCCCCGCTCCACGAGGGAGACCGGGTGCGGCGCACCGAGGAGGGCGTCACCGTGCACCCGGCCGGCAATCCCCTCCTGGTGGCCCTGCCGGTCGACCTCAACGAGGCGGGGCCCGAGGCGCTCCAGGCGGTGCCCGGTCTCGGCGAGACGCTGGCCCGGGCCATCGTGGCCGATCGCGCCCGTCGGGGGCCCTTCTACGCGGTGCGCGACCTGGCGCGGGTCCGCGGCATCGGCCCCGGCACCGTCGAGGAGCTGGCCCCCCTGCTGACCGTCGGCGACGTGGGCCCCCGCCCCTCCCCGAAGGTGGTGGACGTGAACACGGCGGATGCCGCCACCCTCGAGACGCTCCCCGGGATCGGCCCGGTCCTGGCTGCCAGGATCGTCGTCGACCGCGACGAACGCGGCCCCTATCGCTCGCTGGAGGCCCTCGACCGGGTGCCTGGCGTGGGGCCCGGCATCCTGGCCGGGCTGCGCGGTCGCGCGGTGGCCGGTTCCAGGGTCGACGGGGAGGAGGCGCCCGCTCCAGGCACGGACACCGATCCCCCGGACACCGACGCCGCGGTGGGGGCGGGCCGGTAGGTGTCCACGATCTCGGTGGCGCCCGCCCGGACCATGGACACGGCGATGGCCGCGAGCAGCAGGGACATGACCTTGCCGGCCGCCCCCGTGAGCGCGTGGGGGAGGCGGGCCCACAGCCACGGCGCCGCCAGCAGGACGGCCAGGTTCAGCACCAGGTTCAGCCCCAGGACCCCGAGGGTGATCACCACCCCGTCCTGCTTCGTGAGCACCACCAGGGTGGCCAGCACCGCCGGCCCCATGATGATGGGCACTCCCAGGGGCACCACCCCGGCCCCCTCGTCCCCCTCGTCCTCGCCCCTGTCCACCTCGTCCAGGCCCTCGTCGTCGTCCGGCTCCACCCCGTCGTCATCGGCCTGGCCCGCCGCGGAGGTGCGCCGCTTGCGGGCGGAGCGGCTGAAGAGCAGGTCGTAGATCGCGAAGACCAGCAGCACGAGCCCGCCAGCGATCCGCATGTCGACGATGTCGAGGCCCATCCCGCGGAGCACCAGCGGCCCCAGGAGCACCACCAGGGCCGCCAGGACCGCCCCCACCGCCCAGGCCCGGGTCAGCAGGGTCCGCGCCGGGCGGGGCGGCAGGTCCCCCACCTGGGCCAGGACCACCGGGATGATGGGGAAGACGTTCATGACGACGAACGCGGCCACGAAGGCGCGCCCCGCGCCCAGCAGGTCGAAGCTCATGCGACACGGTCACGCGCACCGGTGACCATTTCAAGGGTCACAACGTCCAAGGATGCAACAACTGCGTGAAGCCCTGCAGCGATGTGCGCCCGAGTGTCGGACGCACTACAACGCGCCCGAACCGTTCGCCCACGAAGGGTCTGCTCGGGCCATAGCCAGACCGAGCCATTCCTCTCCAACCCGGAGTGTCCCATGAGCCAAGATCTCGACACCAACTCCGAACCCCTCAATCCCACCCCGTCGAACCCCCGAGTGACCCTCAAGTTCGGCGGGACCTCCGTCCAGACCGCGGCGCGGTGGCGCCGCATCCGCGACATCGCCCTGGCCCGGATCGAGCGGGGCGAGCGGGTCCTGCTCGTGTGCTCGGCCGTCGGCGGGATCAGCAACCGCCTGGCAGGCCTGCTCGACCTCTCCACCTCCGATGACGACGCGGAAGCCTCCCTGCAGACCGTGCGGGACATCCACCTCTCCCTCGCCGGCGACCTGGGCCTGGACGGAGAGGCCCTGCTGGCCGAGCGCCTCGACCGTCTGACCGATCTGGTCCGCGGGATCCGCCTCACCGGCCACGTGAGCGCCCGGGCCCACGCCGAGATCATGGCCCACGGCGAGCTGATGAGCACCACCCTCGGCGCCGCCTTCCTCGAGGCCCAGGGCCTGTCCACCACCTGGATGGACGCCCGCGACCTGCTCCAGGCCCGGCCGGTGCCGCACCGCAGCGAGTCCACCAGCTACCTCTCGGCCGAGTGCGCCCACGACCTGGACCCCGCGCTCCAGGCCCGCCTCGAGGACGCCACCGACGTGGTGATCACCCAGGGCTTCATCGCCTCCAACGACGATGGCCACACCGTGCTCCTGGGGCGCGGCGGCTCCGACACCTCCGCCGCCTACCTGGCGGCGCGCTCGGGCTCCGCGCGCCTCGAGATCTGGACCGACGTGCCGGGCCTCTTCTCCACCAACCCGAAGGACGTGCCCGACGCCTTCCACATCAAGAACCTCTCCTGGGACCAGGCCGAGGCCCTCGCCACCCTGGGGGCCAAGGTCCTGCACCCCCGGACCCTCGGGCCGGCCCGCTCTGCTGGGCTGCCCGTCCACGTCCGCTGCACCCCCTCGCCCCACCTGTCGGGCACCCGCATCCACGGGCCCGCCTGCGAGCCCGGCGTGGTCGGCGTGACCCGGCGCAGTGGCCTGGGGCTCATGACCATGAAGCGCCCGAGCCAGTGGCAGAGCGTGGGCTACATGGCCGAGGTGGCCTCCCGCTTCCAGGCCAATGGCCTCTCCATGGACCTGGTGAGCGCCAGCCCCTCCCTCATCCACGCCACGGTGGACATGTCGGCGGCGCCGCGCTCCGAGAAGGCCATCCAGCGCCTGCTCGGCGAGCTCGAGGAGGTCTGCGAGCCGTCCTGGACCCCGGGGCTGGCCTCGGTGAGCCTGGTGGGCGCGGCCCTCGACCGCTGCCTCCCCGACCTCTCCCCGGCCCTCCAGACCATCGGCGAGCACCGGGTCCACATGTTGGCCCACGGTGCCAACGGCCTCCACGTGACCTTCGTGGTGGCCGAGGAGGATGCCCGTCCCCTGGTCCGGGCCCTGCACCAGGCCCTGTTCGAGAGCCCGGAGGGCCCCACCCTCCACCAGCTCCAGGGGCAGCCCGCCGGCCGGGAGGCCAGCGCATGAGCGACGTCTCCCTCCGCGGCCCACGGGTCGAGGACGGGGCGGCGCTGTGGGAGCTGGTGGTCCACACCGGCGTGCTCGACGAGAACAGCCCCTACCTCTACCTGCTGGTGGCCACCCACTTCGCGGGGAGCTCCATCGTCGCGGAGCTCGACGGGCGGCTCGTCGGCTTCATCTCCGCCTACCGCCTGCCCGAGGACCCCACGGTCCTGTTCGTGTGGCAGGTGGCGGTCCACAGCGACGCCCGCGGCCGGGGGGTCGCCACCCGCATGCTCCTCGGGCTCCTCGAGCGGCCCGACAACGCGGGCGTGCGCCGCATCCACACCACCGTCACCGAGGACAACACCGCCTCGCGACGCATGTTCGCCGGCCTCGCCCGGCGCCTCGACTGCCCCCTGGTCGAGCGCCCCTTCATCGAGGCCCACCACTTCCCCGGAGAGGCTTCCCACGACGCCGAGCCCCTCCTCGACATCGGACCCTTTCGACAGGACGACGCATGAACACCGAGACCTTCCACAAGCACGAATCCGAGGTCCGCAGCTACTGCCGTGCCTTCCCCACCGTCTTCACCACCGCCTCGGGCAGTGAGCTCACGGACGAGGAGGGCCGGACCTACCTGGACTTCTTCGGGGGCGCCGGCGCGCTCAACTACGGCCACAACAACGAGCGGCTCCGTGACGCCCTGCTGGACTACATCCGCCAGGGTGGGGTCACCCACACCCTCGACCTGCACACCTCGGCCAAGCGTTCCTTCATCCAGCGCTTCCACGACCTCATCCTGAAGCCGCGCGGCATGGACCACAAGCTGGCCTTTCCCGGGCCCACCGGCACCAACGCCGTCGAGCTGGCCCTGAAGCTGGCCCGCAAGCACACGGGTCGCAGCCAGGTCGTGGCCTTCACCAATGGCTTCCACGGCATGACCCTCGGCGCCCTCGCCGTCACCGGCAACGCCAGCAAGCGGCGCGGCGCCGGCATCCCGCTCCACGACACCACCCACCTGCCCTTCTTCGGCGATCTGGGGGGCCCGGGCGGCTGCGGCACCTGCACCCTCCGCCCCCAGAGCGACCGCTGCTGCACCCTCGACGTGCTCGAGCGCCAGCTCTCCAACCCCTCCAGCGGTCTCGACAAGCCCGCCGCCGTCATCGTCGAGGTGGTCCAGGGCGAGGGCGGGGTCCGTCCCGCTAGCGACGACTGGCTCCGCGGGGTCCGGGAGATCACCCGGGAGCACGGCGTGCTGATGATCGTCGACGACATCCAGGCCGGCTGCGGCCGCACCGGCCACTTCTTCAGCTTCGAGCCCTCCGGCATCGTCCCCGACATGGTCACCCTGTCCAAGAGCCTCTCCGGCTACGGCCTGCCCATGGCCCTCGTGCTGGTCCGGCCCGAGTTCGACGTGATGGCGCCGGGGGAGCACAACGGCACCTTCCGCGGCTTCAACCACGGCTTCGTCACCGCCACCGCCGCCCTCGAGGCCTTCTGGCAAGACGACGCCTTCGCCGCCTCGGTGCGCGAGAAGGGCCAGCTCGTCCACGAGGGCCTGGCCCGCATCGCCCGCCGCCACGAGGGCCTCGCGGTCCGCGGCCGCGGCCTGATGCAGGGCCTGGTCTTCGCGAACCCGGACCACGCCGACGAGGTCTCCGCCGCCTGCTTCGAGCGCGGCCTCATCATCGAGACCTCCGGCCCCCGCGGCGAGGTGGTCAAGGTGCTCTGCCCGCTCACCACCACCGCCGAGCAGCTCACCCGGGGCCTGGACATCCTGGCCGAGGCGGTGGCCGAGGTCGTCGCCCCGGCCAGCCAGCCCGAGACCAATGGCGTGGGGGTGCACGCATGATCATCCGACGCCTCGAGGAGCTGGAGGGCACCGACCGGGTGGTCTCCGGCGAGACCTGGAGCAGCCGTCGCCTGCTGCTCGCCGGCGATCGGTGCGGCTTCTCGCTCCACGACACGGTGCTCGGCGCCGGGACCGTCACCCGCATGCACTACCAGAACCACGTGGAGGCGGTGTACTGCGTCGAGGGCGAGGGTGAGATCGAGGATCTCGAGACCGGCGAGGTCCACGCCATCCGAGACGGCACCATGTACTGCCTCAATGGGCATGAGCGGCACATCCTCCGCTGCAAGACGCAGTTCCGGATGGTGTGCGTGTTCAACCCGCCGGTGGTCGGCCCCGAGACCCATGACGAGACCGGCGCCTACCCGCTCATGACCCTCGAGGACGAGGAGGGCTGAGCGCCCGAGGGCCCCGCCCCCGTCCCGTGAGGAGCGGGGTCGCGGGCCGCCCCCTCAGGGCACGCGCAGGTCTTCCTGCGGAGAGAGGACCGGCGCCACATCGATGTCTTCGGCGTCCATCAGGCGGACCACCCGCTCGAGGGCCGTCAGCAGGGAGGCCCGATCGTCGGGGGGCAGCTCCCGCACCCGGGCCAGGAAGCGCTCCTGGAGGGGGAGGGGGAGGTCGCGGATGGCCGCCTGGCCGGCCTCGGTCAGGTCGAGGAAGACGCGGCGCCGATCCACCGTGTCCCGCCGCCGGGCGACCAGGCTCGCGCGCTCCAGCCGATCCAGGACCCCCGACACGGTGGAGGGGGAGAGCTGGACCGCCCGGGACAGGGCCGCCACCGTGAGCGGGTCCTCGGCGCTGGCGATGGCCCGGAGGCACAGGAGCTGGGGGACCGTGAGCCCGGCCTCGCGCGAGAGGGTACGGGAGTGGGCCTGCACCTGACGGACGATTCGCCGAATGGCGCGCAGCAGGTCGTAGGGGAGGGGGTCCTGGGGGCCGTCCACGAGCCGTCTCCGGGCGGGCTGGGGGCGCACGAGGGGCCCTCGTATTCGGGGATCGGCTCCCCGTCATGCGCGTCACCGGCCGCGCCTGCCTCGCCCCCGGTCCGGCCCCATCGGGCTAGCCCGGGTGCGGAGGTGCCCATGCGCAGGGCCGAGAAGGCGGAGCGGATCCTCTCCATCCTGGACGGGCTCTACCCGGAGGTGCCCATCCCGCTGGACCACCGGGATCCCTTCACCCTGCTGGTGGCGGTCCTGCTCTCGGCCCAGACCACCGACAAGAAGGTGAACGAGGTGACGCCAGCCCTGTTCGACGCGGCCCCGGACCCGGCGGCCCTCGCCGCCCTCTCCGAGGAGACCATTCGGGGCTACATCCGGCAGATCGGGCTGGCCCCCACCAAGGCCCGCAACCTGAAGAAGCTGGCCACCCTGCTGGTCGAGACCCACGACGGGCGGGTGCCTGCCTCCTTCGAGGCCCTCGAGGCCCTGCCGGGCGTGGGCCACAAGACCGCCAGCGTGGTCATGGCCCAGGCCTTCGGCGTGCCCGCCTTCCCGGTCGACACCCACATCGACCGGCTGGCCCACCGGTGGGGGCTCACCCGCGCGAGCAACGTCGCCGGCACCGAGCGCGACCTGAAGAAGGTCTTCCCCCGGGACCGCTGGAACGACGTGCACCTGCAGATCATCTTCTTCGGCCGCGAACACTGCCCGGCGCTCTACCACGACCTGTCCGCGTGCCCGATCTGCAGCTGGGCGGCCACGAAGAAGCGGATTCGCGAGGAGGCGGAGGCCAACGCGGCCCGGCGCAAGCGACCCGGGCGCGGCCGGAAGGCGCGGGCGTCGCGGGGGGGCGGCCGGTCTCAGCCCTCGTAGCGGACGTAGGGGCTCTCCCGCGGGGCGTCGGCGGCGGATTCCGGGAGCTCGGGGGGTGGCGGGGTGCTGCGCCGTCCCACCAGGAGCACCACCAGCACCGCCAGCGCCGAGCCGGCCGGGATGAGGATCCAGGGGCTCACGCCGAGCCCGGCCGGGACGTAGCCCACCACCAGGGAGAGGGCGCCGGCGGTGAGGGCGTAGGGGAGCTGGGTGCGGACGTGGGTCACCAGATCCACCCCGGCCCCCAGCGCCGAGAGGACCGTGGTGTCGCTGATGGGCGAGGCGTGATCCCCCAGGATGGCGCCGGCCAGCACCGCTGCGGTGCCCCCGAGCAGCAGGGGGCCCGGCGGCCCCGGCTCGAGCCCGACCGCCAGGGGGACCACCAGCGGGATGAGGATCCCCATGGTCCCGAAGCTGGTGCCGGTGGCGAAGGCGGTGAAGGCGGCGGTCAGGAACACCACCGCGGGGAGCAGCCAGGGGGGGAAGCGAGGCTCGCCGCGGATCATCACGTCGAGGGGCTCTCCATCGGCCCCGGTGGCGGTGATGACGACCCGGAAGGTCCCCGCCTCGGTGGTCACGCCGTTGGGATCGGCGCCATCCCAGGTGATCCGTCCTGGACCCTCCGGCAGCCGGCCGAGCAGCTCCTGGTGCACCACCAGCCCCTCGGCGTCGAGGATGCGGAGCCGCGCCCCGGTGCCGGGCTCGGAGGTGTGCCAGGACACCTCCACCGGATCGTCCGCCCAGCTCACCGTGTCGGGGGGCGCCACCAGGTCCGTCAGCTCCCGGGCGGCGCCGGTGGCCCCCATGGCATTGCCCAGCGCCCACGCCAGGAAGAGCACCACCAGCGCGTCGATGACGGGGGAGATCCCGGCCTTGACGGCGGCGGGGGCCTCGCGGAGGGAGAGGGTGCCAGCCGCCTTGGCCAGGACGATGGCCACGGCCAGGGCGGAGAGGGAGCCCCACAGCAGGGCCAGGAAGGGATCGGCCGCCCCCAGCAGGTCGAACCAGGGCGTCTCGCCCGTGACCGCCCAGGCCCGGGCGCCGGGATCGGCCACACCGGCAGAGACGGCGGCCTCGCGGGCCTGGAGCCAGGTGGCCCGGATGCCGTCCCCCACGAGGAAGGCGAAGGTGATGCCGATCAGGAGGCCCACCGGGACCAGGGCGGCCCAGGCCTTGCCGGTGCGGCCGCCGGCCGTGTCGGGGGCCGGGGGACGGCGACGCCGGGCCAGGGCCTCGGCCCGGAGCATGGGCCCGAAGTCCCGGCCCGACAGGGCGACAGCGCCCACCATGGCAAGGGTGATGAAGCCGTAGAAGCGGTAGGGCAGGGCCGCCAGGAAGACCGAGAAGGCGGGGGCCTCGGACCCGGCCGCCCGCAGCTCGCTGGCGATGAGGCCCACCTCGTAGCCCACCCAGGTGGACACCACGGCCAGCGAGGCGATGGGGGCGGCGGTGCTGTCGACGATGTAGGCCAGCTTGGCCCGGCTCACCCGGAACCGGTCGAAGAGCGGCCCCATGGCGCTGCCCACCACGAGGCAGTTGGCGTAGTCGTCGAAGAAGATGAGCATCCCCGACAGCCAGGCCGCCACCTGGGCGCCCCGAGGCCCGCGGGAGAGGCCCTCGAGGAGCCGCACCAGGGCCCGGGTCCCGCCAGAGCGGGAGAGGACGCCCACCATGCCCGCCACCGCCAACGAGAAGGCGGTGATGATCAGGTGTGAGGGGTCGAGGGTCGAGAGATCGCCCTTCAGCTGGCCGTAGAGCAGGTTGCCGGACCCGTCCGGGGTGATCTGGAAGGCCGAGAGCCCGGGGACCACCGCGTCGAGGAGGAAGCCCACCATGGCCGTGAGGGCGTCCAGGATCTGTCCCTGCAGGACCGAGTCCCCGTGGGCCACCAGGGCCCCCATCGCGACCCCGGCGGTGAGGCTGGGCAGGACCCGCCGGGTGGTGAGGGCGAGGAGGATGGCCACCAGCGCCGGCGAGAGCGCGAACAGCAGCGACAGGGGCAGGACCGGTTCCACGCCGGGCCCGGATCAGCCGAGACGCTGGAGCGCGGTCTGGGGACGCTCGTAGCTGGGGTCCACCTCGAGGGCCTGGCGGTAGGCGGCCCGGGCCCCCTGGGGATCGCCGAGGCGCTCGCGGGAGAGGCCCAGGTTGTACCAGGCCGTGCGGCGACCGGGGTGCTCCCGGGTGGCGCGCTCGAAGAGCATGGCCGCCTCGGCGAACAGGCCGATCCGGAACAGGATGCGCCCGGCCAGGAAGACCGTGTCGTCGCGGGCGGTGACCGGGTAGTGCCGGGCCAGGACCTGGTCGACCACGAGGGCGAGGTCGTGGCGGATGGCGCGACCGGCCTCGGCCGACTCCTCGAGGAGCACGCTGGCGTAGCGGTTGAAGAGGCTCGGGTCGTAGTCGGAGAGGCGCAGGAGCAGCAGGAGCATGGGGAGCCCGGGCGGGTCCTGCTTCACCACCAGCTTGTAGAGCCGGTTGTACTCGGCGGGGCCGAAGCCGTCGATGGACTGGCGCCAGGCCAGCCGCCAGCGCGGCAGGTCCACCGGCTCGCCCCCGCAGGCGGTGAAGGCCCCGAGGGTGAAGCGGGTGTAGCGGTTCTCGTGGGTGACCACCGTGCCGCCGTGGTGCACCCCGAGCTGGCCCAGGGCGTCCAGGTTGGTCATGAAGGAGAAGCTGCCGTGCTTGACCAGCCCGCCCAGCCGCCGGTTGTCCAGATCGGCCAGCCGCCGGTAGCCCTTGTCGCCGATGAGCACCAGGCCGCGGTGACCGGCCAGGGAGAGCAGGTGGTCGAGGGTCTGCAGCGACCCCACCGGCATGAGGACCTCGGTGTCGGTGAGGGCGTCGCGGTAGCGGGTGAGGATCCGGTCCAGGAGCGGGTCATCGTAGTGGGGCAGGCCCACCGGGGTGGGCAGGCGCCGCATGCCCACGTCGGCGGTGGCGTCGGGGGCGTCCGGGTCCTTGCCGTCGGGGAGGGTGGCCTGGACCCGCAGCTCGGAGAGTCGGCCCTCGCGGACCACGAAGGCGTCGTTGGGCAGGCTGTCCAGGATGTAGTTCGCCACCACGATGACCGGGTTGCGCAGCGCACCCGGCTCGATGACCTCGCCGCTGTGGCGCAGGGTGAGGGGGTCGCGGGTGTGGGCGTCGTAGACGGCGAAGTCCACCCGCCCCGCCTCGACCAGGGGCGCCACCTCGGGGCGGGCGGCGATGGCGTCCACGTTGGCGGCCACCAGGTCGGTGAAGACGTGGCGCAGCCGGGGCAGGCCGCGGGTGGTCTCGATCTCGGCAAGCGCCCGGGCGAGCAGGAAGCCCAGCCGGCCCGAGCCGGCCCCCAGCTCCACGATGGTGATGGGCTGCTCCGGGTCGAGCCCTCCCATGGGGTGGTCCGCGCCGAGGGCGAGGAGGTCTTCGACGAAGGCCGCGATGACCTGGGCGTAGGCGCGGGCGATGAAGGTGTTCGTGGTGACGTGGTAGGGGATCTCGGACTTCCGCCAGGCCTCGGGGCCCCGGTCCTCGTAGAAGCGGCTCTGCATCTTCCACATGATGGACCGACTCAGCGGAACGGGCTCCTCGAGGGTGACCAGCTCGGCCATGCACTCACCTCCTGGCGGGGCAGGGTAGCGCACCGCCGCCGCCCGGGCGCGCGGGTCCGGCCGTGACGTGTCATACTGGCCTTGCCGGTCCTTCGTTTCCCGGAGGTCGCATGATCGACCCGAACTCCCGGCGTCCGAGCCTCCCCGATCCCCTCCGCTCCTCCGCCCCCTCGGCCCCTCGGCCCGCCGCGCCTCGCCACGGCGCCTCCCCCCTCTCGGCACCCGTTCGCCGCCACGCCCCTCCGAGCCCATCCCACGGGCTGTGGGAGCTCCCGGGGGGCCTGGGCGTCCCCGTCTTCCGCTGATCCTCGGGGGCGTCCGCGGGTCGCGCCGGCCTAGAAGGCGCCCTCGGCCAGGCGCAGCCCTGCGAGCACCGGGCCCAGGCGGGCCAGGAGCGCCTCCACATCGTGCTCGGTGGTGCCGTGGCCCAGGCTGATCCGCACGCCGCCGGCAGGCTCGGGATCGCCCATGGCGGTCAGGACCGGGGAGGGCTCGATGCTCCCCGAGGCGCAGGCCGCGCCGCTGCTCACCGCCACCCCCGCCAGGTCCAGGCCTTGGACGATGGCCTCGCCGGGCAGGCCCGGGAAGACCGCGCACAGGGTCTGGGGCAGGCGGTGCGCCGGATCCCCGACCACCCGCCCCCCGTGGGTCCGGACCGCCACCTCGACGGGCCCCAGCAGCGCGCGCCACCGCTCGGAAGCTTCATGCATCACCTGAAGGGTGTGTCGACACGCCGCGGCGAAGCCGACGATCAGGGCGGTGGGCGTGGTGCCGGCCCGCCGCCCCCGCTCCTGGCCGCCGCCGCCGAGCAGGGCCGGGAAGGCCTCGCCGTCGGGCAGGACCAGGGCGCCCACCCCGGGGGGGCCGCCGAGCTTGTGGGCCGAGAGCACCACCCCGTCCGCGGCGCCCAGGTCCAGGGGCACGCGGCCGGCGGCCTGGGTGGCGTCCACGTGCAGGGCGGCACCCACGGCCTCTGTCGCCCGCCGGGCCGCGTCCAGGTCCTGGAGGATCCCGGTCTCGTGGTTGGCGGCCATGAGGGAGAGGGCGGCCGTGTCGGCGGGCAGCGGGGGGATCCGGCACCGCCCCGACCCGTCCACGGGCAGCACCTGGACCTCGAAGCCTTCGAGGGCGTCCACGGCGGCGTGGACGCACGGGTGCTCCACCGGGCTCTTCACCCACCGCCGCCGTGGGGTGAGGCGGGCCATGCCCCGGATGAACAGGTGGTTGGCCTCGGTGGCGCCGCTCGTGAACACCACCCCCTCGGGGCGCCCGCCCACCAGGGCCGCCACCGCCTCGCGCGCGGCC
>CAZPJM010000028.1:0-29303 GCA_964586865.1 uncultured Enterobacteriaceae bacterium
TCCCCCGCCGCGGAGAGCCCCGTGTCCCGAGACGTCGCCATCATCGTCGACGATGTCCCCGACCTGCTCCAGGTCATGGCCGAGGCCGTCGAGCTCGCCCTGCCCGATCACGTCGTCCACACCGCCCGCGATGCCGGCGACGCCGAGGCCCTCCTCGACCGCCTCGAGGCCCGGGGGGAGCAGCTCCGCCTGCTGGTGACCGACCAGGCCCTCGGGGGCCGCACCGGCCTCGACCTGATGGCCGACGCCGCCCGCCGCTACGACACGGCGCTCCTCCTCATCACCGGGCGGGCCACCGACCACGTGGAGCACGCGGCCCGGGCCCTGGGCGCCCGGGTCCTCTGGAAGCCCTTCCGCCTGACCACCCTCGTGACCACCATCCGCGAGGTGACCACCCGCCCGGCCTCGGCGGCGCCCCTCCGGGAGCCCCAGGTCACGACCCCGGACTGACCGGCTCGTCCCACGGGGTCTGCCCGGGCCGATCCAGTCGACGCAGCCCCCGCCCCCGTCCGTCCAGGCGATCCAGCAGGTCGTCCACGATGAGCAGGGTCAGGCCCCACAGCCGGACGCCGTCGAAGTCCACCCGGGGCAGCACCAGATCCCGACCGCGCCAGGGGTGGTGCATGCTCCCCCGCCCATCATTCGCGAGCAGCCGCCCCAGCGACAGCCGATGCAGCGACACCGCCTCCTCGTTCAGGACCACCCGCGGCGGGGCCGCGAGCCGCCACACATAGGGACGGATGACGATGCGCGGCAAGGGCCCCTGGGTGGCCACCTCGTCCAGCTCGCCCAGCAGGACGGCCCGGTCCAGGTCGATGCCGACCTCCTCGAGGGTCTCGCGCTCGGCGGCGGCCTGGACGGTCTCTCCGGGCTCCACCCGCCCGCCGGGGAAGGAGAGGTGTCCGCTCCACGGATCGTCGGGGTGCTCGGCCCGCTTCATGAAGAGGAGCTCGCAGTCCGGCGTGAGGATGGCCGCCACCGCGGCCCGGCGCGCCCCCTCGGGCACCGGCACCCGACGGGGGGCCCGGTCCAGGGCCCGGTGGAGCTGCTCCCACGTCACCGTCATGCCGCCTCCACGCCCCCCGTAGGAGCCCCGCGGGGCGCCGTCGAGGCCCCCCGGCACCGCCCGCCGGCGCTCACCACGCTGGCCCCGCACCCGGGGAGCCGATAACGGCTGGCGTCGTACGCGAGGTGGCGGTGAGCGCACAGGACCCCCGGGTGGAGGGACCGGCCGACGAGCCCGGACCCACCCCCGACACCCCCACCCAGGACCCTGACGAGACCGAGCCCCCCCGGACCGTGGCGGCCTGGTTCCTGGAGCTGCTCCGTACCTGGGGCCCGGCCATCCTGGCCATCATCATCATCCGCACCTTCGTCTTCCAGCCGTTCAGCATCCCGTCCACCTCGATGGTGCCCACGCTGCTCATCGGCGACCACGTCATCGTCACCAAGTACACCTACGGCCTGTGGTTCCCCGATCCCTTCTCCTACGAGCGGTGGGAGCTGGCCGACTGGGCCGATCCGCAGCGGGGCGACATCATCGTCTTCCGCTACCCCCGCCAGCCCTCCCTCCACTACATCAAGCGGGTGGTGGCCATCCCCGGCGACACCCTCGAGGTCCGGGACAACCAGATCGTGCTCAACGGCGTGATCCAGGAGCGCGAGCGCCTCGGCCGCTACACCTACCTGGACGACGACTGCGAGATCCCGCGCGAGGCCAACCTGTGGCGCGAGGACCTGCGCGGCCAGCCGCACCCCAAGCTCACCGACGACCGCGCCGGCGGCCTGTCCAGCTACGGGCCCGTCACGGTGCCCGAGGGAAAGGTCTTCGTGATGGGCGACAACCGGGACAACTCGGGGGACAGCCGGCAGTGGAGCTTCGTGGACGAGGAGCTCATCATGGGCAAGGCCCACTTCATCTGGATCAGCCTCGACACCTGCTCCTCGTACTACCCGCTGGCCTTCCGGTGGGACCGGATGCCCCGAGGGCTGTACAGCGAGGTCCTGCCCAACCTCTAGCCCGCATCCCTCATGACGCGCTCTGCTGCACCGGCGATCTGCCTGTTGCGCGCTGCCCTCTCTGTCGCTCCCTCGGTCGACGTGCCTCGGCACGCCTTCCCTCGGTCGCTCGTCGAGAACCGCGCTCACGACGGCATCTCGCCGGCTCGCGACGAGCTGTCATGACGGATGCGGGCTAGGGCCGGGCATCCTCCAGCGCCGGGCATCATCCAGCGCCGGGGATCAGCGGCGGTCGAGGCCCTGCAGGACCATCACCAGGTCGACCCGGCTGCTCACGTTCAGCCGCTTGTACGCGACCTTCAGGTGTCCCTTGGCCGTGTGGGCCGAGATGCCGAGCTTCTCGGCGATCTCGGGGACGGTGGAGCCGCCGGCGGCCAGGCGGGCCACCTGGCGCTGACGAGGGCTCAGGTGGTCGAGGGCCCGGCGGACGGGCCGGGACAGCTCCCGCACCAGGACCAGCCACTTGGCGGGGCCGGGACCCTGGAGCGGCACCACCGTCCAGCCCGGCTCCACCGCCGGGCCCGAGCCGCGCTCCACCGCGGTGAGCACCTCGCCGAGCTTCTCGGTCAGGTTCTCGTCGAGGCCATCGGCGAATGCCAGACCGGTGTACAGCACTCGACCGCGGCCATCACAGACCGCGAGGCCCGAGGGGGCCAGGGGATCGAGGACGCCCGAGAGGGGGTGGCCCCCCGGTGCGATCCCCGCATGCTCGCGACGCGCCATGCGACATCCTCCGCCAGTGGGCGAGGATGGGGCAGCGGGGCGGCCTGCACAAGCCACAGGGATCAACATCGAGCCAGCCAGGACCGGCGTTCCAGGCGTGTCCATCGGGAGCCACGGACAGACGCCGAGAATACCGCAACGCGCCGTTTTCGTGCTTCGAGCGACATCCCTCGAACGGGGGATGCCTCATTCGGAGGAGCCCTCGGGGCCACCCTCGTGCGCGTCGTGGGCCGCGCGCAGGGCGGCGCTGGTCCGGCGCAGGTTGGCGCTCACCCGGAGCAGCATGTTCCAGAGGATCTTCACCGCCAGCGGGGCGTTGCTCCGCAGCAGCCGGAAGAAGGCCTCGCGGGGGATGACCAGGCACTCCACGTCGGAGGCCGCCCGGGCCGTGGCCGACCGCATGGGCGCGTCCAGCATGGCCATCTCGCCGAAGGCGGTGCCAGGCCCCAGGGTCGCCAGGGTGGTGTCGTCGGCCTCGATGGTGACCTCGCCGGCCACCAGCAGGAAGAGCTCGGTCCCCGGATCCCCAGCCGCGAAGAGGATCTCGCCGGCGCGGTGGCGGCGCGGGACCGTGCTCGCGGCCACCGCCCGGAGCTCGAGCTCGGTGCAGTGCTCGAACAGGTCCATGGGCGCCAGCACCGCCAGGCGCTCGGCGGCCGCGTCCCGGGGATCCCGCTGGAGGGTGCCGAGCTGGGCCCCCACCGCCACCACCGAGAGCCCCGGATCGAGCTCCCCGAGGGCCTCGCCCAGCTCGGCGAGGGGGATGTCCACCAGGGTCCGATGGAGGGAGGTCTCGGGGAGGGCGTGATGGACATGACCGGCCAGCACCACCAGCCGGTCGCCGCCCAGCAGCTCCATGCACAGGGACTCGGTGCGGACCCGGGGCTCGGGGCCCAGGCTGCGCACCGAGCGCGCCACCGGGGCCTCGGGGTCGGTCGGCCCCACGGCCTCGACACCCACGTGGTCGGTGGTGAGCTGGTGGGCCAGGCCCCGACGCACCAGGTAGACGCGACCATCGCCCACGTGGACCACGAAGGCCTCGTGCTCCAGGGCCAGCACCGCGTCCACGGTCACCTGGACCGGGTGGCGCCGCCCGAAGGCGAAGACCTCGGACGCGGCCCGCTGGACGGCCTCCTGGAGGACACCCAGCACCTCGGTGCGGAGCTCGGCGGCGGGGCGGGCCTGGAAGCGCCGCAGCACGTCCTCGTGGCGCCGGGCGTGGTTGCGGATGGCGTCGAGGGCCATCCGCACGGCCCCGCGGGCCGTGGTGGCGTCGTGGTCGGCGGCCGCGACGGCCAGCAGCCCCAGGTCGGGCTCGACCAGGGCCTGGTCCGGCCAGGCCACCGCCTGCTCCCGCCGGAGGACGATGCTCGTGGTCTGCAGATCCATGGCGCCGGAGGCTATTCCGGACCCCGCCGCCCGCACACCGCCGACGCGGGATCGTCGATCAGTCGTCCCCGACCACGGTGAGCTCGGCCATGGCCTCGGTGTGGTCGCGCTTGGCGATGATGTAGGTCGTCCCCGGAGCCACCCCGGTCACCACCCCCGCCTCGTCCACCGAGGCCACCTTCGGGTCGCTCGACCGCCAGTCCAGGGGGCCCGGGTCCATCGAGGTGCCGCCGTGGCGCGCCTCGACGTGGAAGGGCTGGCGCTGGCCCACCGTCAGGGTGGCGGGCGGGCTCACCAGCCTGAGGGTGATCCGCGGCGCCACCACCAGCGACCAGCTGGCGGTCTGCCCGTTCCAGGCGCCCTCGATGGAGGCCTCGCCCGGCCCCACCGCCCGCACCGTCCCCCCCTCGACCCGGGCCACCGCCTCGGGGCTCGCCGTGAGGGTGAGGCCCTCTGGGGCGGTGCCGTCGGAGAGGACGAAGGCCGGACCGTCCACAG
This sequence comes from uncultured Enterobacteriaceae bacterium, assembly GCA_964586865.1. Taxonomy (GTDB): domain Bacteria; phylum Myxococcota_A; class UBA796; order UBA796; genus REDI01. Next base: position 4,630 of record CAZPJM010000028.1, read on the forward strand.
GCCCGAGCTCGTCGACCTGGACGCGGGACGGGCCCTCTACGACCAGCTGGCGATCATCGGCGACGGTGCAGGCGGCGAGCAGCCCCAGCAGCGTCATGGAGCGGGTCATGGGACCTCCCCGCCCACCCTAGCGGCCACCCCCTTCCCCCGCCAAGCCCACCACGTCGGGGTTCGTCACGACCCCATCCGCGCGAGGGCCTCGGACGCCCGCACCACGTCGGGGTGGCCCTCGGGGCCCATGGCCGCCGCGCGCAGGTGACGGCGGGCGGTCTCCAGGTCCCCGCGGACCTTGGCCAGGGTGGCCAGGTGGTACAGGGCCGAGGGATCGTCCGGGCGCTTGCGGAGCGCCTTGCGGTAGGCGGCCTCGGCCTGGCCCAGGTCGCCGGCCAGGTAGTGCTCGAGCCCCTCCTGCACGAGCTCATCGGCGTCATGGACGAACTCCACGTCCAGGACGGCCTTGGCGCCCAGGTTCACCAGGAGGGCGGTGAGCGGGGTGAGGAACCAGAAGGCCGCGCCCTCCCCGGCCAGGAAGACCGCCAGCGGGATGTCGGGGCCGATCCGCTGCCCGCGGAAGGAGAGGCGCACCCGGGTGTGCCGCGAGGCCTGGAAGGTCTGGGAGATGCGCCGCCGGAGCTCCTTGATGGCGTCCTGGACCTGGTTCGGGTCCACCTCGATGCGGAAGCCCCGAGGGCCGGTGCGGCGGTCGTCGTCGGACATGGCGCCTCCCCGGGGCCGCAGCAGGCCCCCGATCAGCATAGCGCGCACCCCGCAGGGTCCGCGGCGGCTCAGCGGGCCGAGAAGCCGCCGTCCACCACCAGCACCTGCCCCGTGATCCACCGGGCCTCCTGGGAGGCCAGGAAGGCCACGGCGGCGGCCAGGTCCTCCGGGCTGACCAGCCCACCCAGGGGCGTCGCCGCGGCCACCTCGGCGGCCAGGCGCTCTCCGTCGGGGAAGGCCTCGAGGGCATCGGTGCGCACCAGCCCCCCCGACACCGTGTTCACCCGCAGGCGCGGCGCGAGCTCCACGGCGAGCTGTCGGGTCAGGGCCTCGACGCCCGCCTTGGCGGCCCCCATCGCGGCGTAGCCCGGGGTGTACCGGCGGGCGCCCAGGCTGGAGAGGCCGATCACGCAGGCGCCGTCGCGGAGCACGGGCAGGCACAGCCGGGTGAGGAGCCAGAACGGCCGGAGGGAGGACTCGAGGGTCAGGTCCCAGTGGCTGGTCCGCAGGCGGTCGGCGGGACGGAGGGCACCGATGGCCGCGTTGTGGACGAGCAGATCGAGGCCACCGAGGTGCTCCTGGACCGCGGCCACGTAGCCGCGCAGGGCCTCGGGGTTGCGCACGTCGCCGGGGACGGCCCAGGCCCGGGCGCCCCGGGCCTCGGCCTCTGCGACGGCCTCGCGGGCAGCGTCCTCGTTGCGGAGCCAGGTGAGGATGATCCGCGTGTCGGGGCCGGCCAGGCGGCGCACGATGGCCCGACCGATGCCGCGGGAGCCGCCGGTGACGAGAACGTCCATGGGGCGCGGCTAGCCGCCCTCGGTGCCTGCCGCACCCTCGGTGCCCGCCGCGCCCTCACCCTCGGTGCCTGCACCCTCCGTGGCGGGGGCCTCCGTGGCGGGGGCCTCCCCACCCGCAGCGGCGCCCTCGGCCGCGCCCTCGCTGGCCTTGGGATCCTTCATGGGGGAGAGGAGCAGGTCCTCGAGCTGGTCCAGGCTGGCCTGGGTGCTCTCGGGGAGGGCCTGGCACTCGGGGCCGTCCTTCAGGTTGGGGTCAGCGCAGCGCATGGCCTGCTCGTCGAGGGACATCTCGACGCACTTGTCCAGGTACTTGTCCCGGTCGACGAACTCCACCTCGGCGCGCCCCATGGCGTAGAGCTGGTCCTGGTAGGCCTTGGTCATGGAGGCATAGGTCCGGCCGCACTCCCGGCGGGCCTGGGCCGCCTCGCGCTCGGCCTGGCGCTCGGCGGCGCTCGGGCCGCACGCGGCCAGCAAGGCGAGGGCGAGGATGGCGTGGACGGAGCGCATGGGAACCTCCCGGGTCGCGGTGCCCGGCCCGTGTGCGAACCGGTCCTGCAAGGCTACAGCAAGCGACCGTGGATGCAACGGGGTCGAAGGCGGGTACCCGCCCGGGGAGGCACGAAGGTGGCGACGACGTGGTCCAAGCCGGCGGGGCGACCGGTCTTCCCACCCCACCGGGATCCTTCCGGTCCCTGCCTCCTCGCGGCGGTGCTGGCGTCCGAGCCATGGCGGCGCGCGCGGCCGTGGCCCGAGGGCTTCGAGGGCGGGATCGCCCACCGGCTGGACGTGCCGACCTCGGGCGCCGTGTGGCTGGCCGACGACCCGGACGAGCTGGCCCGCATCCGCGCGCTCTTCGCCGGGGGCCGCCTGCGCAAGACCTACCGCTTCATCGCCCGCAAGGACGTGCCCTGGGATCATCACACGGTCACGGCCGAGGTGGCCCATCACCGCCGGCGCAAGGGCCGCATGGTGGTCCGACGGGGCAGCGACACCCCCCACCGCGGGCGGTGGTACCCGGCACGGACCGAGCTGACCCGGCTCCACGGCCACCTCTGGCAAGCCGTCATCACCACGGGCGTCATGCACCAGATCCGGGTGCACGCGGGCTTCGTGGGCCTGGCCCTGGCCGGCGACCGCCACTACGGCGGCGGCCCGCCCTTGGACGAAGGGGTGCCCTTCCGCCTGCACCACGTGGGCCTGGTGGGGCCCGGCGGGCAGCGCACCGACCCGATTCCCCTGCCCGACTAGGCCCGGCTCCCGGAGGAGCCCGCCGACGCCACCGGCCGCCTCGGATGAACCCCGGGTCACCCGCGGCGGCGGCCGCCCTGGTGTCGAGGCCTCAGCGGTCCTTCTTGAGGTCCCGGAGCGCCTGGAGGACGGCCGAGGGCCCACCGGACGGGGCGGGGCGGTCATCGCCCTCGGGATCGTCGCCGCGCACCTTGCGCACCATCGAGGTGCTGTGCTGCCGCGGGGGATGCTGCTCGGCACGGCGGGCCTGGTAGGCGTCCTGGAAGCGCTGCTCCTTCATGGGATCGCGCGCCGAGGTGGTCCGCCAGGTGTCCTCGCCGCCCCCGTGCCCCGCGACCAGATCGTCGATGTGCGCCTCGGGGGCATCCACCTCTTCCAGGTGGGCCGCCACCCCGAACAGGCTCTTCACGTCGAGCTGGGCCCCGCACGAGGGGCACGACGCCACGCCCCCCCGGCTCTCGATGCTCTCGGGATCGAACTGGGCCCCGCAGGACGGGCACCGGACATGGTCGAAGTACATGGGCGCTCCGGGAGGCCCACAGCGTAGCAGCCCGACGCGCGCCGCGGGTCTCAGTCCGCGAGCACCGCGGTGACGGGCGCATGATCACTCACCGTGATCCCGGCCTCCCGATCCACCCCCACCCGGGAGGCGCGGGCGGCGGCGGCCGGGTTGGCCAGCAGGTAGTCGATCCGCCAGCCCCGATCCTCGGCCCGGGCCTTCCCCCGCACGCTCCACCAGGTGTAGGGCCCCTTGCCGGGGCCCTCCTGCCGACGGAGCAGGTCGGTCCAGCCCTGGTCCAGCAGCGCCCCGAACCAGGCCCGCTCGTGGGGGAGGAAGCCCGAGTTGCGCTTGTTCCCGCCCGGGTTCCAGATGTCGTCCTCGGTGTGGGCAATGTTCAGGTCCCCGGCCAGCACCACCGGCTCGTCCAGGGCACACAGCTCGGCCGCGAAGGGGGCGAACCGCGCCATCCAGGCCTCCTTGGCCGCCTGGCGCGCCGCGCCGCTGCTCCCCGAGGGCAGGTACACGTTGACGTAGCGAATCCCTCGATGTCGGACCTGGAGCACCCGCCCCTCGGGGTCGGCCTCCCCGGGCAGGCCGCGTCCGAGCACCTGGTGGGGCCCCCGGGTCCAGGTGGCGACGCCGCTGTAGCCCTTCTTCTCGGCCGGGTGCCAGCTCACCTCCCACCCCTCCGGGGTCCGCCACGCCGAGGGGAGCTGCTCGGGCAGGGCGCGGACCTCCTGGAGGAGCACCACATCGGGGGCATGAGCCGCGAGGGTGCCCGCGAAGCCCTTGCGCAGCGCGGCGCGCAGACCGTTGACGTTCCAGGTGAGGACGGTGGGCACGGAACCTCCGGCCGGTCGGCGTAACGCATCGGCCCGCGGGTGGACGGGGGACTGCCCACCCGGCCCACTGGCCGTTATGCGGCGACGGGAGGCCCGATGCGCGCTCCGAATCCACGGATCCTTGCAGGCGGACTGGTCGGACTCGTGCTGGCGGTCGTGCTGGGGCTCGTCTCGCTCCCCCGGATCACCGCCGGGCCAGACCGGGTCGAGGCCGTGCGCATGGAGGGCCTCGCCCGGCGCCAGGTCCGCACCTACGGAACCGGCGATGTGGCCCAGCAGGTGGTCGCTCCCCCACCCGTCCCCCAGGTGGTGCCCCGCCCCCTCACCGAGGGAGAGGCCTCGATGCGCGACATGGTCGAGACGCGGGCCGACTGGGTCGGCGGGGCGGTGGTGGTCTGCCAGCTCCCGGGCATGGAGGGCGCCTCCGGCCAGGCCCAGGTCGACGGGGCGCGCGGCTTCACCCTCGATGGGCCGGTCGACGTGACCAGCCGCATGTTCACCATGGTTCACGACGGGCGGGTGGAGCTGGTGGTCAAGGAGCCCGTGGGCGAGGTGACCGTCCACGTGAGCCTCTCCGAGGGACTGGTCCCCAGCGGGCAGCCCGCACCCGGGGAGGCCGCGGACAGCCCGGCGCCCCCCAGCCTGGGACGGGCCTACCGGGTCCGGTGGAGCAGCGCCGCCGAGGGCACCACGGTGGGGTGCGACGGCGCCTGGGAGGTCCCGTCGGCCTTGCTGGCGGTGAGCTTCCGGACCGCCTCGGGCCGCCTGCTGGTCCCCGACGAGGACGGCCTGGTGCGATGGCCCGGCCCGGCCATCCTGCAGGGCTGCGGCCACCTGGTGCCGCTGTTCGATTCGCAGCAGATCGTGTCTCTCGACGTGGAGGCGCGCCCGTGCCGCCTGCGGGTCCAGCTCCGCAACCCCGACCAGCCCCTGGCGCTGGCCTATGGCGAGCCGGCGACGGTCCATCCGGTCCCCGGGACCACCACCGAGGTCCTCCTGGACCTGCCCCCCGTGCCCCCCGTCTACGCGCCGCCCGACCTGGTCGAGCTGACCGCCGCCGCGGACATCGCCGCCTCCTACGGCTACAACGTGGCCGCCGACGCCCTGGACGACCTGATCGGGCTCGTCCTCGACGGGGAGTGGGATCCCGACCTGGCCGAGCAGATGGCCCGGACCCTCGCCGAAGAGGCGGCCCGGCAGTCCGCCGGGGAGGGAGGTCAGGAGCTGCAGGATGCAGGGACCCTCGGGGGGCTCGACGACCTGGAGGCCGGGGTCGACTCGGAGGACGTGGAGGAGCTGGACGCCTGGATGACCGCCGACCCGGAGCTCGTCGAGGCCTTCGCCGACGACGTGGAGGCCGGGGCCGATCTCTCGACCTTTCCCCCCGAGACCCGCGCCGCCATCGAGGCCGAGCTGGAACGGCGCGAGGGTGGGTGACGGGTCGGGGTCAGGCGGCCGGGATTTCCGGTCCGACCCCTGGACATGGACCGAAGCCGGGTTACTCGCGGCCGGGCTCCGTACCCTGTTCTGACGGGCCCGTCAGCGTTCTGCGCCCACGACACATGCCCCGGGTGTCTCGTGCTCCTCGCCCTGCTCCCCCTCCTCGCCCCCCTGGCCTCGGCCGACCCCGGCCCCGGCCTGGTCCCGCTGGACCGCGGCGGTGCCCCCACCGCGCCCGACCCGGTGGTGGACCCCCACGTCTCGGTCCACGCCACCCTCGTGACCGGTCCGGGCAGCCTGGTGGGGCCCGAGGTCGAGCTGCCCCCCACCCCGGTGGACGCCGACGGCGGGTGGCGCCCCGTCCTGCCCCTGGACGGCGCGGATCTGGAGCCCCACGAGATCCACGACCTCATCGAGCAGGTCACCTTCCACGCGCCCCCGGCCGCCACGCTGGTGGATCCCCACGTGCGCGGACCTCTCGGCCCCGTCCGCCTCGAGGATCTGCTCCCCGAGCCCATCCCCATGCCCGACGACCCGGGCGCGAGCCCGTCCACGCTCCCGGGCGGGCCTCCGCCGCTGCTCCCGGCCGACTTCCCGGGCCGGAGCGACGGCGCCCTCACCGGGCGGGCCGTCTACCTCTCCCAGTGCCACGGCTTCATCTGGTACGAGACCATCGACCGCTTCAGCACCCAGCGGCCCAACCTGTTCGACACGGTCGAGGACTTCCACAACCCGGAGGCCCTCAACCAGTTCCTCACCGCCTACCTCGAGAACGCCGGCGCCGCCGTGTTCACCGTCAAGGAGCGGGACCACAACCCCCTCGAGGTCATCGTCGACGACGGGGATCCCGGGACCGCCGAAACGGGTGACGGTTTCGCCGATGGCAAGCCCGGGTGGGGCACGCGACCGTCCTGGAGCTACGGCGACAACCCGTTCCGCTCGGGGACCACCCGCACCATGCCCGCCGATGGCGGCGCCACCTACACCTGGACCGTCGACGTCCCCCGCGACGACCACTACGCGGTCTACGTCTCCTGGGACAGCGACCCGGGCCACGCCACCGACGCCCACTACCGGATCACCCACCCCGGTGGCGTCATCGACCGCACCTTCGACCAGACCGTCCACGGCTCCACGTGGCAGTACGTGGAGCACCTGTGGCTCACCGAGGGCGAGAGCCTCACGGTGGAGCTCATCGGCGACAGTCGCACCTCCGGGCGGCGGCTGTCCATCGATGCGGTCCGCATCGGCGGCGGCATGGGCCGCATCGAGCGGTACGACACCCTCACCGGCCGCCTCCGCTGGGAGGAGGGCGCGGTGCTCGCCACCCAGCTCAACGGGGCGCCCTCCTGGGTCTACGACCCCTACGGCGACGGTCGCAACGGCTCCGACCCGCCCGCCCGCTCCCGGTGGGCCGCCTGGGAGCACCCCACCGGCGAGGACGCGGTCTACGTCTCGTGGCACAGCAATGCCACCGCCAACGGCACCGCCCGCGGCACGGTCACCTACATCTACGAGGGCCGCGCCGGCGCTGCCGTGGCCGGCTCCGAGTCCCTCGCCTGGGCCGTCCAGGAAGAGATGGTCGACAGCTTCCAGGCCCTGTGGGAGCCCGGCTGGCAGGACCGGGGGGTCAAGCGGGCCCCCTTCGCCGAGGTCAACCCCAGCCACAACGACGAGATGCCCTCGGCCCTCATCGAGCTCGCCTTCCACGACAACAGCGTGGACGTCGAGTACCTGAAGCACCCGCGCTTCCGGCGGGACGCGGCCCGGGCCATCTACCGCGGCCTGGTGCGCTGGTTCGCCGAGCGGGATCGTCGCACCCCCCACTACCTGCCCGAGCCCCCCGAGGGCCTGTCCCTCCTCCAGGGCGACGACGGCCTCCGCCTGTCCTGGACCGTCGGGCCGGTGGGCGCCCCCTTCGGCGATGCGCCCGACAGCTACATCGTCCAGACCTCCCCCGACGGCCGGGCCTGGGATTCGGGCGTCGCGGTGGACGGCACCACCACCACCCTCGACGTGGAGCCCGGCGCCGCCATCTACGTGCGGGTGGTCGCCGTCAACGAGGGCGGCCTCTCCTTCCCGAGCGAGGTGGTCGGCGCCCGCCGCACCCTCGACGACCGCGTCCCCGTCCTGGTGGTCGACGCCTTCGACCGCTTCGAGACCGGCCAGCTCGAGTGGACCGACGTGCCCTGGACCGTGGGCGAGGTCCGCCGCCTGTACCCGGGCCGGGTGAACCCCCACGACATCGTCGTCGCCCACGGCCGCGCCATCGACGCCGCCGGCTGGCCCTTCGACGCCATCAGCGACGAGCGCCTCCCCGACGTGGACCTCTCCCGCTACGACGTGATCGTCTGGGCCACCGGCGAGGAGTCCACCCTCGACGAGACCTTCGACGAGGCCCAGCAGCAGCGCCTCCGGGCCTACTGGGAGGCCGGCGGCGCCCTGTGGGTGAGCGGCGCCGAGATCCTGTGGGACCTGGACCACCGGGGCAGCGCCACCGATCGGGCCTTCGCCACCGAGGTCCTGGGCGCCACCATGGCCTCGGACGACGCCGACACCACCCTCGCCACCGGGGTGGGCCTGCTGGACGGACTGGACCTGTCCTTCCCGCCCGGCGGCGCCCCGTACGCGGTCGAGTGGCCCGACGTGCTGGACTCGGACCGCGAGGTCATCGCCACCTACCCGGGCGGGCGGACCGCCGGGGTGCTGGGCGATCGGGTGGCGCTCCTCGGTCTGCCCTTCGAGGCCATCGCCGATCCCACCGCCCGCGAGGCGGCCGCCCTCGCCCTCCTCGAGGCGCTGGTCCCCGACTACACCCCGCCCTCCGAGCCGCCCGACGACCCCACCGACACCGATGCCCCCGCCGATCCGCCCGACCGGGTCCGCATCGCCCGGTCCGGGTGCGGCTGCGCCAGCGCGGGCGGCCTCACCCCGTGGCTGGGGGCGCTGGGCCTGCTCGCCCTCCTCCGCCGCCGGCGCCGCTGAAGGACCGCTCACGGCGCGCCGTGGCATAGTGCGGCCGTGGCCGGAGGCGATGTGGCGACCTGGGAGGCGGTACGGGAGCAGGTCCGGGCGCGCTACCCCCTCGACGTGGACGAGCCCGACGAGTTCGCCATCACCCTCACCCGCGAGGATGGGCACGGCGAGCGGGCCCAGCGCGTGATGGTGAGCCGCTACACCGCCTTCGGGGTCGACATGGTCGAGTTCCGCAGCGCCTTCGGCGAGCTGGGCGAGTACGACGCCGAGGGGCTCCTGGTCGAGAGCCTGCGTCTGCCGGTCGGAGCCATCGCGCTGCACGGCCGCTACCTGGTGGTGGTCCAGAAGGACTGCCTCGACGACCTCTCCGAGGAGGCGGTGGTGCGGATGCTCACGCGCGTTAGCCTCCTGGCCGACGTCCTGGAGGGACGCGGCGGCGGTGACCGGTTCTGACACCCTCGAACAGAGAGCCTCCCATGTTGAGCTGGACGCAGCTGCAGGAGTACACCCGCAAAAAGTACACCCTCGAGGATGATCAGCCCTCGATGATGTCGATGGTGTGGGTGTACGAGGACGGGCGCAAGCAGAAGGTGGTCATCCGCAAGTACGAGGCCTTCGGCCGCGAGATGATCGAGTTCAAGAGCCCGTTCGCCCGCGCGGAAGAGGTGGAGCCCCTGGCCATGCTCCGCAAGAACAGCGAGCTGCCGCTGGCCACCATCGCCCTGTCGGGCGACGTCTTCCTGGCCGTCTACAACATGCTCCTCGAGCACCTCCACCTGGACGACTTCGACCTGGTGGTCTCCCGGGTGGCGGCGGTCGCAGACACCCTCGAAGAGACCTACGTCCGCCGCGACGACTTCTGAAGGTCTCGGCGCAGCCGCCCTGCTCGGTGGCCCTCGCCCGGGGTTCGCGGACGTGGCCATCGCTCGGCGCTGAAGCCCATCCTCCCGCAGGGCTCTCCGCGGTGCGTTACGCCCCCCCCTTCCATGACGACGGACTCCGGGCCCCGTCGCGGTGACGTCGGCCCGGGGTCCCCACCCCCGGAGCCAACATGCCCATCCAGGCCGAGTACATCTGGGTCGACGGCGCGGAACCCACCCACACCCTCCGCTCCAAGACCAAGATCCTGCCCGACGACTACGACACCCTGCCCGAGTGGGGCTTCGACGGGTCGAGCACCAACCAGGCGGATGGCGACGCCTCGGACTGCCTCCTGCGCCCGGTCTTCGACTGCCCCGACCCCATTCGCGGCGGCAAGGCCCGCCTGGTGGTGTGCGAGGTCTTCGACGCCGAGGGCAACCCCCACCGGACCAACACCCGCGCCCCCCTGCGCGAGGTGGCCGAGCGGCACGCCGACCAGGAGCCCCTGTTCGGCATCGAGCAGGAGTACACCATGTTCGCCGACGGGCGCCCCCTCGGCTGGCCCGAGCGTGGCTACCCGGCGCCCCAGGGCCCGTTCTACTGCGGCGTCGGCGCCGACGAGGTCTTCGGCCGCGACATCGTCGAGCAGCACATGCGGGCCTGCCTGGCCGCCGGCCTCTCCCTGTCCGGCGTCAACGCCGAGGTCATGCCCGGCCAGTGGGAGTTCCAGGTCGGCCCTATCGGTCCCATGGCGGTGGGCGATCAGCTCCTCGTGGCCCGCTGGCTGCTGTACCGGATCGGCGAGGACTACGACGTGTCGATGACCCTCGACCCCAAGCCCGTGAAGGGCGACTGGAACGGGGCGGGCGCCCACACCAACTTCTCCACGAAGGCCATGCGGGAGGAGGGCGGGATGGACCACATCCTCGCCGCCATGCCCAGGCTCGAGGCCCGCGCCCAGCAACACATCGAGCACTACGGGCACGGCATCGAGAACCGGCTCACCGGCCGGCACGAGACCTGCTCCTACAAGCAGTTCAAGTGGGGGATCGGCGACCGGACGGCCTCGATCCGCATCCCGCTCCAGTGCCACAAGGACGGCCGTGGCTACCTGGAGGATCGCCGGCCCAACGCCAACATCGATCCCTACGTGGTGGCGCGCCTCCTCATCGAGACCATCTGCGACTGAGCCCGGGCGCGGGCCCCGGCGCGCGGACCGGCCGGGGCCCCGGGCGGACGGCCCGGCGGGATAGGCTCCGGGCCTCATGACCGAGCCCGACGCGACCGCCCCGCCCCCCCGCCAGGACCCTCCGGAGCCCCCGCATCCTGTCCGGCCCCGGACCGGCGGCCGGGCCGGGGCGGTGGTGGTGGTCCTGGCCGCCGCGATGGTGGCCGCCCTCGTGGGCCTCACCGTGCTGGGCCGGGTGGTGCGCAGTCCCCCCATGGCCCTCACCGCCGCCCTCATCGTCCTCCCCTACCTCTACGCCGGGCTGGCGGCGGCGCTCTTCGCCGTGTGGGCCGCGCTGCCGGATCGGCGCCTCCCGCCTCTCTTCCTGGGAGCCCTCGTCGTGCTGGCCGGCATCCTGTGGGGCCCGAGCCTGCCGGCCTGGCCCGAGGAGGCCGCCGGTCTGCCCCTGCGGGTGGTGTCCTGGAACGTGCGGCGCCTGTGGGGACTCGCCCGGGGGCCGGAGCGCCCGGCGGCCTGCGTCGAGGAGACCCTGCAGCAGCTCGACCCCCACGTCCTCTCGCTCCAAGAGGTGACCCGCCAGGATGTGGACCTCCTGGCCCGGTCCCTCGACCTGACCTGCGTCCACACCGACTACCTGGGCACCGGCGACCCCACCGCAGGCGGTCTGGCGGCCTGCGTGGACCGGAGCGGGCCGTGGCGCCTCCACTCGGGCACCGCGGCACGCTTCATCCCGGCCCATCGATGGCACTACGCCTTCGCCGAGGTGGAGCGACAGGGCCGGATCGTCAACCTGCTGGCGGTCCACCTCCAGCCCTACCGGTTGGCTGCGGACGGACTGGGCCGGGCGGCCACGGTCTCGGCGCGCCAGGGCGACCAGTCCGCCGAGCTCCTCCGCAGGGTGGGCCGCTTCCGGGATCCCACCATCCTGGCCGGCGACTTCAACTCCACGCGGGACGCCGCCCTGCACGTGGGCCTGCGCCGGACCCTGGTGGACACCTTCGAGCAGGGGGGGCGGGGCCTGGGGCCGACCGTCCACCTGCTGGGCTGGCTGCCCATCCGCATCGACTACATCTACGTCACGCCCTCGCTGGCGGTGCGGGAGACCCGGGTGGTGCCCCGGGACTGCAGCGACCATCGGGCCGTGGTGAGCGATCTGGTCCTGCGGGCCGAGTGAGGAGCCCGGTCAGGGGCCGCGGCGAGGCGCGTCCAGCTCGGGGTAGTGCCGGAAGATCCCGTGCTCGTTGAAGGGCTTGCGCCGATCGCTGGCCCGGTAGGCCGCCACCCGCGGGCGGGCCCAGGCCCGGTCGCGCACCGCCAGCAGGCCGGGGATGGTGTGGGTGGTCCGCGAGAACCCCCGAGGGAAGGCATAGGAGAGGCCCTCGAGCACCTGGGCCAGGGCCAGGTCCACCCAGGTCTCGGGGCCGGCGAGGCCGGGACCATCCAGCGAGCGGAGGGTGCCCTCGAAGAAGTCCAGGAAGGTGGCCAGGCGTCCGTCGAGGAAGGATCCGGCGCGCTCCAGCGCCGCCTCGCGCTGGTCCTCGTAGTAGCGGCCCACCCCCAGCGGGTGGTGGGTGTCGTGCACCTCGTCCACCAGATCAGCCAGGGTGAGCCCCAGCGTCCACACCCGCGCCCGGACCGCGGGGTCCTCCGGCACCAGACCATGATGCTCGGCCAGCCAAGCGCAGATGTGCGCCCAGTGGGCCAGCCGCCAGGGGCCGTCCGGGTGCGGCACCTCGAGGATGGGCGGGGCGAAGCAGGCGTGCTGCCGCAGCGCGGCCTTGACCGCCTCGATCCCGCCACCCTCTCCGGGGGGGCGACGCGCCACGTCCTCGTAGGGGAGGTCCGCGTCCTCGAGGAGCAGGCGGACGAACTCGCCGCGGCCGGGCAGGAAGGGCCAGTAGTAGAGCCGGTACGCGTCCAAGGTGCCTCCACGCTGGACCAGCCCTAACGCTCCGGAAGCCGGGTCACCGCCTCCCCGCGTCAGAGGCAGGGCTGGAGGTTGAAGGAGACCTCGAGGGAGAGCTCGCGCACCGGGGCGGGGCGGCCGTCGATCTCGGTGCCCGCCGTCTCGTGGACCAGGGTGGCCCGCAGGCTCCCGATGGCCCGGCCGCCGGGGGTCTCGAGGACCAGGGTGCTGTCGGTGCCCGGCCGGTCCAGCACGAAGCGCTCGCCCTGCACCACCGCGGCCAGGGTCCGGTCGTCGGGACGCCCGGCCGGCTCGACCAGGTCGAGTCGGAAGCCGTCGCCGCGGAGCCGCACCTCCCGCTGGTCGGGGGTCACGAGCGCGCAGCTCTCGCCGGAGCTGCCCTCGAAGCGCCCGGTGAGGGCCGCATCGGTGGCCGTGGGGACCTGGGCGCGGAAGCCCTCGCCCTTGACCGCCTTCGAGCAGCCGCCGAGCAGGAGCAATACGGGGATGGACAGGCGCACGGGACCTCCGGGTGCCGACCCGGCCTACCACGGCAGCCCCGTGCAGGCCGCCACCCCCGGGGCGGCGCGCCACGTAGGCCCGCTCACACTCCGCGCGCGGTTGACCCGGGTCGTACCACCGGCCACGATCCCGGCCCGTGGGGTGGTCGCTGCCCCCCGCGGTGACCACGGTGGTCCATGAACCCTGCAGCGGCTGGGAGACCCGCGATGGCCAAGCGGCGGCGTGAGGAAGAGGGTGACGTACAGACCCGGGAGCGCGTCAAGAAGCCCCGGAAGTACAAGGTCCTGCTCCACAACGATGACTACACCACCATGGAGTTCGTCGTCTACGTGCTGACCACCGTCTTCAAGCACAGCCCCGCGGCGGCCACCCGGGTCATGCTCCAGTGCCACCGGACCGGAATCGGGGTGGCGGGGGTCTACACCCGGGAGGTGGCCGAGACGCGCGTGACCCAGGTCCTCGAGCTGGCACGCGACAACGGCCACCCGCTGCAGTGCACCATGGAGCCCGAGTAATGCTTGGAGAGGAAGTCCGCGTCGCCCTCGGCATGGCGCTCGAGCGCGCGCGACAGGATCGCCACGAGTTCATCACCCTGGAGCACATGCTCCTGGGGTTGCTCCACGATCCGGAAGCCAGCGAGATCCTGACCGCCTGCGGCGCGGATCTGGAGAAGCTCGAGGAGGGCGTCGACGGCGTGCTCGCGGACTTCGACCGGGTCCCCGACGACATGGCGTACGAGCCCACCCAGACCCTCGGCTTCCGCCGGGTGCTGCAGCGGGCCATCATGCACGTCCAGAACAGCGGCAAGACCCCGGTCACCGGGGGCAACATCCTGGTGGCCATGTACGGCGAGGCCGAGTCGCACGCGGTCTACCTGCTCAAGCAGCAGGGTGTGGACCGGCTCGACGTGGTCAGCTTCATCAGCCATGGCACCCGCAAGGACGGGCGCCCCAGCGAGCGCACCGTGAGCCCCAAGGGCACGGGGGGCGAGGAGGACGAGTCCAACCTCTCGGGCGACGCCCTGGCCGACTTCACCACCGACCTGTGGGAGCGCGCCGAGAAGGGCAAGATCGACCCCCTGATCGGCCGGGACACCGAGGTCGAGCGGGCCATCCACATCCTGGCCCGGCGGCGGAAGAACAACCCGCTCTTCATCGGCGATCCCGGGGTGGGCAAGACCGCCATCGTCGAGGGGCTGGCCCGGAAGATCTTCGAGGGCGACGTGCCCGAGTTCCTTCAGGGGACCCACATCTACAGCCTGGACATGGGCGCGCTCATGGCCGGCACCCGCTACCGTGGCGACTTCGAGGACCGCCTCAAGGGCGTCATCTCCGAGCTCATCGACGATGACAAGGCCATCCTCTTCATCGACGAGATCCACATGGTCGTGGGCGCCGGCGCGACCTCGGGCGGCACCATGGACGCCTCCAACCTGCTCAAGCCGGCCCTGGGCGCCGGAGACATGCGGGTCATCGGCTCCACCACCCACGAGGACTACCGCCAGTCCTTCGGCAAGGACAAGGCGCTCGCCCGCCGCTTCCAGACCATCGACGTGGTCGAGCCCACCGTCGACGAGGCGGTGCAGATCCTGCGGGGCCTGCGGGAGCGCTACGAGTCCCACCATGGCCTGGCCTACAGCGACGAGGCCCTCGAGGCCTGCGCCAAGCTGGCCGCCAAGCACATCACCGGGCGTCAGCTCCCCGACAAGGCCATCGACCTGCTCGACGAGGTGGGCGCCGCGGCGCGCCTGGCGGGCCGATCGGTGGTGGAGATCGACGATGTCGAGGCCGCGGTGGCCCGCATCGCCCGCATCCCCCCCAAGGCCGTCAGCGTCGAGGACCGGGATCGGCTCCGCAACCTGGGCGAGGACCTCAAGCGGGTCATCTTCGGCCAGGACGAGGCCATCGACGCCATCACCACGTCCATCAAGATGAGCCGGGCCGGCATCGGCCACCCCGACAAGCCAACGGGCAGCTTCCTCTTCGCCGGGCCCACCGGGGTGGGCAAGACCGAGCTGGCCCGCCAGCTCGCCAGCGCCCTGGGGGTCGAGTTCATCCGCTTCGACATGTCGGAGTACATGGAGAAGCACTCGGTGAGCCGGCTCATCGGAGCGCCTCCCGGCTACGTGGGCTTCGACCAGGGCGGTCAGCTCACCGACGCCGTGCACAAGACGCCCCACTGCGTGCTGGTGATGGACGAAATCGAGAAGGCCCACACCGACATCTTCAACATCCTCCTCCAGGTGATGGACCACGGCACCCTCACCGACAACAACGGGCGCAAGACCGACTTCCGCAATGTGGTCCTCATCATGACCACCAACGCGGGCGCCCGGGACGCGGCCAGCAAGTCGCTCGGCTTCGTGGAGCAGCAGGCCTCGGGCCGGGCCGAGTCCACCCTCAAGCGGATCTTCCCGCCCGAGTTCCGCAACCGCCTGGACGCCACGGTGTGGTTCAACAACCTGCCCGAGCCGGTGATCCTGAAGGTGGTGGACAAGTTCCTCCTCGAGCTCGAGGGGCAGCTCGTCGAGAAGGACGTCACCCTCGAGGCCACCGAGGCGGCCCGCGCCTTCTTCGCCAAGGAGGGCTACAAGCCCGAGTTCGGCGCCCGCGAGATGAGCCGTGTCATCCAGCAGCACGTCAAGCGCCAGCTCGCCGACGAGATCCTGTTCGGCGTCCTCTCCAAGGGCGGCATCGCCATCATCGACTACGTCGACGGCGAGGTCACCATCGGCCACCGCCCCCGCCCCGAGGGGCCGCCCGAGCCGGGCCCCGAGGCCGACGGGGTGCTCAACGCCACCGGCGAGAAGCTGGACGGCGGCAGGGACGACGCCGAGACGGACGACGAGGACGCGCCATCGGCGACCGAGGGCGAGCCCTCCGAGGCCGACCCGGCGTCCGAGGCCGGTGAGCGCGCCGAGGACTGATCGGGGAGCCGCCCCCCGACCACCGCCCCCGGGCCCACCCCCGCGCCAGAGAGGAGCCCCCCATGCCGACCCTGACCCGTGACGATGGCCAGATGATCCACTACGCCGACACCGGGGGCGATGGACCCGCGGTGGTGCTCGGCCACGGCTTCCTCATGGACCTCTCCATGTTCGACCCGCTGGTCGAGGCGCTGGGCGAGGACTTCCGCATCGTCCGGTGGGACGCCCGCGGCTTCGGCGGGTCCGGCTGGAACGACCAGCCCCACGATTCCTGGACCCACGCCCACGACATCGCGGCCCTCATGGACCACCTGGGCATCGAGCGCGCCGTGGTCGGGGGCATGTCCCAGGGGGGCTACAGCGCGCTGCGCTTCGCCCTCGCCCACCCGGACCGGGTGCAGGCGCTGGTGCTGATCTCGACCATGGCCGGCCCCACCGACCCGGGGACCCTCGACTACTACCGCGGCCGGGTGGCGGCCATCCGCGAGAACGGCATGGAGGACGGGCTCGAGGAGACCGCCACGGTGCTCCTCGGCGACCCGGCCCACTGGGAGCCGTGGGTCTCCCGGTGGCGGCAGTACGATCCGGCCCACGTGGCGGGCGCCATGGAGGCGCTGATCGCCCGCGACGACGTCAGCGCGCGCCTCGGCGAGATCGGGGTTCCCACCTTCATCGCCCACGGCACCGAGGACGTGGGGATGCCCATCGCCCACGCGCAGGACCTGGCGTCCGCGCTCCCCGCCCAGGGGGTGGTCGCGCTCGACGGCGGGGCCCACGCCGCCGCCTTCACCCACGCCGACCAGCTCGTGGGCCCGCTGCGGGCCTTCCTCGAGGCGCACGGCCGCTGATGGGGCGCCGCCGGGGGCCGGGTCGGCGCCCTACCGCCGTCGCGCCCGCTTCGGCCCGCGGCGGGGGGCGGTGACGCCGGCCATCCAGAGCAGGTGCACCACGCGGAAGCGGTGGCCCGTATAGGGCGCCAGCAGCGTCTTCATCCGGTCATCATCGGCGCGGGGCTCCCGGGCCAGCGCCCAGGCCACCGTGTCGGGGAGGTGGTAGTCCCCCACGATGACCGCGTCGGCGTCGCCGAGGCGCATCCCCAGCGCATGCTCCACCGTCCACGGGCCGATGCCGGGCACCCGGGACCACACCTGGCGGGCCCGCCCGTCCACGAGGGCCTCCTGGAGGCGGGCAGCCAGGGCGCCCACGGCCTTGACGGTGCTGCCACGCCGTCGCCCCAGGCCGGCCCGCTCCAGGACCCAGCCCCGGGCGCCGGCGAGGGCCCGGGCGGAGGGGGGGAGCCACAGCGCGGCCGGACCGGGGGCGGGCTCGGAGAGGTCGCGGACCAGGGCGTGCCAGATTCGACACGCCTCGAGCCAGGTGACGAGCTGCTGGCAGATGGTGGGGATCAAGGCCTCGACGGCGGATCCGGAGTCGGGGAGGTGGAGGCCGGGGTGGGCCCGCCACAGCCGCGCCAGGGTGGGATGGTCGGGGTCGAAGGCCTCGGGGGTGTCGTGCAGCCCGAGCAGGGCCGGCGCCGCGGCGACGGCCGCACGGGCACCCGGCCCCCAGGCGCGGACCGCCAGCTCCCGGCCCGTGTCGACGAGGCGCACCGTGGCTGGCCCGTCCGGCGTCCAGGTGGCCCGCCAGACCTCGCCCCGCGCCCGCCGCAGGGTGGGATCGCGCTGGCCCATCTGCAGGAAGCGAAGGCTCGCGGCCAGATCGTAGGGCTCGGGCCGGGGGAGGGTGGCACCGTCGTCGGGGGTCATCCCTCCCCCTACTCCGCCGGGCGCCGCCCCCCCGCTCCTTCACGGAGCCGGGCCGGGGACGATACAGGTCCACCACCCCGGGAGACCGCCGTGGACCGCCCCCTCCGCCTCACCATCTTCACCCAGGACGAGCGCCTCTTCCTGCCCATCCCCATCGCGCGGGTGGCGGAGCGCTTCCGGGATCGGATCACCTGCCTGGTGACCGCCCCGCCCCTGTCGACCCACGGGGGCGGCCTGCAGGCGGTGGGCAAGCACCTCGGCGTGTTCGGCCTCCGGGGCAGCGCGGCGATGGCCACCCGCCTGGCCGCCACCCGGGCCGGCCTGCGGCTGCCGGGGCGCCGGGACCGATCGGTCGCCGAGGTGGGGCGGCGGCTGGGCCTGCCGACCTTCGAGGTGGAGCGGGTCAACTCCCGGGCCATGGCCCGCATCCTGGACGCCCACCCCGCCGATCTGCTCATCAGCGTGAGCTGCCCCCAGGTGGTCCGGGCCCGCATCCTGGGCCGCTTCCCGCTGGGCGGCATCAACGTCCACAGCGCGCCACTGCCCCACTACCGCGGGCTCCTGCCGAGCTTCTGGGTGCTCTACCACCGCGAGCCCCAGACGGCGGTGACGGTGCACGACCTGGGCGCCGGCATCGACGACGGGGCCATCCTCATCCAGCGGCCCGTCCCGGTCGCGCCGGACGAGACCT
Organism: uncultured Enterobacteriaceae bacterium; assembly: GCA_964586865.1. GTDB lineage: Bacteria > Myxococcota_A > UBA796 > UBA796 > REDI01. Next base: position 23,013 of record CAZPJM010000028.1, read on the forward strand.
GGAGCTCGCTGGTGCTCAAGACCAAGACCGCCGCCGGGGACGCCCTCATCGAGGCCATCGAGCGCATCGAGGACGGCACGGTGGAGCGGCGCCCCAACGATCTCGAGGCCGGCTCCTACTTCTCCTTCCCCACCTGGCGGGAGGGGCTGCGGTTCCGGATGCAGGGCGGGAGGATGTGGTGAACGTCTTCTCCATCGATCTGGAGGACTGGTTCCACCTGCTGGACCACCCGGGGGCGCCCGACCCCGCGGACTGGCCCCACCTGCCGAGCCGGGTGGCGGCCAACACGGATCGTCTGCTCGAGGATCTGGACGAGGCCGGGGTGAAGGCCACCTTCTTCGTGCTGGGCTGGATCGCCGAGCACCACCCCGAGGTGGTCCGGCGGGTGGCCCGGGCCGGCCACGAGATCGCCAGCCATGGTCATGGGCACACCCTCCTCTACGAGCAGGACGCGGCCGCCTTCCGCGACGATCTCCGCCGCGCGGCCGACGCCATCGACCGCGCCTGCGGGGTACGGCCGCTGGGCTACCGCGCGCCGGGCTTCTCCCTGACGCGCCAGACCCCGTGGGCCCTCGAGGTGCTGGCCGAGGAAGGCTACCGCTACGACAGCTCGGTCTTCCCCGGACGCCGCCACCACGGGGGCATGGACGGGGCCGACAGCCGACCCCACCGCTGGGGGCCCCTGTGGGAGATCCCGGTCTCCACGGTCCCGGTGGGCCCGACGCGCCTGGGCTGGCTGGGGGGCGGCTACCTGCGCCTGCTGCCCCGGGCCGTGGTCCTCCCCCTGGCGGCGGCCGCCCGGGCACGGGGCGCGCCCCTGGTCCTCTACGTGCACCCCCGGGACATCGACCCCGGCCAGCCGCGCCTGCCCATGTCCCGCGCCCGGGCCTTCCGGACCTACGTGGGCCTGGGGCGGTGTCGCGCCCGGCTGCGCACCCTGCTCGGGAGCTTCGAGTGGGTGCCGGCGGCCGACCTGGTCCAGGCCCTCGAGGCCCGACACGCCGCGTGAGCCGGGCGCCTCAGGCGTCGACCCACCGACGGAGAGGCCGGAGGGCGGACCGCAGGCCGCGCCGGGAGCGGGCCCGCGCCACCACATCCTCGAGGATGCCCGCGTAGCGTTCCGCGAGCCGGCGGCGGTCGTAGGTCTGCTCGACCGCGCGACGGCCGGCCTCGCCCAGCGCCGCCCGCCGCGCCGGGTCCCGGGCCAGCTCCCGCACCGCCGCCGCCAGGGCGTCCGGATCCTCGGGGGGCACGGCCACCCCGCCACCGGCCTCGTCCAGGATCCGCGCCGCCTCGCCCTCGACCCCCAGGACCACCGGTCGGCGGCAGGCCCAGATCTCGAACATCTTGGACGGGATGACGGTGCGGAACAGAGGCAGATCCTGGAGGTGCACGAGGCCGATGTCGCCCAGGGCGTAGACCTCGGGCATGCGCTCGCTGGGCACCGCGTCGTGGAAGGTCAGGTTGGGCACGCCGCGCCCCCGCTCCCGGAGGTCGGCCTTGCGCGCGCCATCCCCCACCAGCACGAAGTCCACCTCGGGGCAGCGCTTCGCCGCGTCCACCACCGTCTCGAGGCCGTGGCAGAGCCCGTGGGTCCCCGCGTAGAGCGCCACCGGCCGCTCGCCGGACAGCCCCAGCTCGCGCCGCAGGGGCTCGGGATCCACCGACACGGGGAAGCGGGTCAGGTCCACCCCATTGGTCACCACGTCGATGCGCGCCGCGGGCACGTCGGGGGTGGTCGCGCGGATCTCGTCCACGAAGGAGCGGGTGACCACCACGATGTGGTCGGCCTGGCGGTACAGCCAGCGCTCCCCGCGCTCGAGCAGGCGGATGGCCGGGCTGTCCTTGGGCAGGGCGCCGATCTCCCAGATGGTGCGCGGCCAGAGATCCCGGATCTCCACCACCACCGGCCGTCGCTTCCAGCGGCCCACCAGGACCCCGGCCACGGCGGCCAGGAACTGCGGGCTGCTGGTCACCACCACGTCGGGACGGGGCACCTGGAACTGACCGCTGCCCACCACCGAGGCCGCGTAGGACACGAAGGCCGCGCTCCGCCGCACCACCCCGGCGTTGGGGGTCGCATAGACCCAGGTGCGGTGCACGTGCACCCCGTCCACCTCCTCGTGGACCATGCCACGCCCCCGGTACGCCTCGGGGATGACGCCCGAGGGGTGGTTGGGCAGCCCGCACAGGACGTGGACCTCGTGGCCGGCGGTGGCCCAGGCGCGGGTCAGGTCGCGCGCACGGGTGGCGAGGGCCCCCAGGTCGGGCGGGTAGTGGGCAGCGACGAGCAGGATGCGCATGGGTCTTCCCAGGTGGCGGGAGCGAGCCCTAACCGCCCCCCCATCGGCCGGACTCAGCGCAGATCCAGCTTCAGGTCGCGGGTCTTGCCATTGCGCTTCCGGACCTTCACGTCGAAGGTGCTGGCCTGGTTGAGCTCGGTCATGAGCGAGAGGGCGGCGCGGGTGGTGTTGAGCTTGGTGCCGTTGACCTCGGTGATGACGTCGCCCGAGCGCAGGCCGATCTTCCGGCCCAGGCTGTTGCGCCGGATCCGGTACAGGCGGAACCCGATGACCTCGCCGTTGCGCTTGTAGGGGCGCGCCCGACCGAGCTTGCGCAGGCCCTTGGGGTCGGAGAGCAGCTCGTCCACCAGGGCGCGGGAGACCTCGTAGTGGCCGTCGTCGACCTTGGCGATGGCGTCGTCGCCCTGGCCCTTCCGGCCGCGCCGCCGCCCCCGACGGCCCGACTCGTCGCGGTCCATGTCCCCGGTGAGGATCTCGCGGCGGCCGTCGGAGCGCTCCAGGATCACCCGCTCGGGATCGATCTCGCGGATGACGGCGTCGAGGAGGCGATCCCCGATGCCGTAGCCCGCCGTCTCGCCCCGCTGCCCCCGGCGGATGAGGGCCGCCGAGCGCGTCGGATCGGCGTGGACCACGGTGCCGAGGAGGACCACATCGAGCTCGGTGAGGGTCTCCTCGCCCGGGGCGGTCTCCTCGGTGGGGGGCTTGCCGGCCGCATCGTGGTCGAAGACGTTCCGCTCCACGATGGCCTCGACGTAGGCATCGCGGGACAGGCCACGCCGGGCGGGGCGGGTGCGGGCGCCGGGAGGCTCCCGGTCGGGGCCGGCCTCGGAGCCGGCCGTGGCCTCGGCCACGACACCCTCGCCGCCCTCGGGGGCAGACTCCGGCCGGTCCAGGGGGCCCGGGTCGGCGGGCGGGGCGATGAGCCCGGCGGCCAGGGAGGTGGTGCCGACGCCGGCGGCGGCCCCGGCCAGGGTGAGCACCGCCACCACGGCGCCGATGACGAGCCAGGTGGATCCGGGGAGGGCGCCCAGCCGGGCGAGGAGCCGGGAGGGGCCGGTCCAGAGGGTGGCCATGCGGGAGCGGGGAAGCCAGGTTCGACGGCGGGCGGGCGCGCGCTCGACCCCGCCATAGCGGATCCGGGGGCGAGCCGGCCAACGCCGACGACGGGTCTTGACGGGTTCTGGAGCGTGACTACCGGGGAGCGGCCCGGGCACCGGGCCCGGGGTGGGACTTCGGAGGAGGACTCCCCGATGATCGACGTCCAGGAGCTGACGCGCCGCTACGGCCACGTTCGCGCGCTGGAGGGCGTCACGGCGCACATCGCGTCCGGCGAGGTGGTGGGCCTGCTCGGCCACAACGGGGCCGGCAAGACCACCATGATGAAGGTGCTCACCGGCTACCTCGAGCCCAGCGAGGGCACGGCCACCGTCGCCGGGCTGGACGTGGTGCGCGACCGCCGCGCGGTCCAGCGGAGGATCGGCTACCTGCCCGAGAACGCGCCCCTCTACGAAGAGCAGACCGTCGCCGACTACCTGCTCTCCATGGCCGCCCTCCGCGGTGTGCCCGCCGCCGGCCGCGCCGCCGCCGTGGCCGATGCCATCGAGGCGGTCGGCCTCCACGGCCGGGTCTCCCAGCGGATCGGCACCCTCTCCAAGGGGCTCCGCCAGCGGGTGGGGCTGGCCCAGGCCATCGTCCACCGCCCCGACGTGCTCATCCTCGACGAGCCCACCAATGGGCTGGACCCGACGCAGATCACGGCCATGCGCAGCCTGATCCTGCGCCTTGCCCGCGAGAGCACCGTCATCCTCTCGACCCACATCCTCCAGGAGGTCGAGGCGGTGTGCGATCGGGTGCTGGTCCTGGTGGGCGGTCGCCTGGTGGCCGACGGCCCGCTCTCGGACCTGACCCGCACCGCGGCGCTCCGCCTCTCCATCCGCGGGGACGCCGATGTGGGTCCCGTCCTGGCCCCGGTCGAGGGCATCGGCACCCCCCGCCGGGAGGGCGCCGATCCGGAGCTGCCCGGCTTCACCGTGTGGACCCTCCCCTGCACCGACCCGGTCCACGCTCCCGCCCCGGCGGTGGCCGCCGCCCTGCACGGGGCTGGCCTGGACCTGGGCACCCTGGCCCCGGCCCGCCGGCGCCTCGAGGATGCCTTCGAGGATCTCTCCCGCGAGGTGCGCGCATGAACGCCCTCACCGACACCTTCCGCACCGCCGCCGAGGTGGCCCGGCGCGAGCTCTCGGCCAGCTTCCGCAGCCCGGTCGCCCTGGTCTTCCTGGGCGTCTTCCTGGTGGCGGTCAACCTGGACCTCTTCACCCTGTCGGGCTTCTTCGCCCGCGGCCTGGCCGACCTCAAGCCCCTGTTCGCCTCCCTGCCCCTGCTGCTCCTGCTGCTCGTGTCCGCCCTGACCATGCGCCAGTGGGCCGAGGAGCGGAAGCTCGGCACCCTCGAGGTCCTCCTGACCCTGCCGGTGCGGCCGTGGGGGCTGGTGATCGGCAAGTGGCTCGCCGGCGTGGGCCTGGTGGCCCTGGCCCTGGCCCTCACCTGGCCGCTCCCCGTGCTGGTGGGCCTGCTGGGGCCGCTCGACCTGGGCCCCGTGGTGGGCGGCTACCTGGGCGCCCTGCTCGTGGGGGCCACCTGGGTGGCGGTGGGCCTCTGCGTCTCCTCCCGCACCGACAACCAGGTGGTGGCCCTCATCGTCACCCTGGGCGTGGGCGGGGTGCTGCTGCTCCTGGGCGACGACGCCTTCACCAGCCTCTTCGGCCGCGAGACGGCCGACATCCTCCGCGGCCTGGGGGCCGGCAGCCGCTTCGACAGCATCGAGCGGGGCGTGGTCGATCTCCGGGACCTGGCCTACTACGGCGGGATCACGGCCACCGCCCTCACCCTGAACGTGGCCTTCCTGGAGCTGCCGCGCATCGACGGTGGCAGCCACCCCCAGCGCCAGGGGGCCCGCTGGCTCCACGTGAGCCTGGTGGCCAGCAATGCCCTGCTCCTCTCGCTGTGGCTCTCGCCCCTGACCACCCTCCGGGTCGATCTGACCGCCGACGGCGCCTACAGCCTCTCCCCCGTCACCCGCGACACCCTGGCCTCCCTCGACGAGCCGCTCTACATCGAGGCCTACCTCTCCGACCGCACCCACCCCCTCATCGCCCCCCTCCTCCCCCGGATCCGCGACACCCTCCGCGAGGTCGACGCCATCGGCGGGGACCGGGTGCGCCTGACCCTGGCCGATCCCGCCACCGACGACGAGCTGGCCGCCGAGATCGGCGAGACCTACGGCATCGAGAGCGTCCCGTTCGGCGTGGCCGACCGCAGCAGCCAGAGCGTGGTGAACGCCTGGTTCCACGTCCTGGTGCGCTACGGCGATCAGCACGAGGTGCTGGGCCTCGAGGACCTGGTGGAGTTCGACGCCGACGTCGCCAGCACCGAGGTCGATGTCCGACTGGGGGACCTCGAGTACGTGCTCGCCCGCACCATCCGCAAGGTCAGCCGCTCCTTCCAGTCGGTGGACGCCCAGCTCGCGCGGCTCCCGGAGGGCTCGACCCTCACCCTCTACGCCACCCCCGAGACGGCCCCCCGCGAGTTCCAGGGCACCCTCTCCCTGATGCGCGAGAAGGCCGCCGAGCTGGCCGAGCGCTCCGGGGGGCGCCTCGCCTTCGAGGAGGTCGCCCCCACCCCCGACCAGGCCCAGGCCATCTACGAGGAGACCGGCGTGCGCCCGCTGGCCGCGGATCTCTTCGGCCAGGAGCTGTTCTGGGCCCACCTGGTGCTCACCTCGGGCGACAAGGTGCAGCGGCTCCTGCCGGGGGCCGACGCCACCGCCGGCGACGTCTCCCGCAGCCTCGAGGCCGCGGTCCGTCGCGCCAGCCCGGGCCAGCTCGTGCAGGTGGGCCTCTACACCGCCACCCCCGAGGCACCGCCGCCCAACCCCAACCTGCCGCCCCAGATGCAGCCTCCCCCGCCCCGCCCCGACTACCAAGCGCTG
>CAZPJM010000029.1:0-29131 GCA_964586865.1 uncultured Enterobacteriaceae bacterium
GGGCCATCTCCTCGGGCGTGGCGACCTTGCGGGGCGCGGGCGTAGGCTCGGGCGTCGGCGGCGTCGGCTTGCTCGGCGTCTCGCCCTCGGGGGCCACCGCGCGGCGGCGGGGCGCAGCGCTGGCAGCCTCGGCCTCGACATCGGTCTCGGCCTTCTTGCGGGCCGGACGACGGCGCACGACCCGCCGGGACACGCGCTTGGTCGTCGTCTTGCGCTTGCCCTCGGTGCGGGTGGCGTCCTTGCGGGCCTTGCCACCACCGCTCTGCTGCGAGATGCGTTCGAGCAGGTCCTTCTTCGACATGGATCCCCTTCAGGACAGGAAGCTCTAGGAGCGCGCCGCACCGGAATGATGCAGGGGGGCGCTCGGGGAGGCCGGGAGCGGAAGGCCCCGCGGCGGCTCCGGCGTGCGATCCGGCCCGGGGCCCTATCCCGCTCGGGCGATGCGGTCGCGTGCCGGGGGCCGGTACGGGTGTCATCGCGGGCAGGGTCGGGCCGGGGGCCGGCGCGCGGGAGGCGAGCGACCTAACCCAGGTCTGCGAGCCGGCGCAACTGGAGGCGCAGGTGGGCGGCGCCCCGGGTGGAGCGCACCCCCACCGCAGCACGCACCCCGCGACCGATGCGATCGCCCAAGGCCACGCGATCCAGGTCGAGTTCCACGAAGCACACCTCGGGCGGAGCGGCGGCCCGGAGGGCGTCGAGGGTCCGGGGGCTGGCGTCGGAGGCGGTGGCCACCCACCGGACCGCACCACCTCGGAGCGCCTGGGCGAGGCGCTCCTGGCCACTCACCAGCGACCCGGAGGCCGAGGCCAGCGAGAGACCGTCCCGCGCCGCCTGGAGGATCCGCGCCCGCAGCGTGGCGTCGAGGCTGCCGTCGGCGAAGCGCACCGGTGGCCGGGTGCGGAGCGGGCGGACCAGCCGTTCCGGGGCCCGGTCCAGCCGCTCCACGCACGCCCGGCGGGCATGGACCCAGGCCCCGCGCCCCGGCAGCTTGCCGGGGAGGTCCACCAGGACCCGCTCCTCGACCGGATGGAGCACCAACCGGACCAGGTCGTCGGCCTCGGTGGTCTCCCGGCAGGCCACACAGGTGCGCTGGGGGGCCATGGCCCTCCTCCCATCGGGGTACGGGGTGGCTCAGGACGCGTCGGGCGCCTCGGCGTCCTCGCGGGCGGCCTGACGCGCCGCCTGGCGCGCCGCCTGCTCCTCGGCCTCGCGGACCTTGCGGAGCGCGGCCTCCTCCATGATGAGCTGCCCGACCACCTCGTCGGCGCCCTCGACCACCGCGCTGGCGGCCTCCTCGTCGATGCCCAGGATCCCGGCGACCTCGGACGGCTCGCTGTCGGCGACTTCCTGGGCGCTCTGGTAGCCGGCGCCCAGCAGGTACTCGACCTGGGTCTCGTCCAGCACCTGGATGCGCGCGATCTCGGCGCGGGCATCCTCCATCATCTGGGTGTGCTTGGTCTCGCTGTAGATGTCGATGCGCCAGCCGGTGAGCTGGGCGGCGAGCCGGACGTTCTGACCGCGGCGGCCGATGGCCTTGGCCAGGTTGTCGTCGGGGACGATGAGCTCCATCGTGTGGTTGGCCTCGTCGATGTAGACGCGGGTGACGGTGGCGGGCGCGATGGCGTGCACGATGAAGCCGGCGGGGTCCGGGTGCCAGGGGATGATGTCGATGGCCTCGCCCCGGAGCTCGGCGACGACGGCCTGGACGCGGGAGCCCTTCAGGCCCACGCAGGCGCCGACCGGATCCACGTCGGGATCGATGCTGGAGACCGCGATCTTGGCGCGATGGCCGGGCTCGCGGGCGCAGGCCTCGATCCGGACCACGCCCTCGTAGATCTCGGGGACCTCCATCTCGAAGAGCTTCATGAGGAGGCCCGGATGGGTCCGGGAGAGGACCACCTGGGGCTGCCGCGTGGCCCGGGTGATGTCGAGGACGTAGGCCTGGACCCGGTCGCCCGGGCGGTAGGTCTCGGTGGGCACCTGCTCGCGGCGGGGGAGGATGGCCTCGGCGCGGTTGAGGTCGACCACGATGTTGCCGCGCTCGAAGCGCCGGACGATGCCGGTGATGAGCTCGCCCTTCCGGTCCTTGAACTCGTTGAACACCAGCTCGCGCTCGGCGTCCCGCATCTTCTGGATGATGACCTGCTTGGCGGTCTGGGCGGCGATGCGGCCCAGGTCGTCCAGGTCCATCAGGATGCCGATCTGGTCCCCGATCTCGCACTCGGGGTCGAGCTCCCGGGCTTCGTCGAACTCGATCTCGAGATCCTCGTCCTCGATCTCGCCATCGTCGACGACCGTGTAGTACTCGAACAGCTCGACCTCGCCGAGGTCCTCGTTGTAGACCGCCTCGATCTGGCGCTCCATCCCGTACTTCTTGCGGGCCGCCGCCACGATGGCGCTCTCGAGGATCTCGATGACCACATCCCGGGGGATGTTCTTCTCGCGGGTGATGGCGTCGACGAGCCGCTCGAGGTCACTGGTGATCATCGCTGTCCTCCTGGTCGCCCGGCTGGGGGAGCCCCCGGCCCAGGGCCTCGAACTCGTCGAGGGTGAGGTCGAGGTGGGCGCGCTCGATGGTGTCCACGTGGAAGGCGTGCTCCTCGCCGTCGGCGAGAACGACGACGTCGTCGCCGCGGGTGCCGCGCAGCTCGCCGGTGTAGCGGCGGCGCGGCGGCCCGGGCTCGAGGCGCAGGCGCACGCGATAGCCCTGGAAGCGGGCGAAGTCGGAGAGCCGCTGGACCGGACGCTCGATGCCGGGGCTGCTGACCTCGAGGCTGTAGGCGCCGTCGACGGGATCGTCGGCGTCGAGCAGGGGCTCGATGGCCCGGCTGATCCGTGCGCAGTCATCGGCCGTGACGCCAGGGGTGCGCTCCGGATCCTCGGGATCCGGCTCGAAGCCCGGTGGCCGGTCGATGGACAGGCGCAGCACACCGCGCCCCGACCCGCCCGTCCACTCGATGGCCACCAGGTCGAAGCCCGACCGCTGGACGGTGGGCTCGACGAGGTCACGGATGCGGTGGCGGAGGGTCGTGGGATCCATGGGGCCAACAAAAACGGGGACCGGCCCGGGCGGGCCGCTCCCCGTGAACGGGTCTGCGGTTCGGAAGCCGTCGTGTAGCGCACGCGGACGCGCAGGGCAAGGGGGGCCGTGCCCCCGCGCGCCTCACAGCCCGCGGAGCTGCTTGCGGGCCTCGGCGGCGGCGTCGCTGTCGGGGTAGTCCTCGAGCACCCCCTCGAAGAAGATGACCGCCCCGTCCTTCTGCCCCAGCTCGAGGAAGGCCTCGCCCTGGCGCAGGCCGGCCCACGGCGCCCACTGGCTGCGGGGGTGGTTGTCGATGACGGCCTGGAAGGCCAGGGCGGCCTTGCCCCACGCCCCCTCGTTGAACCAGGTCTCGCCGAGGCGGTAGCGGATCTCGTCGAGGAGGGGATCACCCACGTGCTCCTCGATGGCCGCCTCGAGGACGTAGCGGGCGACCCCCTGCTGGCCGTCCTCCATGTGCTGCACGGCCTTGTCGAGCTTGCCGCGGGCGGACTCGGGGAGTCCGCGCTCGCCGTCCTCCCCGCCCTCGGACGGGCCGGACCCCTCGCCCTCTCCCGGCTCGGTGAGGGCGCTCCCGTCGGGCCCCACCGCCGCGCCCAGGCCCGGGCCCTCCCCCTCGTCCAGGACGGGCCGGGGGGGCGGCTCCAGGCCGAGGCTCTCCTCGATCTGGTCCAGGCGGGCCTCGTCGTGGAGCTGCCGCACCTCCTGCCCCCGCATGTAGGCCTCGAGCTGGGCCCGCGTGTCGTCCAGGGCGAAGCGGAGCTCCTCGTTCTGGCCCCGGAGGGCGCGGAGCTCCTCGCTCGTCTGGTCCAGGGCCTCGAGCAGGTCGCCCTTGTCCTGGCCGATGAGGCGCAGGGTGGACTGGGCCTGCTCGAGCTTGTCGGTGGTGTCCTCGAGGGTCTCCTCGAGGAGGGCCTGGCGGGTGTCCATCAGGGTCAGGCGGGCCTGCACAGCGGCCTGGGTCTCACGTACCTGGCGGGGCACGCAGCCGAGGAGCGGGAGGAGGACGATGGCCAGGATCGGGGAGCGCGGCACCTTCAGTCCTCCACCTGCAGCACGACCCGCCGGTTGGCGGCCCAGGCCTCCTCGTTCATCCGAGGGTCGGCCGGACGCTCCTCGCCATAGCTCACCGTGCGCAGGCGCCGCACCGGCACCCCCTGCGCGGTGAGGTAGCCGAGCACCGCGTCGGCCCGACGCTGACCCAGGGCCAGGTTGTAGTCGATGGTCCCGCGGGCATCCGCGTGGCCTTCGAGGCGGATCCGGCCCGTGACGTCCTGGTAGCAGGGGACCAGGGGGTCGATGGCGTCGCGGGCCTCTCCGTCCAGGGCGTCCTCGTCGAAGCCGAACCGGACCACGAGCCGATCGCAGTCCACCGGATCCGCGGGCGCGGGCTGGACCATCAGGCCGCGCACCAGGGTGGCGGCCTCGCCGTCGCTGTTGGTCACCGTCACGTCGTAGCGACCCTCGGGCAGGGGCGGGACGTCCACCGAGAGGCGGGCCGAGGTGTGACGGACCACGTTGGTGCCGTCGAAGGTCCCGAAGCTGACCCGGGGTCGGCCGTCGAAGCCCGCACCGAGCACATCCAGGGTGAGGCCCGTGTTCGGCTCGATGAGATCGGGGCGGACCTGGCTGACCTCGATCTTCCGGACGAGGGAGATCCGCTGGGTCTCCACATCGTCCGTGTCCCCCTCGCTGCACTCGGGAAGCTCGGGGTTCTTCTTGCAGGGATCGCGCTTGCAGCCGGTGAGCCCGGCCGGCGCGAGCAGTGCCGCGGCGAGGAGGAATCCGGCGAGGCGCAGGTCTGGCCTGAGGTGGAGCGAGGACATGGGGGACTCGCGGGAGAGGGGGGTGGTCCCGCGATGGAGGGACCGGAGGGGCTATGGGGGGGCGCCGGAGGGCGCGTGGAGGAGGCGGGCACCCAGGAGGGAGGGATGGGCAGCCGGTGGCAGGTCCCGACGGGCGTCGGGCTGCTCGCTCTCCTCTGTATCGGATGGGCGGCCTCGTCCGCCAGCCTCCTCCACCTGGTCCCCTCCCGGACGGAAGCGGCCTGGGTGGCCGTGATGGCGTGGGGGTGGGGGCTCTCGGCGGTGGGGGCCGCCGCCCTGGCGGGTCCCCGTCGGCTGCCCTGGTGGCCGGTGGTCCTGGTCGGGGTCGCGGTGCGCGCGATCCTCTGCGGCACCCCTCCCCTTCTCTCAGACGACGTCTTTCGGCTTCTGTGGGAGGGCCAGCTCCTGGCGGCGGGTGGAAATCCGTTCCTGACGGCACCGGCGGCGGTGCCCGGGCTGGACGACGCCCTCCGGGCGAAGGTCAACCACCCGGAGGTCCCCTCCATCTACCCGCCGGTGGCGCTGCTGTGGTTCCGGGTGCTGTGGCACGGCGGCGGCACGGTGCTCACGGCGCAGATCGGGACCGCCCTGGCCGATCTGGCGGTGCTGGGTGCGCTGCTGTGGGCGCGACGGGGTCGCCCCACCTGGCCGGCGCTCCTCTACGCGCTCCACCCGCTGGCGGCCCTCGAGTCGGCCTCGGGGGCGCACCTGGACGTACCGGCGGTGGCCCTGCTGGCCTGGGCGTGCGCGGTGCGCCGTCCTGCCTGGGCGGGGCTGCTGGTGGTGCTGGGCGCCGGGACCAAGCTCCTGCCGTTCCTGGTCTGGCCCGGACCGGCCGGAGTCCAGGGTCGCCGCGGCCTGCCGTGGGCGGTTCTCGGGAGCCTGGCGGGCGTCGCCGCGCTGGCGGTGCTGGCCCTCCCGGTCCTCGACGCGGGCCCCAGGCTCTTCGACGGCTTCCGGGCCTACGCCACCCACTGGTCCTTCAACGGCTTCGCCTGGCCGGTGGCCGGGGCGCTCGCCGGTGCCTGGGCCCGGCCGGTCCTGGTGGGGCTCGGCGGCCTCCTCACCCTGACCGCCTGGATCCTGCTGGCCGGTCGGCCCTGGGCCCTGTGGCTGGCGGTGGGCAGCGCCTTCGTGGCCCTCTCCCCCACCCTCCACCCCTGGTACGGCCTGTGGGTGGTGGTGCCCGGGCTGGCCCTGGGTCGATGGAGCCCCGCCGTGGCCGGCATCGCGCTCCTCGGCGCCTATGGGGTGCTCTCCGGGTACGATGCGGCGACGGGGGCCTGGTCCGAGCCGGACTGGCTGTGGCCGGCGACCTGGGTGCCGGCGGGGGTCGCGGTCGTGGTGGAGCTGGGCGCCGAGGCCTGGGCGCGGCTCAGGCGCTGGAGGGCCTCGGCGAGGGTATGACCCACGATGATCGCGTAGCCGAGCCCGAAGAGGAGGAGGAAGGGCAAGGCGCCGATCCAGCCCTGGGCCGCGGCCCACAGGGAGGCACCGAGCAGCCAGGCCGCCATGAGGGCCTCGACGATCACCACCGGGTCCAGGCGGGCCAGGTAGGTGGAGCGGGCTGCGTCGCCGGCCTTGGGCGTGCGCACGAACGTGCCGGTGCGGCCGAACAGGCCTTCCCAGGCGGCCCGGGTCTGGGCGACGGCCAGTCCCACCCCGAGGGCCATGGCCAGCGGGACGGCCAGCAGGCGCCAGCCGAGGGCCTCCCGCCGGGCGCGTACCGCCGCCACCACGTAGAAGCTGGCGATGGTGGCGGTGGCCGTCGCGAAGATGAGCAGGTCGGCCCAGCCCGGGATCACCAGCCAGCCCCACTCCCGGGCCGCCACGCCCAACGGGAGCAGGACCGAGATCACCGCCACCAGGGGCCAGGCGAACACGCTCGTCAGGTGGAGGGTGGCCTCGACCTTGAGCGGCAGCCCGGCCCGGCTCCTCCAGATGCGGCCAGCGGTCTTCTTGAAGGCCTGGACCATGCCCTTGCCCCAGCGGTGTTGCTGGGCCTTGAAGGCGGCCATGGTGGCGGGGATCTCGGCCGGGGCGACGAGGTCGTCGAGGTAGACGAACCGGGCGCCCGCGATCTGGGTCCGGTAGGAGAGGTCCAGATCCTCGGTGAGGGTGTCGTGCTCCCAGCCCCCGGCGGCCTCGATGGTCCGTCGGGTCCACACGCCGGCGGTGCCGTTGAACTGGAGCCACCGCCGACCCCGGTACCGGGCGACCTGCTCCACGGCGAAGTGGCCGTCGAGGAGGATGGCCTGGAGCGCGGTGATGACGCGCTCGTGCGCATTCAGGTGCCCCCACCGGGCCTGGACCATGCCGGCGCCGGCCTCGAGCCAGGGCACGGTCCGCCGCAGGAAGTCCCGTGGCGGCACGAAGTCGGCGTCGAAGATGGCGATCCGATCGGCCCGGGCCTGGCGAAGCCCGGCGTCGAGGGCCCCGGCCTTGAAGCCCGTGCGGTCGGTGCGATGCAGGACGCGCGCATCGATGCCGCGGGCCCGCAGCCGGGCGCAGGCGGCGCGGGCCCGGGCGGTGGTGTCGTCGGTGGAGTCGTCGAGGACCTGGATCTCCAGGAGATCCGCGGGGTAGTCGAGGGCACCGGCCGCCTCGACGATCCGCTCCACCACGTGGCGCTCGTTGAACACGGGCAGCTGCACCGTCACCCGGGGCCACCGCTCGGGAAGGGGGGGCGCGGGGTCCGGCCGCCCGCGGAGGAGCTGGAGCTGGAGCCAGCCCCGGTGCAGGCCATGGACGCAGAGCAGGGCATGGGCGGCCAGATAGGCCAGGAGCATGGCGAGCTGGGGTTCCACGGCCCTCCGCGGGTGCGGGGCAGGGGTAGCCGCAGAGGCGCCCGGTCGCGACCCCCGGCGCGTCGATGCGTGGCTCGGGATCCGGTCGCGGCACGGCCGGCCGTCACCGGGTGTCGCGGGCCTTGTGGAGGGCCGTCGCCGGGCTTAGGTTGAAGGGGCTGGGAGGTGCGTCTACGCGTCGCAACAACGGGATCCCCCCACACTCATCACATGGGATTCGTCCCTCGCCGTGGAGCGCACGCCCTTGTGGAAGGGAAGCCGGAAGCGGTGATCATGAAGCCCCCTTCTCAGGAGAGGAGGGGATCCGTTGCAGACATACGGCCATCTCGGCACCCACCCCCCTCGGTCGACCCCGGGGGGGGTCGTTCGCTCAGGGCGCCACGGGCCAGGCCGATGCGGGACCCCGGTCGCGGAACCGACGCCCTCGGGTGAGGTCGCTGGAAGAGAGACGCCATGCTGATCCTGATGTGCCACCTGCTGCTGTCGTTCCCCGCGGGGGCCGCGCCTGACGGCCCGCCCGAGACGCCACCGGGCGAGGCCCTCCCGGCCGGCGCCGCGGCGATGGACGACGCGGATCGGGCCCCTCCGACCGAGCCCGCGGCCCCGCCGGCCCCCGGCGAAGCCGCCTCCCTCGAGGTGCTGCTCCGCACCGCCCTCGACCGGATGCAGCGCGGCGACCACGCCGGCGCCAGGCTCCTCCTCGACGAGGCCGAGGATCGTCATCCGGAGGGCTGGGTGGAGATCACCTGGCAGCGGGCCAACCTGGCGGCGCTGGAGCGCGACTACGCCCGGGCCCGGAGTCTCTACGCCGCCATCCCCGAGGTGGCCCCCGGCAGCCACCGCGAGGCGGATGCCCGATTCCGGGTGGCGGAGCTGACCGGCGTGATGGGGGAGCCCGGCCTCGCCCTCGACCGGCTGGGCGGCCTGCGGCCCTGGCGGCGGCTCTCCCCGGAGGACGAGGCGAAGGTCCGGTACAACCAGGCCATCTTCACGCTGGAGCTCGGGCGGCATCGCCGGGGCGCGAGACGGTTCCGGCGCGCCCTGCGGCGAGCGCCACCGGGCTCCGTCCCCTTCTACGAGGCCAAGGCCTGGGTCGCGCTGGCCCGGAGCCGGGTGGCCCTGGCCGACGAGGTGCGGTTCGAGGGCGGCCAGCGGCGGCTCCAGCGGCGGCTCGCCGAGCGCCGGGAGCTCATCCTGGCTGCCGAGGACGCCGTGGAGCAGGCCATCGCCCTGCGCGAGCCCGAGTGGGTCCTGGAGGGCCTGCTGGTGCTGGCCGGCGGCTATGAGGCCTACGGCGACGCCCTGCTCGACGCCGAGGAGCCCGACGATCTCACGCCCGAGCAGCGCGCGCTGTACCGGGAGATGCTCCGCGACCAGGTCCGACCGGTGTGGGTGCGGGCCGAGACCTACCTGGAGGAGGGCGTGGCGCTGGCCCGGAGGCTGGCGTGGGAGAGCCGGCGGGTGGCCGAGCTGGAGGCCGCCCTCGCGTCCATGATCGAGAAGGCCGAGGGGCTGTGAGGCCCGGGCGGGCCCCCGTCCCTGTGCCGATCAGAACGCCAGCAGCATCCAGACCACGCCGGCGATGGCCACCACGAGGGGGATGGCGGCGGCGAGGACGATGCCCCAGGGCGACTCGCGGCGGGGGGCGCGCTCCATGCGGGGGGCGGCGCGCTCGACCCGGGAGGCCTCGGCGACGGGGGCGGGGGCGGGCGTCTCGAGCTCGGACTGGGAGATGCCCAGCTCGGAGAGGTCGGTGACCGCCACGGTGGGGGCCTCCTCGGGATACTCCTCGTCCGAGGTGGTCACGATGGACCGCAGCGGGGAGGGCCCGTCCTCGAGGCTGGGCGGGTCGAGGAGGTCCTCGTTCGGCTCCGGGGAGCCGTGCCCGGCGGCGTCACGACGGCTGGCCATGGATCACTCCAGGGGAGGCGGGTTGCCTATTCCCGGGTCGGGGGACCGGCGGTGCCACACGCTTGCTTGAGCCTGACGACCTGGCCAGGGCTCGCGGTGGGCGCAGCATACGCGCGGGGTCAGGCATTCCCCTACCCCGCCACCGGCGCGGGCGGCTCTCGGGGGCATGCGGACCGGGATCTCGCCTACTCCGGCGCCCGCCCGCCGCCGGGGGGCAGGCCGCTGGGGACGGAGCGCGGGATGGTGGCGGCGCGATCGCGCGCGGCCGGATCCTCGAGGGCGCGGAGGAAGGCCCGGAGGTTGGACAGGCCCACCGTCGAGGCCCCATTGCCGGGGGTGGGCAGGTCCTCGGAGAGGCTGCCCGCCAGGCCCTCTCGCTCGGCGTCGGTGCCGACGAGATCCAGGTCGTCCGGCAGGTGGGCCGCCTCGGTCCTAGCGGCCCCCGCGGCGGGGTCGGCGTAGTGGATGAAGAGCTCGGAGAGGTCCGCCGCCGCCCCGTTGTGGAAGTACGGTCCGTCGCCCGTCACGTTGCGGAGGGGTGGGGTCCGAAACGCGAAGGCGTCGGCGGGGTCGCCGGTGACGTCCTCGCGGCCGCGGTCCACCACCCCGACGAAGGGGATGCCCAGGTTGTGGAAGCGCTCGTCGCTGAGCAGGGGACCCGAGTGGCACGCGCCGCAGCGCCCCTCGGCGAAGAAGAAGGTCGCTCCGAGCTTCTGGTCGTCGGTGAGGGCGTCCGTGTCGCCGCGCAGGTAGCGGTCCCAGGCGGTGTCGGTGGGGTCGAAGGCGTGGCGCTGGTAGACGGCGAGGGCCCGCGCCACCTCGGCGAGGGTCCAGTCCGCCCCCACCTCGGGAAAGGCCTCGGAGAGGCGGCGGTCGTAGTCGGGGATGGCCGCCAGCCGCGCCCGCAGGCGCGCGTAGACCTGGTCGGCGGACCCATCCGCCAGCTCGTTCGGGCCGCCGTCCACCGCCACGTCGCCGGGCACACCCAGCATCTCGACCGGGTCCAGGAGGGGGTGCAGGGCCTGGACGGCGAGCAGGTCCAGGTCGTCGCCCCCCGGGGGCCGGGGGACACCGCCCACGACGACGCCGTCCTCGAGGGCGACCCGGCCGTCCCAGAAGAGCACGTCGAGGCGGGCCCGGTTCCACAGCATGGGGGCCCGGCGGAGGAGCGGCTCCCGGTGGTCGCCATCGCCCCGCTCGGGGCCGGTGCCGGTGGCGCCGGTGCCGAGGGAGCGGGGCAGCCCGTCGCTGGTGTCGAAGTCCGGGTGGTGGCAGGTGGCGCAGGCCACGTCGCGGTTGCCCGACAGCACCGGGTCCCAGAAGAGGAGGCGCCCCACCTCGACCCGGGCCGGATCGCCCGCCGGGAGCGGCTCCAGGGGACCCACGGGGACGTCGAGACCCGCCAGCACCCCCTGGAGCTGCGCGTCCAGGTCGACGGGCGCATCCGTGTCCTCGGGGCGGTCCGGCTCGAAGCCCGAGCCCGTGTCCTCCGGGGCCGGATCCTCGCCGGCGCAGCCCAACAGGGCGACGGCGGCGAGGAGGTGGGCGAGGCGGGACGGGCGCAAGGGACCCCCGGGGCGAGCGGACCACGTACCGCAGCACCATGCCCGGCGCGACCCCCCGGCTCCCGGGGGCGCCGCGCCGAGCGTGTGCACCACAGGACCCCGACCCACGGACGGCTTGGAGCTGGCAGGATCGGCCCGCATCCGGGAGGGATCATGTTGAGCTACCGCCTGCTGGGCCCGTCGGGCCTCCGCGTCTCCGAGCTGTGCCTCGGCACCATGAGCTTCGGCGAGAACTGGGGCTTCGGCGCCGACGAGCCCACGAGCCACGCCATCCTCGACGCCTTCGAGGAGGCCGGGGGCAACTTCGTCGACACGGCGAACAAGTACCACAACGGCCAGACCGAGGCGTTCCTGGGCCGGTGGCTGGCCGCTGCGGAGGGGCGCCGGGACCGCCAGGTGGTCGCCACCAAGTACACCCTGTCCATGGACGGGCAGGACCCCAACGCCGGCGGCAACCACCGCAAGAGCCTGGTGCGCGGCGTCGAGGGGAGCCTTCGGCGGCTCGGGACGGACCACATCGACCTGCTCTGGGTCCACGCCTGGGACGACTGGACCCCGTGGCCCGAGACGCTCCGGGCGCTCGATGACGTGGTGCGGGCCGGCAAGGTCCTGTACGTGGGGATCTCCGACACGCCGGCGTGGGTGGTCTCGGCGATGCAGGTGGCGGCCGAGCTACGCGGCTGGTCGAGCTTCGTGGGACTGCAGATCGAGTACAGCCTGCTCCAGCGCACTCCGGAGCGCGACCTGCTGCCCATGGCGGAGCACTTCGGGCTCTCGGTGCTGGCCTGGGCCCCCCTCGGCGGCGGGGTGCTGACCGGCAAGTACACCCGAGGGGACGGCTCGGACAGCCTGCGGAAGGACGGCAACGATCGCCGCGGCCGCACCGAGGCCCACAACCTGGCCATCGCCCGCGAGGTCGACGCCATCGCCGACGCGCTCGGCTGCAGCAGCGCCCAGGTGGCCACGGCCTGGGTCGCGGCCCAGGGCCCGCGGATCCTCCCCCTGGTGGGCGCCCGCAAGGTCTCCCAGATCCAGGACACCCTGGGCGCCGCCGCCGTGACGCTCGAGGCGGAGCACCTGGCGCGCCTCGACGCCCTGAGCCGGCCCGAGCTCGGCTTCCCCCACGACTTCCTGGCCTCCGACGGCGTCCGCGACCTGGTCCGTGGCGAGATCCGGGGGCGGATCCAGGGTCGGGTCGCCCGGTCCGGGGCGTGACGAGCCCGAAACGGGACAAGAATCCGCTTGCCGATCGTGCGGGATGCGGTAGCGTGTGAGGGTGGCTGGCTTCGCCGTCCGCCACCCTCCCCTTCACCGCGCGCGCGGCGCGCCCAGGAGCACCCCATGGATTCCCTCACCCCTGCCGTCGTCTTCGAGGCCCACCCCGTGCTGGTGGACCCCGCCCCGCCACCGCGTCGCGCCCTCGAGCGCCGACGACGATGGCCGGCGCGGCGCCACCGACGGTAGCGCCACCGACGATCCCGTACCGCCCGGCGTCGGTCTCATGACCGCGTGAGGGCGAGGGTGGGCGTGGTGTCCCCGACACCGCGGCCCGCCCTCCCCGATCACGCGAGCTGGGACGTGCCCGGTCCCTCCATGGGAGGGCCGGACGCCGAGGCCTTTCCTGGCCCACCTGCATGCCTGCAGGTGGTGCCTCGCAGAAGTCTGTTCGTCATTCGGGGGCCCGACCCCCAGGAGGTCCGCCATGTCGGCGACCGCCCTCCCCCGCGGACCCGTCCGCGATGCGCACGTGCGCCGGCTCGCCTGGCCGGTGCTCGTGTCGATGCTGTCCATGTCGGCCATGAACGTGGCCGACACCCTCTTCACCGGCTGGCTCGGCACCGTCGAGCTGGCCGCGGTGGGCCTGTCCACCACCCTCTCCTTCTTCGTGCTCACCTTCGGCCGGGGCCTCCTCCGCGGGGCCAAGATCCTGACCAGCCAGCGCACCGGCGCCGAGGACCACCAGGCCGCCACCGCCCTCGCGGCCCAGGCAGGCTGGCTCGGGCTGGGGTTCGGGGTGGCGGCCATCCCGTTGGTCTTCGCCGGCCCGACCCTGTTCGCCTTCCTGGGCGCGTCCGAGGCGGTGGCGCCCCATGCCGAGGCCTACTTCGCCGTCCGCGTGATCTTCGCGCCGGTGGCCCTGGTGGCGTGGGGCCTGGAGGGGTGGTTCCAGGGTCGGGGGGACACCCGCACCCCCATGGTGGCCAACCTGGTCGCCAACGGCCTCAACATCGCCCTCGACCCGCTCCTCATCTTCGGCCTCGGACCCGTGCCGGCGCTGGGGGTGGCCGGGGCGGCGTGGGCCACGGTCGTGGCCCAGGGAGCCCTCCTCGCCATCCTGCTCTTCCGGGCCTGGCGCGCCCTGGTGGCCCATCCCCGCTGGAACCCCGCCCTGGTCCTGGACAGCCTGCGGCTGGGCCTGCCGGTGGCCGTGCAGTGGACGCTGGACTTCAGCGGCTTCCTCGTCTTCCTCGGGTTGCTGGCCCGGGCTGGCGATGCGCACCTGGCCGCCCACGTCCTCGTGTTCCGCATCGTGATGGTCAGCATCCTCCCGGGCTTCGCCATCGGCGATGCCGCCGGGGTGCTGGTGGGTCAGGCGGTGGGCGCCCGCCGCCCCGCCGCCGCCCGACAGGCCTGGTGGTCCGGCCTGCGCCAGGCGGTGGTCTTCATGGGGGTGCTGGGGGTCGGCTTCCTGGTGCTGCCGGACCTGGTCCTGTGGCCCTTCGCCCCGGAGCCCGAGGTGGCGGCCCTGAGCCGGACGCTGCTGGCCCTCGCCGCCCTGTGGCAGGTCTTCGATGCCCTGGTGATCGTCAACTACAACGCGCTGGCCGGGGCCGGCGACACCCGCTTCACCCTGGTGCTCTTCGTCGGGGGCTCCTGGCTCGTCCAGGTGCCCACCACCCTCGTGCTGGTGCTCCTCCTGGAGCAGGGCGCGGTGGGCGCCTGGTGGGCGCTCACCCTCGAGATGGCCGTGGTCTCGCTGTCGAGCCTGGCCCGCGTCCGCAGTCGGGGCTGGCTCGAGCGCAAGATGGGGGGCGAGCCCGTACCGGACGGCCTCGTCGCCGCCACCTGACCCGGGCCGGGAACCGGACCGGCCGCCGGGGGTCCCACGAATCGTCTCCGAAGGACCTGGGAGGTCCACGATGGTCCGTGGTGGTCTCGCCGCGGCCGGCCTCGCGCCGGTCGGCGCCCTCGCTGTGCACGCTGCCTGGGGCGTGCCCCTGTCCCTGCTCCTGATGGTGGCGGTCCTGCCCGCCGCCCTGGGGGCCGTCCTCGCCGGAATCGCCCACCCCGAGCTGGGGCGTGACGCCCTGCTGGGCTGGCTCGCCGGCGTACTGGCCACCGTGCCCTACGACGCCCTGCGGTGGGGCGCCCTGGGCCTCGGTGTGGTGAGCGGCGACCCGGTGCCGGGATGGGGAGAAGCCCTCGGTGCCGAGGACCAGGCGCTGGCGGGCTACGCCTTCCGCTACCTGGGGGACGGGGGCGGGCTGGGGCTCACCCTCGGCGTGCTGGGTGGCCACCGTGTGCGCACCGCCACCGCCTGGGGCAGCGCGGTGGGCCTGGGCCTGTTCGCCTGGCTGGCCCTCTTCCCGGCCGCCTCCGAGACCCTCTTCCTCCTCGAGGGCGAGAGCATCGCTGTCGTGGGGGCCGGCCACCTGGTGTGGGGGGCGAGCTGCGGGGGCCTGCTCGTGGCCTTGCGGCGGATCCGGTGGACCTCCACCGGCCGCATGGCGCTCGTGGTGGGGCTGAACGGCGCCCTGGTGGTGGCCGAGATCGCGATGGCCTGGTCCAGCGGCTCCTTCGCGCTGGGGGGCGAGGCCGCGCACGACGTGGGGGACCTGGTGAGCCTGTCAGTGGCCCTGGCGGCGAGCCTGTGGGCCGCCCGCCCGCGGGCCGCGCGCAGTGCGGTCGAGGCCGGGAGGGTCTCGGTGCTGGCAGCCTTCGTGAACGGCCTGGTGCTGCTGGCCGCCGCGGCCTGGGTGGGCCTGTCGGCCCTGGGGACCGCCGGCCACCACCACGTCCACCACGCCGGAGGCGCCTTCGCGGTCGCCGGGCTGGGCCTGGCCCTCAACGGCCTCTCGGCGCTGGTGCTCATGGCCGATGCGCGGGAGGATCTGAACGCGCGGGCGGTGCTCCTCCACATGGGGGCCGACGCCCTGGGCTCCCTCGTGGCCCTGGTCGCCACCGGCCTCGCCTGGGCCGGCCTGCACCTGGCCGATCCGGTGGGGGGCGTGGTCCTGGCCATCGGGATCGGGGTGAGCGCCCTGTGGCTGCTCCGGTCCAGCGCGGCCATCCTGCTGGTGGGCCCGGCCCCCCAGGAGGTGCAGGGGGTCGGGAGCAGCGGGTAGGCGCCTACGGGGCCAGGAGTCTCCGGTAGAGGTCGACGACCCGCTCGGGGGGGAGGCTCTCGGGCCCTTCCCGGAGCAGCCAGGTGTCGACCGCGAGGGCCAGGGTCCGCAGGAGGTGTCGCTGGAGGTCGGGCGGGAGGTCGGTCCGGATGGCCCCCACCGCCCGACCGGCCTGCAGCAGGCCGTCCAGCACGGCGGTGGTCGCGGCGACCGCCTCGGCGAGGGCGGGGTGGTCGACGGCGAGGGGCTCGGTGCGGGCGAAGGCGACCACGAAGGCGCGGACATCGGGGCGGTCGGCCAGGGCCCGCTGGAGCTGGCCCACCAGCTCCGCGAAGGCGGCCCAGAACGTGGGCGGATCGGTCGGCGGGACGCTGGGGGGGCGGACCCGGGTGAAGAGCTCCTGGCTCACCCGCCCGACGACGGCGGCGAAGAGCCCTTCCTTGCCGTCGAAGTGGTAGAAGAGCAGCGCCTTGCTGACCCCGGCCTCCCGGGCGATGCGGTTGGTGCTCGCCGCCACCAGTCCATGGTCGGCGAACTCGGCGAAGGCCGCATCGAGGATGCGGTCCCGACGCTCCGGGTCCATGCCACGCCGGGCCGACCTCCCCACCCCGTCAGCCCAGGGCGCGGCGCAGGAAGGAGCGCGCCATGGTGGGCACCAGGGTCGCCGGGCGCTGGCCCTCCCACACATCGGCCCGCGCGAAGGAGGGACGGGACCGCATCCGCCCATACCAGTCCCGCAGCACCGGCGACCACAGCCCCTCCTGGCCGAGCTGGATCGTCCGCGCCAGCACCACCGTCCAGACCCCGTCGGCCAGGGACCAGCGCCCCCCCGCGATGAAGTGCCGGTCGGCGAGGTGCTCGCCCAGGGCGTCCAGCAGGGTCTTCAGCTCGGCCGTGAGGGTCTCGCCGCCGCGGGGCGCCCGGACCGCCGCCTCCCAGGCCTCCACGTCGTCGAGGCGGGCCTGGTACAGCGGTGCCAGATCGGGGTTGTCCGCCAGGTGACGGCGCAGGGTGGCCCTCCGCTTGCCGAAGGACTGGAGCACCGCCCAGCCCAGCAGGCCCGGGAAGGTGGCGTACGACAGCTCCCGGAAGGGAAAGGCATCCTGACGGGCGATCCAGGCCTCCATCCGCTCCCGCTCGGCGGCATCGGCGGGCACCAGATCCGGGCCGTCGAAGTGCGCATCGATGTACCGGACGATCCGAGCCGAGTCCACCACCACCTGCCCGTCGTGGACGAGGGTGGGCACCACCATGCGCGGGTTCAGGCGCGCGTACCAGGGCTCGTAGTTCTCCATGGCCGGGCCGATGTCGACAACCCGTTGCTCATGAGGGACGCCCTTCTCGGCGAGGACGAGGCGGACCTTCTGGGAGCACAGCGACGGCGGGAAGTGATGGAGCGTCACGGTCATGGAGCACCTCCGCCCTGACCTAAGGTCAGGATAACGCACACGCGACGGGAGTCCAGCGAGAAACCGGAGATCGTCCGCGGGCCGGCACGACGGGGCCCCCGCGCGATAGGTGGTCGGATGCGCGACAGCCCTCGCCATCACCTCACTGCCCGCCCCGAGGGGCCCCGGTGCCCACGGCCCCTCCCCGACCACGTGGATGTGCTCATCATCGGCGCTGGCCTCTCGGGCATCGGGGCCGGCTGGCGGCTCCGGGAGCGGTGCCCGGGAAAGCGGCTGGCCCTGGTCGAGGCCCGCGCGGCCATGGGCGGGACCTGGGACCTGTTCCGCTACCCGGGGATCCGCTCCGATTCCGACAAGTACACGTTCGGCTACCCGTTCCGGCCGTGGTCGGGCCCGGAGCCCTTCGCCGAGGGGGCCGAGATACGGCGCTACATCCACGAGACGGCCCGCGAGGCGGGGCTGATGGAGGACCTCTACCTGCAGCATCGGGTGGTCCGGGCCTCCTGGTCCTCGGCCCGGGCCCGGTGGACGGTGGACCTCGAGGTGGGCGAGACCCGCACCCCGCGGCGGATCACCTGCGGACTGCTGTACGCCTGCACGGGCTACTACGCCTACGACCGTGGCTATACGCCCGACTTCCCGGGACTGGACAGCTTCTCGGGGCCGGTGGTCCATCCCCAGAGCTGGCCGGAGGACCTGGACCTGGCGGGCCGCGCGGTGGTGGTCATCGGCTCGGGCGCCACCGCCGTCACCCTGGTGCCGGCGCTCGCCGACCAGGGCGCCCGGGTGACCATGCTCCAGCGATCCCCCACCTGGGTCCTGGATCGACCGCGCCGCAGCCGGTTCGCCGCCGCCCTCCAGACCGCCCTCCCTCCGGCCCTCGCCCACGCCGCCCTCCGCGCGGCCTTCATCCTCGAGAGCTGGGGGTGGTTCCAGATCTCCCGCCGCGCCCCCGGCTTCGTGGGCAGGCTCCTGCACGGCCGCGCCCGCCGGGCACTGGACGGCGCGGTGCCCCTCGACCCCCACTTCAGCCCTTCCTACGACCCGTGGGACCAGCGCCTGTGCGTCGCCCCCGACGGCGATCTCTTCCGGGTGCTCCGCGAGGGCACCGCCCACATCGTCACCGACCACATCGCGCGGGTCCTCCCCGAGGGCCTGGCCCTGCGCTCGGGGCGGACCCTGCCCGCCGACGTCCTCATCACGGCCACCGGCCTGCGCGCCCGGCTGCTGCACCGAATCGACATCGTGGCGGACGGCACGCCCGTCGACTTCTCGGAGACCCTGGCCTACAAGGGCATGATGTACAGCGGGGTGCCCAACTTCGCCTACGCCTTCGGCTACACCAATGCCTCGTGGACCCTGAAGTGCGACCTCATCGCCCGTCGGGTGTGCGCCCTCCTGCAGCACATGGACCGCCACGGCCTCGAGGTGGTGGTGCCCGAGCCCGAGGCCCCGCCGGCCCGGACGTCCCCGCTGGTCGACCTGTCCTCGGGCTACGTCCGGCGGGTGGCCGATCGGATGCCCCGGCAGGGCGACCGGGCCCCCTGGCGGGTGCACCAGAGCTACCTCTCCGACCTGTGGGCCCTGGGTGCAGCGCCGGTGGACGGCCCGGGCCTGCGCTTCGGGCGGGCCGCCACCGACGCGCTGAATTCCCCTGAGGGCGTCTGAGAAGCGGGCGCGCAGCAGCGGGGCCCTGCCTAGTGCAGCCGGGGAGGCCCCCCATGTCGTCACACGCTCGCTGCCTCGTTCCCCGCATCTCGGGGCTGGCCCTGACCGCGGCCCCGGCCACCGGGTGCACCGCCGAAGGCCCTCCGGTGCTCCTCGTGGCCTTCATCGTCGCCTTCATGACGCTCATCGTCGCGTTGGTCGTGCTGATCCTCTTCTTCGGTCGCCGCAAGACCCGGCGCCTGTACGACGCCGCCGGCGACGCCTTCGCCGCCATGGGAACGGTGGAGCGGACCGGGGGCCGGGGTCTCCACCGGCGGTGGGGCGGGACCCTCCCGGATGGCCGCCCCATCTACATCCAGGTGGATCAGGGTCCCACCTGGCTCCTCCGCGTGGACGCCGACGTCCACACCCGCGCCTCCGCGCATCGGGACAACGCCCTGACCCGTCGGGTCGGCGTGCGGAAGGAGCACCGGGTGCCGGTCCCCGGGCGTCCGAAGCTGTGGGTGGACGCCTACGAGCAGGCCTGGGCCGAGGCCTTCGTCGCCAGCCCCGACGTGGCCGAGAACCTCGAGACCCTGCTGCGCACGGGCGACGGGGGCCTGCACCGGGTGGACATCCATCCGGGCGCCGTGGCCCTCGGGATCCGCTACGGCGACCTGGTGCCGTTCGGGGCGGATCGGGCCCAGGACATCGGCCGGGCCCTGTCGCGGCTCGCCGAGCGGGTCGAGTCCCTGCCGGTCGAGGAGCGCCTCGAGTCGGGCCCGCTGGGGGCCAAGCTCGCTCGGGATCCCGCGGGCTTCCGGCGCGCGGTCCTGGCGGTGGCCCTGGTGGGCAGCGTGCTCCTCGCGCTCCTGGTGGCCGTCGCCGTCATCCTGCCCGTGGTGCTGTTGCGATGAGCGCGGCCGGCACCGCTCACGGCAGCCGCTCTCCGGTCTCTCGGAGGGTGTAGCTGGAGAAGTCGGAGGGGCGCTCGAAGTAGAGCACCCCGCTCCGGTCGAGGGCCGAATCCCAGGTGGCCGCGCCATGGAAGGCCGCGTCCGGGTCCTCGAAGCGTCGCCTGGCCGCCGGGGACCCCCCGAACGCAGGAACGCGCCCGGGCCGGGGAGCCCCGGCGCCGAGCGCGCGTGCTGCCGAGCCCGCCCGATCAGGGGGTGTAGCTGCCGTCGGGCCAGGGCGTGGTGGCGGTGGCGTTGCTGGTCTCGCCGTCGAGGGCGTCCTCGCCGCTGAAGGACCAGTTCGTGAGCACGAAGGTGCTGCCGTCGGGCCCGGTGCCGTCGTTGCGGTAGGCCCAGCCGTCGCCATGGTCCCACGCCAGGGTAGAGCCACCGGCGTAGGTCACATCGCCGAAGACGTCGACCACGGCGCCGTCACACCAGAGCTCGATGGCGTCGTCGCCATTGATGCTCACCGCGCCGTCGGTGTAGTCGGGGGCGAAGCCCATGAAGTTGTTGAACTCGGTGGACTCGCTGGCGACGTAGATGTAGTCGCCGGCCATCACGCTGTCGGCGGGGAAGGTGAACTCGGGCCCACTGGTGGGCCCGCCGCCGTTGTTCGCGGAGCTCACACCGCAGACCGAGAGGTCCGAGATGGCCCGGAGGGCGTAGAGCTCCACCGCCTTGGGCGTGCCGCCGCCGAGGGGGCCGTCGATGGCGCCGGTGATGACCAGGGGCACGCCGGGCAGCTCGGGCTCGACGTAGTCCGTGATGACCGAGAGGTCCTGGATCCGCCGGTCGTCGGCCGGGTCGGTCTCCGCGATGTCGAAGGGCATCGTGGAGTCGGGGTAGAAGGCGAGGAAGTACTCGGCCAGGGCGTCCTGCTCGCCGCCGGTGTCGCTGAAGCCGTCCTGCTCGCCCGGGTCGCAGTTGGTCAGGATGGGGAAGTCCGGGTTCCCATCGCCGTCCGCGTCGGGGTCCCCGAAGCCACGGTCGGTGTAGACCTGGCGGCGGTTGGGGTTGTCGAGGAGGGCGTAGGGGTAGCGATCCCCGCCGTTGGCCAGGAAGTTCAGCGTGACCACCGAGTAGACGTCCAGGGCGGCGGGCTGCTCGACGCCGGCGATGTAGAGCGCCTTGTCGAGGACGAAGTCGCCGTCCGAGTCCACGTAGAGGTCGGTGATCCGCGTGCCCGCGGTGGTGATGCCGGTGACGTCGCCGTCGCTGTTCAGGGTGAGGACCTGGGCGGTGCCGGTGGGGTCGTAGCCGAAGCTGATGCCGGAGACCTGGGGGAACTGACCCGGGGTCGAGCCGGGGGCGGTGGCCGCCACGCCATGCTCGAGGAGGGTCTTGAGCTCCCGACCGGTCACGTCCACGACCACCAGGCCGTTGTCGAAGCGGAGGGTGCCGCGCAGGTGGCCCTCGCTCACGTCCCCCTCGACCGCGGTGGGCAGGCCGAAGTTGGCGGGCGGGGTCAGGGTGGTCTCCTCGTCGGTGACGATGACGTCGCCGATCTCGGCCCGGATGCCACCGCCGTTCTTGACGGCGATGACGTTGCGGACGTCGTCGCACCGCTGGGTGTACCACTTCATCGAGTCGGCGGTGAGGTTGCCCAGGTTGGTCTCCTCGGTGCGGACCTTGCCACGCCGGCCCTCGAGGTAGACGTCGGTGTGGCCGATGACGTTGTCGTACTGGTCCACGATGACCATGTCGATGGCGTCCCGCACGTCCACCACCGTCTGGATGGGGGTGCCGCCCACGGCGGTCACGTTCTCGGAGGTGGAGGCCCAGGCCCCGTTGAGGTTCTCGTCCAGCAGGGAGGGGAGGACCACGCCGGCGTCGTCGAAGCTCACCACCAGGCGGCCCAGGTACTTGAAGTCACCGTCCACGTTGACGATGAGGAGCGGGTCACCGTCGGCGTTGGTCGTCTCGAAGGGGTAGGCCTCGTCGAAGGCGGTGTCCTCGGTGTAGAGGGCGTCGTTCCCATCGCCCATCCGGGTGTTGGAGCCACCCGCCACGATGACGTCGACGCCGGAGAGCTCACCCGCCAGGGCCTTCTCGTTGGCGATGTCCTGGAGGTGGGCCAGGACGACGATCTTGTCGATGCCCGCGGCCTCCAGGTCGTCGATGGCCGGCTGGACCGCGTCGGCGAGCTCGCTGATGGGCGAGAGGGCGCCCTGGATGAGCAGCCCGCCGGTGGTGGTGATGGAGGGCAGGGCCGGCGTGGACACACCGACGAGACCGATGGTCTCGCCCTCGACCGTGACGGTGGCGCTGGCGGCCACCTGGGTCCCGAGGGTCTGCCAGTCGTCGCCGGCCGTGCCCACGGTCAGGTCGTCCTCGGCCGAGAAGTCGATGTTGGCGGCCAGGTAGGGGAAGGCGGTGCCCGGGAAGTCGGCCCCGCCGCCCGACTCGGCCTGGATGGCGTCGGCGAACTCACCGGGGCCCTGGTCCAGGTCGTGGTTGCCGATGGCGGAGGCGACGACGCCGAAGGCGTTCATCATGTAGTGGTCGGCGTGCCCGGGCTCGTTGCTGCCGGTGATGGAGCGGATGCTGCCGTCCTCGGCGGCGAACCAGCGCGGGCCGGGGATGAGGTTGTCGCCCGAGGACACCACGATGGTCGAGGTGCCGTAGGTGGCGTCGTTGGAGAAGGCCTCGACCAGGGCCGAGAACTCGTCGACGTTGTCGAGGGCCGTGGCCTCGTTGCCGTCCACATCCGCGAAGTGGAGGATCTGGAGGGTGAAGTCGGCGTCCGTGTCCGTGTCCGTGTCCGTGTCGGTATCCGTGTCCGTATCGGTGTCCGTGTCCGTGTCGGTGTCGGTATCGGTGTCCGTGTCCGTATCGGTGTCCGTGTCGGTGTCGGTGTCGGTGTCCGTGTCGGCACCGGTGTCTTCAGGCTCGTCGCCGCCGTCGCAGGCGACGATGCTCGTGGTGGCGAGCACGAGGAGCAGGGGGGCGAGTCGCATGGAAACCTCCATCCTTGCGCCGGCGAGCATACTGCGCCTCAAACCTCGGGTCCGAAACAACGCCGTGACGACGGCGTCGATCTCGCACGTCGGCGGTCCATCGCCCCGTCGACCTCCGGATCCCGCCTGGTTGTGCGCCCCCCCATGCCGTGCTGGACGCCATCGGCGACCATGTCCCGGCGTCGCGCCCCGCGGCCGCCCCACGGCTGCCAGGCACGGAGCGACAGGGCCCTGACGGTTCGGCAGCGTTTGACGGTCACCGGGATGGCTGCGGCCAGCGCCGGAAGGAGCCACGACCGGTGAGCCCGACCCTGCAACCGCGCATGGCGGGATGAGGGCTCGTTCAGGCGCGCTACCAGAGCGGCATGGAGGCCCCTTGAACCACTACCAGCCGCCCCTCGCCGACTTCCGCTTCCTCCTCGAGGCGTTCGACTACCCCACCCGGGTCCAGTCCATCCCGGACTTCGCCGACTTCGACCTGGACACGAGCATGGACCTCATCGAGGCCTTCAGCGCCTACTGCACCGACGTCCTGCTGCCGCTCAACGAGGTGGGCGACCAGCAGGGGGTCCGCTTCGACCCCGACGCCCGCGCCGTCCACATGCCCGATGGCTTCCGCGAGGCCTACCAGGGCTTCATCGAGAACGGCTTCGCCAGCATCGCCTTCTCCCAGGAGCTCGGCGGGGTGGGCGCCCCCTTCTGCGTGGGCAACCTGGCCGCCGAGGTCATGAGCTCGTGCAACAAGAGCTTCTCCATGGCCCCGGGGCTCACCGCGGGTCTGGTCGAGGCCCTCGAGGCCAATGGCGACGAGGCCCTCGACGAGCGCTTCATGGAGAAGCTGGTCACCGGGGAGTGGACCGGCACCATGGCCCTCACCGAGCCCCACTGCGGCACCGACCTGGGCCTGCTCACCACCAAGGCCGAGCCGGTGGACGACCACTACGAGCTCACCGGGACCAAGGTGTGGATCACCTTCGGCGACCACGACATGACCGACAACATCGTCCACCTGGTGCTGGCCCGCCTCCCCGACGCCCCTGCCGGCATCCGGGGGATCTCCTGCTTCGTCGTCCCCAAGGTCCTCGAGGACGGCACCCGCAACCCGGTCTTCGTGGGCAGCACCGACCACAAGATGGGCATCCACGCCTCGCCCACCTGCGTGCTGAACCTGGAGGGTGCGAGGGGGTGGATGGTCGGCGAGCCCCACCGCGGCATGAAGACCATGTTCGTCATGATGAACGCCGCCCGGCTCCAGGTCGGCGCCGAGGGGGTCGCCCTCGGCGAGGCCGCCTACCAGAACGCCCTCTCCTTCGCGAAGGACCGCACCCAGAGCCGCGCCCTCGACCCGAAGAAGCGCGACCCGGACGCGCCGGCCGACAACATCCTGGTCCACCCCGACGTGCGGCGGATGCTCCTCACGATCCGGTCCACCACCGAGGCGCTCCGGGGTCTGGTGGTGTGGATCAGCATGAACTACGACATCATGCACCACAGCGAGAACGAGGCCGACCGGGAGCGGGCCAGCGACCTGGTCGCCCTGCTCACCCCCATCATCAAGTCGTACGGCTCGGAGCGCGGCTTCCTCAACGTCAGCGAGGCCATGCAGGTCATGGGCGGGGCGGGCTACACCCGCGACTGGCCGGTCGAGCAGTACATGCGCGACGTGCGCATCGCCCTCATCTACGAGGGCACCAACCACATCCAGGCCCTCGACCTGGTGGGCCGCAAGCTGCCCATGGGCGGCGGACGGCTGGTCAAGCTGTTCGGCGAGGAGGTCCAGTCCCTCATCGCCGAATGTCAGGGAGACGAGCGCATCGCCCACCTGCTCGAGCCGTTCGTGAAGGAGGCCAGCCGCCTCACCCAGACGACCATGGGCCTGGGGGCCGCCGCCATGAACGACCCCGAGGTCGCCGGGGCCGTCGCCAGCGCCTACCTGAACCAGTTCGCCATCGTCACGCTGGGCTACATCTGGCTCCGCATGGCGAAGAACGTGCTCGACCGCGACGCCGACGACCCGGTCCGCCGGTCCAAGCTCCAGCTCGCCCGGTTCTACATGGACGTGATGCTCCCCGAGGCCGCGCTCCAGGCCAAGCGCGTCGCCATCGGCAAGGCGCCCATGACCGACATCGACGTGGACCTGCTGTAGGCCGGTCAGAGGGCCTGGAGGCGCGCCTGGACCCGGTCGACGAGGATGTTGGCCGCCTCGAAGTCCAGGTCGTAGGGGAGCAGCCACACCCGGCGCTCCCCGCCCCGCTCCAGGATGAGCCGGGGCTTGCGGATGACCCCGATGAGCAGCCACACCATCCCCACCAGGATGGGCACGAACGCGAAGACGATGCCCGCGAACCAGTGGATCAGGAAGGCGCCCCCGCCACAGATGGGCCCGATGAGGAGCGCGAAGGTGAAGATGACGAAGGCCCCCTTGGCCCGGCCCTCGTCGAAGGTGACGGCCTCGAGGGTGTCCAGGGGGACTCGCTCGTCGACGGGCACGAACACCAGGACGTCGTCGTCGAGCCGGATGGGCAGCGTCGCGAGATCGGGGGCGTTCAGGCGACCTCCGGGCGAGGTGCCGGCGCGCGCGTTCCGGGCGTGCGGGCCGGGCCGACCGACCCGGTAACCTCCCGGGCCGGAACGGTGCCCACCGGAATGGCGCGAACCTTCACCGGTCAGGTGGAAGTCTGCGCTACGCTGCAGGCGCTTGCCGACCGGTCCGGTCGTGCCTGTCTTCCCCGCTCACACCACGGAGCATCATGGCCGACATCGTCGACATCGACTTCAAGAAGTTCAGGCCCCCCCAGCGCTACGCCAAGCTCATCCCCTGGATCGCCCTGGCGGTGCTGCTCGGCGCCGGCCTCATCTGGGTGGGCTTCGGCAGCGTCTTCCAGGTCGAGCCCGAAGAGGAAGGCGTGGTGCTGCGCTTCGGCGCCTACAACCGCACCGTCGCCCCCGGGCTGAACTTCAAGCTGCCGCCGCCCCTCGAGGAGGTCTGGATCGTGCCCACCCAGCGCCAGCTCAAGCAGGAGTTCGGCTTCCGCACCGTCGACGCAGGCGTCCGGTCCGAGTACTCCCGCGAGACGCTGAACGACGAGAAGCTCATGCTCACCGGCGACCTGAACGTGGCGGTGGTGGAGTGGATCGCCCAGTACAGGGTTCAGGACCCCTACCGCTTCCTGTTCAAGATGCGGAACGTCGAGAGCACCTTCCGCGACATCAACGAGGCCACCATGCGCCAGATCGTCGGGGACCGCAGCGTCACCGAGGTCCTGACCATCGGCCGGCAGGAGATCGAGGTGGAGGCGCAGCGGCGCCTGCAGGAGACCTGCGACGAGTACGAGATGGGCATCCGGGTCGAGCAGGTCGTGCTGCAGAACGTGACCCCGCCCGAGCCGGTCAAGCCCGCCTTCGACGAGGTCAACCAGGCCCAGCAGGAGCGGGAGCGGCTCATCAACGAGGCCAAGACGGCGTTCAACAAGGTCATCCCCGCCGCGCGCGGCCAGGCCGAGGAGACCATCGCCCAGGCCCGCGGCTTCGCCATCGAGCGCACCAACAAGGCCGAGGGTGACGTGGCCCGCTTCAAGGCCCTGCGCGCCGCCTACGAGGAGGCCCCCGCCGTCACCCGCGACCGGCTCTACCTCGAGGCCATGCAGGAGGTCCTCCCCCGGGCGGACAAGAAGATCCTCATGTCCGAGGAGGGCTCCGGCGTCCTCCCGCTCCTCCAGCTCCAGGGAGGCCGGTGATGAAGCGCGGCGTCCTCATCGTCACCGGCGTCCTCATCGCCGTCGTGGCCCTGGCCCTCTTCCTCGTGCCCCAGACCGCCTACATCGTCGACGAGAGCGAACAGGTGATCCTCACCCAGTTCGGCAAGCCCGTCGGGGAGCCGGTCACCGAGCCCGGCCTCTACTTCAAGACCCCCTTCGTCCAGACCGTCAACCGCTTCGACAAGCGCTTCCTCGAGTGGGACGGCGAGCGCAACCAGCTCCCCACCCGCGACAAGCGCTTCATCTTCGTGGACACCTACGCCCGGTGGCGGATCTCCGACCCCCTCAAGTTCTTCCAGCGGCTCCGGGACGAGCGCGGCGCCCAGTCGCGCCTGGACGACATCCTGGATGGTGAGACCCGCAACGTCATCGCCCGACACGACCTCATCGAGGTGGTCCGGACGTCCCAGCGGGAGTTCGCGACGGACGACGAGCGCACCGGCGGCCTCTCCAACACCGCTGGCGACGACACCAGCGAGAGCGAGAACTTCGCCGTCGAGGTGGGCCGCGAGAAGCTCGCCGCCATGGTCCTCGAGGCCAGCCAGTCGCGGACCGACGACCTGGGGATCGAGATCCTCGACTTCCGCTTCAAGCGGATCAACTACGTCGACGCGGTCCAGCAGGAGGTCTACAACCGGATGGTCTCGGAGCGGAAGCGCATCGCCGAGCAGTTCCGCAGCGAGGGCACCGGCGAGGCGGCCCGCATCAACGGCGAGAAGGAGCGGGAGCTCGCCAAGATCACCTCCCAGGCCTACCGTCAGGCCGAGGAGATCCGCGGCGAGGCCGAGGCCCAGGCCACCCAGATCTACGCCGATGCCTACAACCAGAACCCCGAGCTCTACCGCTTCCTCAAGAGCCTCGAGACCTACCGCTCGACGGTCGACAAGGACACGACGCTCATCCTGGGGACCGACAGCCAGCTCTACCGCTACCTCGAGGACTCGGCCCCCTGAGAGCGGGTCGGCACGGCCTCCCGGGGGCGCCCCCGACGCGGTCGTCGGGCCGATGACACGGTTTCGGGCTGCCAGGTGCGGATCTTCCGGCCAGCCCGCATCCCTCATGATGCGCTCTGCTGCGCCGGCGAGCCGTCATGACGGATGCGGGCTAACCTCGCCCCCGGAGGTCCGGTGCATCATCGGCTTCGAGGGTCGTTCATCCTGCTCGCGGGCCTCCTCGGCGCGCCGGGTCTGGCCCGCGCCGCGCCCACCCTCACCGCCGCCTGGCTGGGCGAGAACGTGGTGCGTCCCGGGGTCCTCGTGGGCGTGGACGGTGTCGTCCTGGACGGGGTCCACCAGGTGGTGCTCTCGGGTCAGCTCGGCCTGACCCGCTTCGCGCCCTTCTCGGTGACCCAGAACGCCCGGGGTCGGGTCCTGTACCGGATCGCCCTGCCCGAGGGCTTCCGGGTGCGGGCCCTGGGCGTCACGGTGGGCCTCTACCACACCCTGCCCACCGCCCCGGTCTACGAGCCCGGCCCCGACGGCGCCGTCCGGGCCGGCGATGCGGGGTGGGTCCGCCCTCGGCTCACCGGGACCACCGGCGTCGGCTACGACCTCGAGCCCCTCACCGACCTGCCGCTCACCGTCTTCCTGGACGCCGGCATGTCGCTCGAGCCCTACCACGGCGTCCTGCGCTTCCACCTCGAGCACGCCCTGGGCGTGGGCTGGACCTTCTGATGCGCCTCCCTCCCCTGCTCTCCGCGGCCGTCCTCCTCACCGCCTGCGGCTCGCCCTTCTTCCCCGACGGCGACGGCGAGCTGTTCTACGTCCTCCGCGACGGGGCACGGATGCCGGTGTGGGTGCGCGGCCAGCCCGACGCGGACACCTTCATCGTGGTGCTCCACGGCGGCCCCGGCTCGACGGGCACCCAGTACGTCCACATGGGCGCCTTCCGAGGCCTCGAGGAGCGCTACGGGGTCGTGCTGTTCGAGCAGCGGGTGTCGGGCTTCTCCCAGGGCGTGGGCGGCGGCGGTCGCGAGGTGCTGGGGTCCGAGCACCTCGCCCACGATGTCGAGGCCGTCATCGACGTGGTCATCGATCGCTACCGGCCCGAGACGGTGGTGCTGCTGGGGCACTCGTGGGGCGGCGTGCTGGGCACGGCCTACCTGGCCCTCGAGCCCTCCCGCCAGGACGCCCTCGACGGCTGGATCGAGGTGAACGGGGCCCACAACTGGCGCCTCGGGCAGGACCTCTCGGCCGCCTGGGTCCAGGATCGGGCCCGGGCCTTCCTCGCCGACGAGGCCCCCACCGACCTGCCCGATGACCACTGGCGCGAGGTGCTCACCTTCTACGAGGAGCACCCGGTGGGCGACTGGGAGGCCAGCGACCCCATGTGGTGGATCCGGCGCCACGTGGTGCACGTGGACGAGGCCGACGGCTACTTCCTGCCCGAGAACGATCACATCGAGGCGCGCCTGGACGAGGTCACCGGGCTGGGCTGGCAGTCCGCCTTCGCCTTCTCGAACCCCTGGGCGTGGTTCCAGGACGACCGCCCGCCCATCTGGGAGCGCGAGTACGACCGGACCGCGGCCATCATGGACCGGATCACCCTGCCCACGCTGGTGGTGTGGGGCCGGCACGACGGCATCCTGCCCGTGGCGCTGGCCGACGATGCCTACGACCGGCTGGGGACGCCGCCCTCCGACAAGGAGGTCCTCATCTTCGAGGAGACGGCCCACTCCCCCATGTTCGAGCAGCCCGACGCCTTCGACGCCGCCGTCATCGACTTCGTGGAGCGCGTGCGGCGTTAGCAGTCTGTGACGCAAACTCCCGTCGCCCGGCCCGCCCGCCGTCTTCTCAGCGTTGTCCCGTCGTCGGTCACTTGGCCAGCCAAGCTCCCTCCTAGCTCCTAGCTGCGAAACCGGCGTCCTGGACCGGACTCGGTCCCTTTGCATCACAGCCTGCTAGCAG
>CAZPJM010000030.1:0-9746 GCA_964586865.1 uncultured Enterobacteriaceae bacterium
CCGCTGGACGCGGCGCGGACCTTCGCCGGCGATCCGGATCTGCGGGCCCGGGCCCCGCTGAAGGGGGGCGGGAGCATCTCGGCCCTGGAGCTGCAGCGGGCCCTGCAGGAGCGGGCCCGGGACTGGCTGGCGGAGCTGGAGGTGCCCTCCCTCGAGGCGACCGAGCTGGTGCAGCGGTGGGGAGACGTGCTGGACCGGCTGGCCTCCGACCCCGATGCCCTGGTGGGACAGGTGGACTGGGTGACCAAGCGGGCGCTCCTGGACCGGAGCGCCGGCGAGGCCCCGGCGGTGCGCAAGCGCATCGATCTCGGGTACCACGACCTGGGAGACGGGCCCTTCGCCCTGCTGGACGAGGCGGGCCTGGTGGAGCGCCTGGTGAGCGAGGCGGACATCGCCGAGGCCACCGAGGCGCCGCCCGAGGACAGCCCCGCCGGACTGCGGGGGCGCCTGGTGTCCCAGGGCGAAGGGCGGGTGGACTGGCGCGCCGCCCGGGTGGGCGGGCAGGTCATCCGGATCGACGACTGGCGCCGGCGCTGATCGGGGCTCCCCGGGGGAGGGGCCGGGCGGCCGGTGGCCCTGGGTGCGTTACGGTGCGGGGCCGCTGGAGGAGCGCCCATGCCGGCCACCCCTTCCCATGCCATCGGCCTCGCCGTCGCGGGCCTCGTCGGCGCCAGCCTGGCCCTCGCCGGGCCGGCCCGCGCCCAGGATGCGGCGCCCCTCGACGCCGTGCCCCCGCCCTTCGACGATCTGGAGGCCCGGGGCCGGGCCGACGTGGAGCCGCCCCCCACCCTCGAGCCGGTCC
This sequence comes from uncultured Enterobacteriaceae bacterium, assembly GCA_964586865.1. Classification (GTDB taxonomy): domain Bacteria; phylum Myxococcota_A; class UBA796; order UBA796; genus REDI01. The sequence continues at coordinate 803 of CAZPJM010000030.1, forward strand.
ACGTGGTCCTCGCCGGCGCCCGGGTCCTCACCGCCGCCGGGGATGACTGGCCGGCCGGCTACGTGGTCCTCCAAGACGGCGCCATCGTCGATCTGGGGCCCGGCGAGGCCCCCGCGGTCGACGGCGCCACCGTCCTGGACGTGACGGGCAAGGTCATCACCCCCGGCATCATCGACACCCACAGCCACCTGGGCGTCTACCCCTCGCCCGGGGCCCGGGCCCACCGCGATGGCAACGAGGCCACCAGCCCCACCACCGGAGGCGTCTGGGCCGAGCACGCGAGCTGGCCCCAGGATCCGGGCCTGGCCCGGGCGGCGGCCGGCGGCGTGACCACGCTGCACATCCTCCCCGGCTCGGCCAACCTCATCGGCGGTCGCGGCGTCACGCTGCAGGTGGTGCCCGCCCGTGGACCCCGGGCCATGCGCTTCCCCGGCGCCCCCGAGACCCTCAAGATGGCCTGCGGCGAGAACCCCAAGCGCGTCTACCAGGGCCAGGGCCCCAGCACCCGCATGGGCAACCTGTACGGCCAGCGCTCCGCCTACCTGCGCGCCGAGTCCTACCTGGCCAGGTGGGAGCAGTGGGCCGACAAGGCCGAGAAGGCCCGGAAGGCCCTCGAGGCCTGGCGCGAGGAGAACGCCGGCCGGCTCGAGAAGGGCAAGGACCCCAAGAGCCCCGAGCCCGACCCGCCACCGCCGCCCCCCGACCGGGACCTGGAGCTCGAGAGCCTGGTCGGGGTGATGCAGGGCTGGGTCCTGCCCCAGATCCACTGCTACCGGGCCGACGACATGCTCGCCGTGCTCCAGCTCGCCGACGAGTTCGGCTGGTCCGTGCGCTCCTTCCACCACGGGCTCGAGGCCTACAAGATCCGCGACATCCTCGCCCGGGAGCAGGTGAGCGTGAGCACCTGGGCCGACTGGTGGGGCTTCAAGCTCGAGGCCTACGACGGGATCCCCCAGAACGCCGCCCTGGTGCACCAGGCCGGTGGCATCGCGGTCATCCACAGCGACTCGGCCATCGGCATCCAGCGGCTCAACCAGGAGGCCGCCAAGGCCTGGCGGGCCGGGCGCGAGGCCGGGATCGCGCTCACCGCCGACGAGGTGCTGGGCTGGATCACCAAGAACGCCGCCTGGACCCTGGGCATCGAGGATCGCACCGGCACCCTCGAGGTGGGCAAGCGGGGCGACGTGGTGGTGTGGGACCGGGACCCGTTCAGCGTCTACGCCCGGGCCGAGCTGGTCTTCGTCGCCGGCAGCCTGATCTGGGATGCCGAGCGGCCCCCCGGCTGGTCCGACTTCTCCCTGGGGCAGGAGGTGGTCCCGTGATCCGCAGCCTTGCCCTCCTCGGCGTCACCCTTCCCGCCCTGGCCGCCGACGGCCCCGACCGACACGTCCTCCCCGAGCCTCTGGACGAGCCCGCGTGCGTGGTGCTGGCGCCCCAGCGCGGCATGGCGCGGGTCCACCTGCCCGAGGGCCCCTCCGACGAGGCTGTGGCCATCGTGGTGGTGGGCGAGACCATCGAGGCCGTGGGCACCGAGTTGGACGGCCTGCGCCTGCTGGACGGCAGCGCCACCTGGCGCGGGACCTCGTGCGGGCTCGTGGACACCACGGGCCGGGTGGTGACGCCCGGTCTGGTCGAGGTGGGCAGCCAGCTCGGCCTGGTCGAGGTGGGCCTGGAGGCCCTGACCCGCCACGCCGACGCCGGGCGCGAAGCCCCCATCCGCGCCTCCCTGCGGGTGGCCGAGGCCTACGATCCCGACAGCACCCTCATCCCGGTGCAGCGCATCGAGGGGATCACCGCCGCCGTCATCCACCCGTCGGGCGGGCGGATCAGCGGTCAGGCCGCCGCGGTGCGCCTGCGTGGCACCACCCAGGCCGAGGCCCTCCTCGACCCCTCGGTAGCGGTGGTGGCCGATCTGGGGGGTTCGAGCCGCGCCGAGGCCCTGCGCGAGCTGCGCGAGGCCCTCTCCGACGCCGCCGTCTACGCCCGCAGCCGCACCGCCTACGACCGGGGGGCGCTCCGGGAGCTGTCCGCCGACCGCCTCGACCTGGAGGCGCTGGTCCCGGTGGTCCGTGGCCAGACCCCGCTGGTGGTCCACGCCGACCGCGCCCCCGACGTGGAGGCCCTGCTGGGCCTGCGCGACGAGCTGGGCATCCAGCTCGTGATCCTGGGTGGCGCCGAGGCCTGGCGCCACGCCGAGGCCCTGGCCCGCGCCGAGGTCCCCGTGGTCCTCGACCCGCTGGTGTACGGGCCGGGCGGGTTCGACCAAGTCCATGGCCGACCGGACAACGCCGCGCTCCTCCACGAGGCCGGGGTGCCGATCCTGCTCTCCACCTTCCAGAGCCACAACGCCCGGACCCTCCGGCAGGTGGCGGGCAATGCCGTGCGCGGCGGCCTGCCCCACGACGCCGCCATCGAGGCCCTCACCCTCACGCCGGTGCAGGTCTTCGACCTGGGCGAGCGGGGCCGGATCGCGCCCGGCCAGCGGGCCGATCTGGTGGTGTGGTCCGGCGATCCCCTCGAGGTCCTGACCAGCACCGAGGCGGTGCTCATCGACGGCCAGCCCGTGCCCCTCGACAGCCGGCAGTGGCAGCTCTACCGCCGCTACCGGGAGCTTCCCGGCACGCCCCCCCCGAGCCTCCCGCTGCCCGACACCCCATGACCGGACGGGACCGGCCGCCCCGCTGGCCGCCGCCCCGCTGGTGAGTAAACTGCCCTCGCGACCTGGGGTGGCCCGCCGGCCCCCCACGGGAGGGAACCATGGCGTCCAATGCCTTCGCGGCCCCCGCGGCCATCGAGCTCCCCGAGAGCTCCCGCGCCGCCTTCCTCCGCAAGACCTACACCCACCTGCTCCTGGCGGTCATCGCGTTCGTCGGGATCGACGCCGCCATCCTGCTCACCGTGCCCACCGAGTGGCTGCTGGCCGCGACCCGCTTCGCCGGGGGCTGGACCTGGCTGCTCATCCTGGGGGCCTTCATGGTGGTGAGCTGGGTCGCCGAGTCCATGGCGCGCAGCACCACCTCCCTGCCCATGCAGTACGGCGGCCTCGCCCTCTACGTGGGCGCCGAGGCCCTGCTCTTCGTCCCCCTGCTGACGGTGGCCTGGGCCATGGGCGGCCCTGGCGTGCTGGCCACCGCCGGCGTCCTCACCGGCCTGATCTTCGCCGTCCTCACCGCCTTCGTCTTCATCAGCGGCGTGGACTTCAGCTTCCTGCGCGGCGTCATGCTGGTGGGCGGCATCGCGGCCATGGGCGCCATCGCGATCAGCGTGATCTTCGGCTTCACCCTCGGGGTGTGGTTCACCGCGCTGATGATCGTCTTCGCCGCGGGCGCGGTCCTCTACCAGACCTCCAACGTGATGCACACCTACCGCGAGGGCCAGCACGTGGCCGCGGCCCTGGGCCTGTTCGCCGCCGTCGCCCTGCTCTTCTGGTACGTCCTCCGGCTCGTGCTCGCCTTCAGCCGCGACTGAGGCCGGGTCAACGGGCCGGGGCGGGCTCGGCCTCCCCCCGGTCCGGCTCCGCGCCCTGCGTGCCGCCGTGCCAGGGCTTGATGGCGAAGAGGAGCGCCACGCCGGCGGCGCCCACGTACCAGGCCACGTCGACCCAGTCGAAGGTCCCCGGCACCCAGCCCGGGATCTGGCCGAGCTCGCCGCCGATGGCCAGGGCCGGGCCGATCCCGGTCCACGCCGCGGCCGCCCACAGGGGCCCGTCCCGCCAGAGACGGCCGAAGAAGGCCACGCTGGCGTAGACCCAGGCCCCGTCGGGCACGCTGAACAACCACCAGTCCGGCAGGTGGGGGCGGAGGGGCATGGCGGCGGCCCGCGTGGCCTCGACGGCGGTCGTCAGCCCCATCAGGTCGAACCAGTGGAACATGAAGAGGTGATCGACCCGCCAGCAGATGTAGATGCCCCCACCCACGATCAGCGGAAGCGCCACCTGGGCCAGCAGGTAGCCCGCGTTCAGGCGGGGGAGGGTCGAGGACGTGGGCACGGGGCTACCAGCGACCGCGCAGGCCCAGCCGGCCCCCCCCGTCGGCCACCAGACCGGTGATGCCGATCCCCACGCCCGCCGCCCCGAGCACCGCGCTGCCCAGGACCAGGGTGTTCGCGGTGGTCCGGCGGCTCGCGAGCTGGTCGCCGGTGTAGACGCCGTTCCCGGCGGTGCTGTTGACCGCGTAGCCGACCCCGTACAGGGCCCCGCCCACCGCCACCAGGCCCAGGCCCGTCGACAGGAGGGGCGCGTTCACGCCGCCACCGTCTTTGGGGGGCTTGGGCGGGCGCGGGGGGGTCGAGGCGGAGCCGTCCCCGGTGGGGGCCAGCGGTCCCTCGCCGCCCTCGCCATCGCCGTCCCCGTCACCCGGTGCGGGGACATCGGCGTCGGCGCTGCCGTCGTCGGCGCCCCCGTCGTCGCCACCCGCATCGCTGCCCCCGTCGTCGTCCCCGGCGTCCCGGGTGGCCACCGGGCCCACGTCGATGTCGAGCCCCAGGTCGTCGTCCATGTCGTCGGCCGACATGCCCGTGACCGCCTGGTAGGCCTGGGCCAGGTCGGGAGCCTGGTCGGTGGAGGGGCCCTCCCACCACTTGGCCGGCTTGTAGGGGCCCTCGGTGGCGCTGACGTACTGGCTCTCCAGATCCCCCGAGTAGTCGGCCCCGTTCACCCAGAAGCCGTCGACGAAGTTGCCCTTCTTGTCGAACACCTGCACCAGGCCCCGGACCATCTGGTAGCCCTCGGGCTGCTGCGCCATCCGCCCATTGTGAAGGACCACGCCCTTCTTCGGCGGCATGAAGTGGCCGTCGTACGACACGGGCCCGTGCTCCTCCATCATCACGTCGCGGAGGACCAGGCGGAGGGGGTGCTCCTCGCCGATGTCGTCCGGCATCTCGGAGCCGTTGGCGGCCAGGGCCACGAGCATCCACCGGGCGGCCGAATCGAGCTTCTGGTCGAAGAAGTACATCTGCGCGCGGAGTCGGGCGAAGCGGGCCACGTCGGCCGGGGTGACCGGGGAGTCCACGCAGCGGGCGAGCTTCTCGGCGAGCTCGGCCTGGTAGCGGGCCTCGTTCAGGTCGTAGTCCTCGAAGGCCTTCTCGATGGCCGCCATGCCGTCGCGGAACTCCTGCAGGCTGTAGGGGTTGCAGACCTCGTAGACCGCATGGGCGGGGGTCGGCTGCAGGATGGAGCCCGTGACCAGGGCCCCGGGGGCGAGGGCGAGCGCGAGGGCGAGGGTGCGACGCATGGGGCCTCCCGACCGGCCCCCCAACGCTAGCACCGGGAGGGGCGGCCGTCTGTGACGAAGCCGCGGCACGCGGGGTCGGCTGCCCATCCGGGGGGGTGGTGTCCGGGGGCCGGACGGGGCGGCACCCCGCTGGCGGATGCACTACCGGGGGATCGGGAGGTCCCATGTCCCCGGATCCGGTGCGGATCGCGCGCGATCCCGAGGTGCCCCACACCGCCTGGCTGATCCTGGATCGGCCCGAGGCCCGCAACGCCTGGTCGGATCCGATGCTGGACGCCTTCGTGGAGGCCATCGACGAGCTCGATGCGGACGAGGACGTCCGGGTGGTCATCCTGACCGGCGCCGGCCCGGCCTTCAGCGCTGGCGGCGATCTCAAGGCGATGCGGGATCACACGGGGATGTTCCAAGGGGATCCAGCGACCCTGCGTGGGCGCTACCTGCGCGGGATCCATCGGGTCCCCCGGCGGCTGGCCCGCTTCGACAAGCCCGTCATCGCCGCCATCAACGGGCCGGCCATCGGGGCCGGGCTGGATCTGGCCTGCATGTGTGATGTGCGGGTGCTGGCCCGCGGGGCCCGGCTCGGCTCCACCTTCGTGCGTCTCGGCCTCGTCCCGGGCGATGGGGGCGCCTACTTCCTGGCCCGCACCATCGGTCTGCCCCGGGCGCTGGATCTGGTGCTGACCGGGCGGCTGGTGGACGCCGACGAGGCGCTCTCCCTGGGGTTGGTGCACCAGGTGGTGGCCCCCGAGGATCTGACCGCGGCGGCGCGGGACCGGGCCCGGGTGCTGGCCGCCAACGCCCCCCAGGCCGTGCAGCTCGCCAAGCGGGCCGCCTATGCGGCCTGGGATCTGCCCCTGCACGCGGCGCTCGAGATGGCGGCCACCTACCAGGGCATCGTCCAGAACACGCCCGACCACGACGAGGGCGTGGCGGCCCTCTTGGAGCGGCGCCCACCCCGGTTCGGACCCGACCCCTCCGAGGGCTGAGGCGCCTCAGCGTCGGCGGCGGAGGCCGGCCAGCCCCATCAGCAGCAGCACGCCCAGGCCGGTGGGGGTCGCCCCGCCGTGGGCGCAGCCACACCCGGCGCCCTCGGTGGAGGCGGTCAGGCCCTCGTCGGCCGGTGGATCGGCCGGGTCCAGCGGATCCGTGCCGGCTCCGGTCTCGTCCCCGTCCAGGAAGCCGTCGTCGTCCGAGTCGTCGTCGAGGGGATCCGTGCCGAGCGCGGCCTCGTCGCCGTCGGTGAGGCCATCCTGGTCCGTGTCCCGCTCCAGCGGGTCGGTGCCCGCGTCGACCTCGTCACCATCGGTGGCGCCGTCCTGATCGGTGTCGGGCAGGGTGGGGTCGGTGCCCCGGTCCAGCTCGTCGCCGTCCGACAAGCCGTCCTCGTCCGTGTCGGCCCGGAGCGGATCCGTGTCGCCCCCCGCCTCGTCGCCGTCGGTGAGGCCATCCCCGTCCGTATCCGCGTCGAGGGGATCCGTCCCCAGGTCCACCTCGACCCCGTCGTCGAGGCCGTCATCGTCGGTGTCCTCGTCGAGCGGATCGGTCCCGTCCAGGACCTCGGCTCCGTCGTCGAGGCCATCCTCGTCCGTGTCTGCCCGGAGCGGGTCGGTGCCCCGGCCGACCTCGTCGCCGTCGATCAGCCCGTCGTCGTCCGAGTCGTCGTCGAGCGGATCCGTGCGGCGGTCCCGCTCTTCGCCGTCGTCGAGGCCGTCGTCGTCCGTGTCCGCCAGGAGGGGGTCGGTGCCCGCGTCGACCTCGTCGCCGTCCAGGACCCCGTCGCCGTCCGAGTCGCCCACCAGCGGGTCGGTGCCCTGGTCGACCTCGTCGCCGTCCTCCAGGCCGTCCCCGTCCGAGTCGGCCACCTCGGGGTCGGTGCCGGTGCTCCGCTCCTCCCAGTCGGTCAGCCCGTCGCCGTCGCTGTCGGCCAGGTCGTCCGAGGGGTCGAGGGGGTCGGTGCCGTCCCGCGAGAGCTCGCTGCCGTCGGTGCTCCCGCCCCCGTCCGTGTCCTCCAGCAGGGGATCGGTGCCGAAGACGATCTCCTCGCCGTCCTCGAGACCATCCCCGTCCGTGTCGGCCAGGAGCGGGTCGGTGCCCCGGTCCACCTCGTCCCCGTCTTCGAGCGCATCGTCGTCCGTGTCCGCGTCGACGGGCGAGGTCCCCCGCACCCGCTCCTCACCGTCGTCGAGACCGTCATCGTCCGCGTCGGCCTCGAGGAAGTCGGGGATCCGGTCGCCGTCGGCGTCGTCGTCGAACGGGGTGCCCGAGCCGTCCCGGTCCTCGTCGGCGGTGGGGATGCCGTCGCCGTCATCGTCCGCCTCGAGGTAGTCCGGGATGCCATCCCCGTCCGTGTCGTCCGTGAGGGGATCGTCGTCCCCGTCGTGATCCTCGTCCCGGGTGGGGATGCCGTCGCCGTCGTCGTCCGGGTCCAGGTAGTCGGGGATCTTGTCGCGGTCGGTGTCATCGGTGAGCGGATCCCCGTCGCCGTCGGGGTCCTCGTCGATGGTGGGCACACCGTCGCCGTCGTCGTCCGGGTCGTACACGTCCGGGATGCCGTCCCCGTCCGTGTCGTCGTCGGCGTCGAAGTCGCCGTCACCGTCGAGATCCTCGTCCACGTCGTCGATGCCGTCCCCATCGTCGTCCGGATCATCGGCATCCGGCGTGCCGTCCCCGTCCGAGTCGGGGGAGAGGCTGGCGCACCGGCCGGCGTAGGCGTCCGTCCAGCTCCCGGAGCGGCCGCGGGGACCGATGAGGACCTCGCCGGCGCTGCACCGCTCCACCGTGGACCAGCTCCCGGTGCCGGCCAGGGTGCCGATGGCCGCGTCCAGGTAGGCCCCCGAGGTGGTGAAGGAGCGGGTGGTCGTGTCCCAGGCGAGCGCGGCGCACTCGGGCTGGATCTGGAGCACATAGGCGTTGTAGCGGACCCGGAGCCCCACCACGACCTCGCCGCGGGCGCAGTCGGTGCGCCGCTCTGCGAAGGCTTAGGTGCTGCCGCGGGCGGGGGTCGACGCGGTGAGCCCGAACGTGACGGTGCCGGTCACCGGGTCCACCGAGACCTCGGTGCAGGTGGCGCGCGCCTGGGAGACGTAGATGGTCCCGGGGGCGGGGAAGGCGGGCCGCTGGCGGAAGCCGGTGACCGCGTAGCCGTCGGGACAGGCATCCGAGAAGGCACCACCACCGGTGCCGCCGTAGAGCGGCAGGTCGGTGACGGTGCCGCGGAGGGTGGCCACCGGGCTGGCCAGGGCCACCGGGGGGAGGGTCACGGCGAGGAGGAGGGCAGCGGAGCGCGCGAGGGACACGGGGACCTCCAGGGCGGGTCGGCCGACCCCCGAGGGCGGGCGGACCTTCCGGTGGGGTACGCGCCCGGCGGCACGGTGACAAGGGGGGGCGGCGTGACCGGGGGTGACAGCCAGGTGACCGGCGCGGGAGCGAGATCGTCTGGCGGGGCAGGGGCGGGGGGCCGGCCCATGCCGGTAGACTCCGGGGCCGGAGGTTGCATGCGCTGTCGGTTCTGCGGCTCGAAGCTCCAGCCCGTCCACGGGCACGGCGCCTGCCTGCACAGCGGCTGCCCCATGTTCGGGCTCAACCAGGACGCCTGCTGCAATGGCGAGACCTGCGAGATGCCGGTCGGCGATCCGGAGGGCGGCGCGGACGCGGTGAGCCCCGACTCCCTCCCGGGCCGCGGGCTGCAGCAGGACGGTGACCTCGACCGCGTC
>CAZPJM010000030.1:9846-28650 GCA_964586865.1 uncultured Enterobacteriaceae bacterium
GGCCGTCTCCCCGGGCCGCGGGCTACAGCAGGACGGTGACCTCGACCGCGTCGGCCGTCTCCCCGGGCCGCGGGCTACAGCAGGACGGTGACCTCGACCGCGTCGGCGGTCTCCCGGCTCGGGACCACCTGGGCGGCCTCCTCCGCGTCCAGGGCGAGCACCAGGTCGTCGAGGGCGTCGAGGCGGACGCCACCCTTCAGGCGCAGGGCCCGGGACACGGCCTCGGTGCGGGGCAGGTGGACCGTCCAGGCATTGGCGCGGAGCCGCTCGGCCCGGGCGCCGGGCACCTCGACGAAGCGCCCGCGGACCCAGGCCTCGATGCGGGTGCCGGCCATGCTCACCTCCTCGTGGATCGCGGCCCTATCGTATTCTCCGAGGAGATGCCGCCGGGGGTGGTGCGGTCGGGTGGGGGCTGGTAGCGTCGCGCCGCACCCACCCGGAGGCGGCATGACGGCGACGCTCGAGACGGTCAAGGCATTCCTGGACCAGGAGAAGTGGGCCTACGAGGAGCACCCCGAGGGCAATGCCCTGCGGATGCGCTTCAAGGGCGAGGCCGGCGAGTGGGTGGTGGTGGCCCGCGATGTGGACGACGGGCAGAAGCTGCTGGTCTACAGCCTGCCCTCCAACACCATCCCCGCCGATCGCCGCCCGGCCGTGGCCGAGGCCCTGTGCCGGATCAACTACGGGCTCATCCTGGGCAACTGGGAGATGGACGTGCGCGACGGGGAGATCCGGTACAAGACCAGCGTGGACGTCCGCGGGGTCGAGCCCTCGGTCGAGATGGTGCAGCACCTGGTCTTCATGAACGTCGTCATGACGGACCGCTACCTGCCGGCACTGCTCGGCGTCGCCTACGGCCAGCAGAGCCCCGAGGCGGCGGTGGCCGCGGTCGAGTCGGCCGAGGGCGGCGAGGGCTGATCGCCCCGGGCGCCGGGCCGGACGGCTACCGGTCGTCGGCCGGGAAGAGGCCCGTGCCCTCGAGGAACCAGAAGTGGTGGGTGGGGCCGTGGCCCCCGCCCAGGGGCAGGGCGTGGACGATGGCCCCGTGGACGTAGCGCTTGGTCCGGTCGATGGCCTCGACCAGCGGGAGCCCCCGGGACAGGTTGGCCGCCAGGGCGGCGGCGGTGGTGCAGCCCGTGCCGTGGGTGTGGGGGGTGTCGACCCGCGGCGCGGCGAAGCGGTGCAGCGCGGCGCCGTCCCAGAGCAGGTCCACGGCCTCGTCGGTCCCCTCCAGGTGCCCCCCCTTCAGCAGCACCGCCCGGGGCCCCAGTGCGCCCAGGTCCCGGACGGCGCCCTCGGCCTCGGTCAAGGTGGTGACCGGACGGTCGAGCAGGCGGGCGGCCTCGTGGGCGTTCGGGGTGAGGACGGTGGTCAGGGGGAGCAGGCGTGTGACCAGGGTGGAGATGGCCTCGTCGGCGATGAGGGGGCTGCCGGACTTGGAGATCATCACCGGATCCACCACCAGGGGCAGGTGGGGGTGCTCGGCGAGGACGTCGGCCACGACCTCGATGATGGCGCTCTCCGCGAGCATGCCCGTCTTGACGGCGCCGACGGGCAGATCGTCCAGCACGGCGTCGAGCTGGGCCCGCACCAGCTCCGGGGAAAGGGCCTCGGCCCGGGTGACGGTGCGGGTGTTCTGGGCCGTGATGGCGGTGATCACCGACATGCCGAACACGCCATTGGCCTGAAAGGCCTTGAGATCGGCCTGGATTCCGGCGCCGCCGCCCGAGTCGGAGCCAGCGATGGTGAGGGCTGTGTGCATGGGAGCCTCCGGGCCCCGGCGCGTATCGCCGTCGGCCCGGACCCGCCCGCCGGACCGGGAGGGCGCGACGGGCGTGCCGTCCCGAGCGCTCACTCCCCGGGGTAGGCCCACAAGGTCGGGAAGGGCGCGCCGGTGCCGTCCTCGCGGCCGGGCTCGGCCACCAGGAGGTCGTCTCCCAGGCCGCCGAAGACGGCGCCGAGGGCGATGGCCTCGCCGAAGCCGGTGGTGACCTGGGGTGGGGTCTGTCGGCCCGCGACCTGGCCCGTCGGGGCGTCCCAGCTCACGGGGTCCGAGCTCTCGAGGAGGGTCCCGTCGAAGAGGTGGATGGCGGTGGTGGTGCCCGTGCGGCCGGACCACTGCAGACCGAGGGCCACCTCCGAGGCACCATCGTGGTCGATGTCGCCCACCGCGCTGGCGTTGAAGAGGCCGTCCTCGGGGGCCTCGACCGTCCGGTCGGGCAGCCGGAGCCGGCTGAGGAGCGGCTCGGATCCGAACCAGATCTCGAGCGCCTCCCTCCCGGCGACCACCAGATCGAGGGCGCCGTCCGCCTCCAGATCGGCGATCATCAGACCGCCCGCCACGGGGCCCCCCGCCGAGATGGGCATGCGGGAATCGGCGGCGTCGCGGAGCGGCCCGTCGGCGGGCAGGCCGGTGCCGCCTGCGACGATGTAGGCGCTGCGGCCGCCGTCGCCGCGCACGACCACGTCGTCGTAGCCGTCCCCGTCCAGGTCCCCCGAAGCGAGGGCGGTGCCCACCGCATCCTCGGGGGCGTCCCCGCTCCAGGCCCGCCCCGAGAGGTCGGCCACCGAGAGGATGCCGGCGGCCCCGTCCAGGGCGGCCACCCACACGGTGCCGAAGCGCTCCAGATCGCCGCCGGCCCCCAGGATCAGCTCGTCCACCCCGTCACCGTCCAGATCGCCGCCCGCGGCCGTCCCATGCCACCGGCTCCACACCGGGGCATCGGGGCGGGTCACCACCACGTCCCAGTCCGCCCGATCGGCGGGCGGCAGGCCCTCGTGGTGGATCCACGCCAGGGTCCGCGCGGGGGCGTCCACGGCCGGGAGGATCAGGTCGTCGATCCCATCCCCGTCCAGATCCGGGGCCCGGTCCGGGGCCCGGCCCACCGGCGCCGCCAGGTCGACCACCACCTCCACCTCGTTGCGGAGGGCGGGCTCGAAGGGCACGCCGTTGAAGGCTGCGCCGTCCAGCACCCACACCCGCTGTCCATCCGGCCGGTCGGTGGTGAGGATGACCTCGTTCGCGCCGTCGTCGTCCAGATCTGCCAGGGAGGGGGCCTTCATCTGGAAGGTGGTGGCGAAGCGGGCCTCGCCGCTGCGGTCCTCGTAGGCCAGATCGTCCACGATGTCGTTGCAGTCGTTGTCGCGGCGGTCCAGGCGCTCCATCACCTCGGGCCCCCGCAGGGGATCCGTGTCGTCGCAGTCGTCCTCGAGGGGGGTGCCGTCCCCGTCGTGGTCCACCGTCGGGCACCAGGTGTTGGCGGCCGCCGGCGTGGCGACCACGCCGTTCTCGGCCACCGTGTCGGCGCGGCACCAGGAGCTGCCCACCGCGGCGTCGGACAGGGTGGTGCGGGTGGGGTCGAGCTGGATGGCGCGCCGGAGGGCGGGCTCGGGGAGGGGGGCGCCGTCCAGGCGATGGATCGGGCGTTCCTCCACGGCGAGGGTCGCGACGAAGTCGCCCGCGCTGGAGATGGGCTGGTCCGGGCCGTCGAGGACGGCGAGGGGCGTCTCGACGCCGGTGAGCTCGGGGTCCGTGCTGCGGGTCAGCAGCCCCCATCCCCCGGGCTCCAGGGGGACGGCCTCGGTGAGGGTGAAGCGCCGGCCGCCCATGTCCAGGGTCCACCCCGACAGGTCGACCGACCGGCCGGAGGTGTTGTGGACCTCGAGCCACTGCTGGCGGAAGTCGCTTCCCGGCACCGAGGTGAGGAGCTCGGTGATGAGCACGTCGCCGGGCTGGATGGCACCCTCGTCGATGCGACCGTCGCAGTCCTGGTCCAGGCCGTCCGCCAGGTCGTCCCGGCCCGGGTAGATCCCCGGATCGGCGTCGTCGCAGTCCTCGCCGCCGACCTCGGTGGCGTCGAAGCCGTCCAGGTCCTGGTCGCCGGCGGGCTCGCCCGTGAGGGGGATGCGCAGGGCCGGGCGGTCGGGGTCGGTGGTGGACAGGACCAGGGCGCCCTCGACGGGCGTGTAGTCGGCCGCCGTGAAGGTGATGGGGATCTCGGCACGGCCCCCGGGGGGCACGGTCCATGGCCCCTCCCCGACCTCGAACCCCTCGGGCAGGGGCTCCTCGGTGCGCTCGAGGACCAGGTCCGGGCCCTCGTCGCAGCGGTTGTCCACCAGCAGATCGACCGCGCGGGGGGTCGTGAAGAGCACGTCGGTCAGGGTGAGGACCTCGGCCGAGGCCACCATCCGGGGGCAGGTGGCGGAGGTATCGGTATCGGCGGGTTCCTCCCCGCAGCCAGCGAGGAGGAGGGACAGGCTCAAGACGCGGCGCATGGGAACCCCTGGTTCGCCCAAGGATGGACCGTCGCGCCCCCGCCGGCAACTACGGGAAGCTCGGGGCGCGTGTAAGGGCCCCGGAGGGGCGGCGTTGGGGGGGTGCATCCCGACACGGAGGAACCCCATGCGCACCCTGTCCATCCTGCTCCCCCTCGCCCTCGTCGCCTGCACCCGGCTGGGCGGGGTCCCCACCGACAGCCCGGTTCCCGGGGACGGCTCCCTCGACGGTGTCGCCCACGCCACCGGGGTCGACGACGCGACCGACCTGGACCACGACGAGGACGTGGACACGGACGTCATCCCGGCCCCGGCCCGGCGTGCGGGCTTCCACTGGGACGCCTCCCGCGGGGCGCTCGCCCTGTCGTCGTCGCTGGCGAGCGTGCCCGTCGAGGAGGGGCGCACCGCGGCGTGGGTCGACCGGCGGGCTGGCGGTCGGGCGGCCGCCGGGGGTCGGCGTATGCTGGCTCCAACCCGGTCCATCCCCCACGGTCCGGTGGAGGAGCGCGCCATCGCCATGGACGAGGGGATGGTCGTGGGCTCCGGCGGCCTGGGTACGAGGGGGTCCGGTCTCGGCGGGGGCGGATCGGCCGACGCGGTGGGGATGCTCGGCGACCTGTCGGCCGAGGCCCCGACGGCGACCGCGTCGCGCGCCGATACCCGCCACCGCGTGGCGGCCCAGGCTCCGGCCCGGCTCAAGGCCGGCAGCACCGACGACAACGCGGATCTGGCGGCCTTCCTCGACTTCGTGGCCGGGTGGAAGGATCGCCCGGGCGTCGCCGGCAACCACGTCCACATGGACGTCTCCCACCGCCGCTTCGTGGAGGTGGTGGATCGGGGCGGCGATCCGGTGCCCGGGGCCCGCATCGCCATCGTGGACCGGGCCGAGGACCGGGTGGCGTGGAACGGGACCACCTACGGCGACGGCAAGGCGCCGTTCTACCCGCGCCTGGACGGGGACACCTCGGCCGACGGCACCGGCGACTGGCTCGTGCAGGCCGAGTACCAGGGCGAGGTGGTGAGCGCGCGGTGGGACGGGCGCACCGAGACCGTGCGGCTCGACCTGCCCACCTACGCCGATGACCGGGTGGTGGCCCTCGATGTGGTCTTCGTCATCGACACGACGGGCTCCATGTCCGACGAGATCGCCCGCATCAAGCAGACCCTCCTGTCGCTCACCGAGCGGGTGCGGGGCCTCCAGCAGCGGGTGGACCTCCGCTACGGGGCCGTCCTCTACCGGGACGTGGGCGATGAATACCTCACCCGGCACACCCCGCTGACCGCCGATGTGCAGGCCTTCGACGCCCTGCTCCAGGGGATCCATGCCGGCGGGGGCGGCGATGGCCCCGAGTCCCTGAACCAGGGTCTCTCCGTGGCGGTGGGCGCCATGGACTGGCGCCCCGGCGCCGCGCGCATGGCCTTCCTCGTGGCGGATGCGCCGCCCCACATGGACTACCAGGACGACACCACCTACGCCGACGCCTCCCGGGCCGCGCTCACCCACGGCATCCGCATCCACACCGTGGCGGCCAGCGGCCTCGACGACTTCGGCAGCCTGGTCTTCCGGCAGACGGCCCAGCTCACCCGGGGCCAGTTCATCTTCATCGAGTACGGCTCCACCGCCGCCAGCGCCGCCGACCATGGCGTCACCGGCCCTGTCGCAAGCAACAACCTGGACGACATCCTCTACCGGCAGATCGAGGCCGAGGTGGTGGGCTGGGGCCACTCCAGGTCCTGACCGGGGCGGGCTGGACCGCTCGCCGCTCCGGGCCTACCCCGGGGCGGCGAGGTGCGGATGAGCGAGGATGCGGTGAGGCTGACGGCGCTGGGCCGCATGCGCACGCCCTTTCCCGACAAGTACGGCGTGCCCCGCCAGCCGGCCCTGGTCCCCGCGGCCGAGGGGCGGCTGACCCTGCCAGCGCACCTGGCCGGCGCCGCCGACGGGCTCGAGGGGTGCTCGCACGTGTGGCTGCTGTGGGGCTTCCACCACGTCCCCGAGGACCGGACCCGCAACAAGGTCCGGCCGCCGCGCCTCGGCGGGAACACGCGGATCGGCGTCCTGGCGACCCGCAGCCCGTTCCGGCCCAACCGGCTCGGCCTGTCCGTCTGCCGGCTCGTGGGGGTGGAGCGGCGAGGCGGCACGGCCACCGTGGTGGTGGGGGGCGTGGACCTGGTGGACGGCACCCCCGTCTACGACATCAAGCCCTACCTGGCCTACGTGGACGCCATCCCCGAGGCCACGGTGGACTGGGTTCCCGGGCCGCCGCCCAGGGTGCCCGTGCGGTGGGCGCCCGGGTTGCGCGCGTCCACGGCGCCGTCCCTGGTGCCGCTCATCGAGCAGGTCCTCGCTCAGGACCCGCGCCCCAGCACCCACAAGGCCCGCCACCGGGCCGATGGCCGCGACGCGGATCGGGCCTACGCCACCCGGCTGGCGCGGGTGGACGTGCGGTGGCGGCTGGTGGATGGGGCCGTGCTCATCGAGGGCGTCGACCCCGACGACGGCTGAGCCGCCCCTACCAGGGCAGGGCCTCGCCGCTGGCGTGGCGGAAGGTGCCGGTGTGGTCCAGGTCCAGCTCGTCCAGGCGGGCCAGCAGCCCGGCGGCCGCCTCGTCCGGGCCCCAGTTCCCGCGCCCCGCGGTCATGTCGGTCTGCACCCAGCCAGGGTGGAGCAGGATCACGGCCACCCCCTGGTCCTTCAGGTCGTGCGCCAGCGAGCGGCCCGCCGCGTTCACGGCGGCCTTGCTCATGCGGTAGCCGTAGGCGCCCCCCGAGGTGTTGTCGCCGATGCTGCCCATGCGGCTGGTCACGATGCCCACCTTGCTGCCGCGCTTCAGGTGCCGGCGCAGCCCGTCGGTGAGGCGCAGCGGCCCCAGGGCGTTGACCTCGAACTGCTGCCGGATGGTGTCCACGTCGAGCTGGCCGAGCTGGTTCCGGCGCAGGATCCCCGCGTTGTGGATCAGCAGGTCGAGGGTGGTGTCCCCGAGCCGCTCGGCCAAGGCGTCGATCTGCTCCCCATCGGTCACCTCCAGGCGCTCGATGCGGGCCCCGGTGGCCTCGAGGGCCTCGGAGGGCGTGCGGCAGCAGGCGATGACCGTGTCACCGCGCCGGGTGAGGTGCTGGACCAGGGAGAGGCCGATGCCGCGGTTGGCGCCGGTGACGAGGGCGGTGGTCATGAGGACTCCGGGAGTGGGGTGGAGCGCAAGGCACGCACCGCGGGCCGAGGGTCAAGAGGGGACGTGGGAAGGCCCGCTCTGCGAGTAGGGCGCGGGTCGGCCCGCCCCCCGGTGTGTGATAGGTCCCTCCTGCCGCGGAGGTCCCCTCCTTGACCATCCCTCTCCCCATCCTGCTGGTCATCGTGGTCGTGGGCGTGGGCACCACCCTGCTGCTCGTCCACCTGCTCGGCCACACGGCGCCCCCTCGCCTGGACGGCCCCGATGCGGTGCGGGCACGCCTGGCCGCCGATCTGGGCGAGCCGGTGGAGGTGCCCATCACCCTGGCCGACGACAGCTCGGCCGCCCTGGCGGTGCTTCCCGGCGGGGGGGTCGCGGTGGTGCGCCCGCTGGGCGATCGCCTGGCGGTGCGGATCCTCGAGCCTGGCGCCCCCCTCCGGGTCCGTCCCCTCGAGGCGGGCCTGGAGCTGCGCCTCTCCGACCCGGGCTTCCCCCGCCTGCGCCTGCCGCTCGCCGATGCAGCCACCCGCGATTCCTGGCTGTCGACCCTCGAGGCACTTAAGAAGGGGCGCTCGGAGGCCGCTGATGGACGTGCCTGATCTCCCCGACCTGCTCCCCCTGGCCGTGCCCGTCTTCGTGGCGTTGCTCGTCCTCGAGGTGGTGCTCGGCCACCTGACCCGGCGGGCCCACTACGAGACGCGCGATGCGGCGGCCAGCCTGGGCATGGGGGCCGGCAACCTGGCCATCGGGCTCGTCTTCGGCTTCATCAGCTATGGGGTCCTGTTCTGGTTCTGGCAGTTCCGGGTCTTCGACCTGGGCTTCTCGATGTGGGCCATCGCGGTGGCCTTCGTCCTCAACGACTTCCGCTACTACTGGTACCACCGCCTCGCCCACGAGAGCCGGATCTGGTGGGCCTTCGGCCACATCACCCATCACTCGAGCCAGCACTACAACCTGTCCACCGCCCTGCGGCAGGAGTGGTCGGGCCCGTTCAACGGCTCTTTCCTGCTGCGGGTTCCCCTGGTCCTCATCGGGGTCCACCCAGCGCTGCTGGCGCTGACCGGCTCCATGAACCTCATCTACCAGTTCTGGATCCACACCGAGACCGTCCGGCGCCTGCCGTGGTGGTTCGAGCTGGTCATGAACACGCCCTCCCACCACCGCGTCCACCACGGCCGCAACGCCCGCTACCTGGACGCCAACTACGCCGGCACCTTCATCATCTGGGACCGCCTCTTCGGGACCTTCGTGCCCGAGCTGGACGAGGAGCCCGTCCAGTACGGGCTCGTGAAGGACCTGGGGACCTTCAACCCCCTCCGGATCGCCTACCACGAGGCCTGGCAGATGGTGAAGGACGCCACCCGGCCCGGCCTGACCGTGGGCCAGCGCCTCGGCTACGTCTTCGGGCCCCCGGGGTGGAGCCACGACGGCAGCCGCCGGACGGCCCGCATGCTCAAGGCCGACCACGTGGCCCGACATCCCGAGACCTCGGGCACGCCGGGCTTGCCCGAGCGGGCCCCCGCGCCGGATGGCGTGCCCGCCAAGTAGGGTCCGAGCGCCGCCCCCGAGCGCGCCGGCGCCGCGCTCAGCGCCGGTAGCCCCGGGCCTGGAGCTCGAAGAGCCGGGCGTAGCGCCCACCGCGGGCCATGAGGGCCGCGTGGTCCCCTTCCTCGACCACCTCGCCGCGGTGCAGGACCACGATGTGGTCCGCCATGCGCACCGTGCTGAAGCGGTGGCTGATCACCACCGCCATCCGGCCCTCGGTGCGGGCCCGGAACTCCTCGAAGAGCCGGGCCTCGGCCTCGGCGTCCATGGCGGCGGTGGGCTCGTCCAGGATGAGCAGATCGGCGGTCTCCCGCATGAAGAGGCGGGCGAGGGCCACCTTCTGCCACTGGCCCCCCGACAGCTCCTGGCCGTCCGCGAACCAGCGGCCGAGCTGGGTGTCCAGGCCGGCCGGCAGGCGCTCCAGCACCGGTGTGGCCAGCGCCCGGTCGGCGGCGGCCTCCTGGCGGTCGCGATCCTCGAGGGCGTCCACGTCGCCCACGCCGATGTTCTCGCCCACCGTGAGCTGGTAGCGGACGAAGTCCTGGAAGAGCACGCCGATCCGGGCCCGCAGGGCCACCGGATCCCAGCGGTCCAGGTCCAGCCCGTCCAGGGTGATCCGCCCCGAGGAGGGCCGGTAGAGCCGGGTCATGAGCTTGACCAGGGTGGTCTTGCCCGACCCGTTCTCGCCCACCAGCGCCAGCTTGCGGCCCGGCGGCAGGTGCAGGCTCACCCCGCGCAGCGCGGGTGCCGCGGCCCCTGGATAGGTGAACCAGACATCCTCGAAGCGCAGGCCATCCCCCGGATCGGGGCCCGCCAGTCCGCCCCCGTCGGCCTCCCGGCCCGTCTCCTGCTCGAGGTACTCGTAGAGCAGGCTCACGTAGAGGTTGTCCTCGTACATGCCGCCGATGGTGCCGAGCGCGCTGCTGAAGGCGCCTTGGCCCTGCTTGAAGATGACCAGGTACATGGTCATGGCGCCGAGGGTGATGCTGCCGAAGACGGCCGCCACGGCGATCCAGGCATAGGCACCGTAGAAGGCCAGGGTGGACAGCAGGCCCATCGCCAGGCCCCACGCCCCCCGCCGCAGGGTGAGGCTGCGGTCCTCGGCGTAGACCCGGTCGAAGATGCGGGTGTAGCGCGACAGCAGCGTCGGCCCGAGGCCCAGGAGCTGGACCTCCTTGGCGTGGTCCTCCCGGGCGAGCACCGTCTCGAGGTACATCTGCTGCCGGGTCTCGGGGCTCCGCCACTTGAAGAGCCGGAAGGCCTCGCCGGAGAAGCGCGTCTCGACGAAGAAGGCGGGCAGGCCGGCCACCACCAGCACCCCCACGGCCAGGGGCGAGAAGGTCCACAGCAGCCCCGCGTAGGAGGCCAGGGTGATCCCCTGCTGCACCAGGCTGAAGGTCCGGTTCACCAGCGACAGGGGCCGGGAGCTGGCCTGGCGCCGGGCCCGGGTGAGCTTGTCGTAG
This sequence comes from uncultured Enterobacteriaceae bacterium, assembly GCA_964586865.1. GTDB lineage: Bacteria > Myxococcota_A > UBA796 > UBA796 > REDI01. Next base: position 20,300 of record CAZPJM010000030.1, read on the forward strand.
AAGGCGCTGTCCTCGAAGTGGGTCAGGTCCAGGGTGAGGGCCTTCTCGAGGATCATCCGGTTCACCCGGTGGCCGAGCTCGGCCCGGAGCAGGCTCTGGCACACGTTCTGCCCGCGCTGGACGGCCGCGAGGGCCACCACCAGCCCCAGCTCCACCGCCACCCAGCCGAGGGGCACCCAGGGCGAGCCCGTCCCCTGGGCCTCCACCACGCCATCGACGATGAAGGCCCCCACCGCCGCGATGGCGGGCGGCAGCAGGCCGGCCACCAGGGTGAGGGCGGCGATGATCACCGTCAGCCCGCGGTTGGTGGCCCACACCAGCGCCAGGGCCCGCCGGCTGTAGGCGAAGACCCCGAGCCAGCGCCGCAGGCCGCGGGGCGCCTCGGGGGGCCCACCGCCGTCGACGGTGCCGTCGGTGCGGTCCTCGGAGGGGCGGGCCGCGCGGGGGGCCCACCAGGATCGGAGCAGGGTCAGCATGCTCGGAGGGTGTACACCGCCAGCCCCCCGGGCACCCGACGGGACCGTCCCAGGGGTGGGATGATGCACCAGGGTCGGTCCGCGTCAGTCGTAGTCGGCCTCGGGGACGACCGGCTCGCCGCAGTGGGGGCAGTAGCCGGGCAGGTCGAGCTTGCCGCCCCGCAGCCGCTGCTCGCGGATCTCCTCGGCGAAGCCGGCGGCCAGGATGCCGGTGGGCAGCGCCACGAAGCCCACGCCCACCAGGGAGACCACGGCCGCCACGAACTTGCCCATCACCGACTGGGGGACCACGTCGCCGTAGCCCACGCTGGTGAGGGTGATGACCGCCCACCACATGGCCGCCGGGATGGAGCGGAAGGGATCGTTCGGGTCCTGTCGCTGGACCACGGTGCCATCCGCCAGGGTCTCGACCAGGGGCTGGTGCTCGACGAAGTACATGGCCGACGCCGACAGGACGAGCAGCAGGACCAGGATGAAGGTGGTCATGGCCAGCTCCTCCTTCTTCCGGCTGAACACCCCGGCGACAGTGCGCACGGCGTGGGCGTAGCGGCCCGTCTTGAGGATGCGGAACAGGCGCAGCAGGCGGATGGCCCGGACGAAGCGCAGGTCCAGCGTGATGAGCATGGGCAGGTAGAAGGGGAGGATGGCGACGAGGTCGACGAGCGCCATGAAGGAGAAGATGTACCGGGCCCGGGAGCGCCAGGGCCGGCGGGGGTCGTACTCCAGATCCACCACCCACAGCCGGGCCACGTACTCGATGGTGAAGACGAGGCTGCTGAACCACTCGAAGACCACGAAGCCGATGTGGTACGGCGCGTTGTAGGCCTCCTCGGTCTCCAGGATGACGGCGAGGACGTTCAAGGCGATGAGGGTGATGATGGCCGAATCGAGCCACCGGCTGTCCCCCTCCTGGGGGTAGAGGGCCCGGTAGACGGCCACCTTGACCCGCAGGAACGGGCCTTGCGGGCCCTCCAGGATCGCCCGGCGCGCCGCCTGGGCCTCGTCGTCTCCCGGGGGCGACGCGGCGGCGGGGGATGCACGGTCGAGGGGGGTGGCGGACATGGTGGGCCTCGGTCGTCCGACGGGACGCTACCGGGCGTTCAACCCCGTGTCCATCCGGTGAATCCCGGTGGCTCGACCCGGGGAGTCACGGTAGTCTGGCCTACCGTTGACGCCCGAGGTCCTCATGGTTTCCCCCACCTCTTCCGCCCCGCTCCTCTCCACCGACGCCCTGCGTACCCTCCTGGCCTTCGGATGGGTCGACGGGGGCTTCGACGCCTCGGAGCGCGAGGTGGTCCGCGACATCGCCCGGCAGGCCGGCCTCACCGGCCCCGCCCTCTCCACCGTCGAGGCGGCGACCGAGGCGCCGGTGGACTTCGAGGAGATCGACACCCTGCCGCGCGACGAGGCCCTCGTGGTCTACGGGCTGGCCTACTGGGTGGGCCGGGCCGACGGCACCCTGGATCCCCTGGAGAGCCGGGCCCTGGTGGCCCTCGGCTACGTCCTCACCATCACGGCCAACCAGCGGGCGGCCATCCACGGCGCCGTCGAGAACCTCATCGAGGAGGGCGACGACGATCGGGTCGACCTGTCGGCGCTCCAGGGCCGGATCCACGCGACCATGCCCACGCCCAAGGTCCCACGCCGCCGGGCCTGACCGGGTGGCGGCGCGCGGTGGCGCGGATAGGGCCCGGCCCCTGGGAGGTGCCATGGCCCTGACCGTCTACGCCTACGACCGCTGCGGGACCTGCCGCAAGGCCCGCAAGTGGCTCGATGCCCACGACATCGATCACCGCGTCGTCCCCATCCTGGACAGCCCGCCCGACCGGGCCACCCTGGAGTCCGCGTGGCGCCGCTCGGGGCTGCCCCTGAAGCGCTTCTTCAACACCTCCGGCAAGGCCTACCGCGCGGGGGGCTGGAGCCAGCGCCTGAAGGACGGGGTCTCGGAGGCCGAGCAGCTCGATGCCCTCGCCGCCGACCCCATGCTCCTCAAGCGGCCCCTGGCCCTGGACGCCGACGAGGGGGTGGTGCTGGTGGGCTTCAAGGAGCCGGAGTGGGAGGGCGCGCTGCGCTGATCTCGGGTGCCCGGGCCGGGTCATGGCGCTGCAGGGTGGCCCGTCGGGGCACCGGCCGCCCCTCGAGCACGTCCACCACCAAGCTCATCACGTCCGGATGGGCCAGCAGACCGGCGTGGCCCAGGCCCACCGCGTCCACCGCCTCGGAGCCGGGCAGGTGGCAGGTCTCGACCGGGTAGACGACGTAGTCCGCCGTGCCGGCCACCGTCACGATCCGGGCCTCGGGGGCGGTCTCGGCGAAGCCGGGCAGCTCGGCGATCCAGTCGGAGCGCCGGTGCAGCCCTCCGGCCTCGGGCCAGACGCGGAGGGGCCCGCGGGCGGCGGCGGTGCCGTGGTGCGGGCTGCCCAGGGTGAGGATGGTGCGCACCCGGGCGGCGAGATCGGGGTTCTCGTGCAGCGTCTCCCGCAGGATCAGGCCGCCCATGCTGTGGCAGACCACGTCCAGGGGCTGGTCGGGAAAGGTCTCCAGCATGCGGCGGATGGCGCTCGCCAGCGCCGGGGCGTAGCGGCGCGGGTGGCGGCCGGGCAGGCCCAGGTCGAGGGCCTCGGAGGGCCGGCCCGCCCGCCAGAGGCGGCGCCGGAGGGCGGTGAAGTTGGTGCGGTCCTGGGTGAAGCCGTGGACGCACAGCACCGGCACCCCGGGGTCCGGCGGGACCAGGAGGCGCGGGCCGGCCTCGACCTTCCACCACGCCACCCGCAAGAGGGCATCGGCCTCGGTGATCCAGGTGGCCAGGCGGTGACGCCAGCCGGGCCCGTCGGGGAGATCCCGCCCGGTGTGGCGGTGGTAGCGCGCGAAGCGGAACCACGTGCCCCCGAACCAGACCGCCAGGATCACGAGTCCCGCCAGGGCCGCCAGGCCGGCTGGGATGGCGAAGAGGGGGATCACGGCAGGGGCTCGGTCATGTGTCGCTCAACCTGGACCCTCGCGGGCCGGCGACAAGGGGTCCACGTCGAGGTGGAGGAGCTCGGCGGCCCGGCGACGGGCCTGGTGCCACCCGGCGGTGGCCGGGGTCTGGAGCAGCGCGAGGACGGCGTTCTGGGCCTCCCAGAGGTCGGGGAGGAGCCCGGCGGTGCGCAGGGCCTGGACCCGGTCGAGCAGGGCATCGAGGGTCTCGGGGCGCGCCCCGTCCAGGCCCCCGACCAGCTCGAGCAGACCCTCGCGGGCGGCGGCCCGCAGGCGCTTCCCCTCGCCCGCGCCGGGCAGCGAGGCCGCCACCGAGGGGAGGTGGGCGCTGGCGGTGGCGGAGGGGTCCACCAGCACCTGCTCCAGGTGGGCGTGCCGCCAGGCCCACGCGGCGGCCCGCACCGCCGGCGGGCTGTCCATGTCGTCGGGGTCCGGCAGGAGGTGGGACCACCGGCGCCCATCCCAGGACAGGCGCACCAGATCGGCCTCGAGCAGCTCCAGCGCCTGCTGCTCCAGGCGGTCCCGGTCTTCCTCGGTGAGGTCCTGGGGAGCCGCCACCTGGCGCTCGGCCAGCCGCTCGGTGGTGGTGGGGGGATCCTCGGCGGCCTCGGCGAGGAGGTCCTCGAGCTCACGGCCGTCGTCGGGGAGGCTCCCGGCCTTCAGCACGCCGGGGGCCGACCAGCACACGGTCAGGGCCCGGTCCCGGCGGCGGGTGCGCGAGGCCTCGACCTCGACCCGGGTGACCGTCAGGCGGCCGGGACCGATGCGGCGCTCCCGGCTCTCCCCCTCGTCCACCCGGTAGCGCCACCAGCCCGACCCGGGCCGGATGGCGTGGGTGAGGGCATGGAAGGCGGCCGCATCTAGCCCGTCCCGGTGGCAGGGACGGACCTCCCGGTCCAGGAGCTGGGGCCCGGTACGGCCCCGCGGTCGCCCGCTGCGCGCCTGGGCCAGGTCGCGGCGGAGGGGGCCGGCCAGATCGGCGTCGGGGAAGAGGTCGGCGGCCAGATCCACCGCCCTCCAGGCGTGCTTCAGGATCTGGATGGGCTCCAGGCGGTCCAGGTCGTCGAAGAACCAGGCGCACGAGGTGAAAGCCATCAGGCGGAACCGCTGGAGCTCGAGCAGCCCGAGAACCCGACGCCGATCCTCCTCGTCCAGCGGTCGGCGGGCCCGGGCGTCGAGCCAGGCGTCCACCGCATCGCGTCCGGGCTCGAGGAGGCAGTCCACGTAGTCGTCGCGGGCGGACCAGGGATCGTCCAGGAGCTCGGCGGCCGCGGGCTCCCACCGGGCATCGACCCGCTCGGCGAGCCGGTCCACCGCCGCACGGAGCGGGGCCCGCCACCGGCCGCCCCCCGGGGCGGTGCCGCAGCCGCAGTCGGAGCGCCAGCGCTCCACCCCGTGCACGCAGGACCAGGAGCTGGGGGAGACGATCCGGGCCTCGGCGGTGGGCGGATGGGTGGCCAGGAAGGCGGCGTACGGGGTGAGCCGCACGTCGGTGCCGGCCTCGAGGAGCTCGAGGGCGTAGGCCAGGGCCATGTCGCCGAAGCGGTGGTGGTGCCCGTAGCTCTCGCCGTCCGTGGCGATGTGGCCGAGCTCGTCGCCGGCGCGGGGCAGATGCCGCACCCGGTCCGCCAGGCGCTCCCCCTTCTCGAGGAGGCCCTCAAAGGCCACGGCCTGGGAGGTGGGGCCGTCGTAGACGAAGACGTCCACGTGGGCCCCGGAAGGCAGGGGGACCCGGTACGGGCGCCGGGGATCGGGGCCACCCGCGCCCACCTTCCGCCACCGCCCGCCCCGCTCGCGGACGGCCTCGACCTGCTGGGGAGCCAGGATGGTGAAGCGGATCCCGGCGGCCGCCACGTCCTCGAGGGTGGCCACGTCGACCGCGCACTCGGGGAGCCAGATCCCCTCGCTCTCCCGCCCGAAGCGGTGCGCGAAGTCGCGCAGGGCCCAGCGGATCTCGGTGCGGCGGTCCCGGGCGTCGAGCAGCGGCAGGATGGCGTGGTGGTAGGCCTGCGCGATGGCCGTGCCGTGGCCCCACCTGGCCACCGCCGCCCGGTCGCCCTCGATCATGGCGTCGTGCACGTCGGGAGCGTGGCGGGCCAGCCAGCGCAGCAGGGTGGGCCCGGCGTCGAAGCTCACCCGGGCGTAGTTGCTGACCACCTGCCGGATCCGCCCTCCCCGGCCCAGCAGGCGGGCGGCGGCGTTGGGGCGGTAGCACTCCTCGGTGATGCGGTGGTTCCAGTCGTGGGCCGGGTGGGCGGACGGCTGGCGAGGCACCGTCTCGGTCCAGGGATCCTCGCGGGGCGGCTGGTAGAAGTGTCCGTGGATGCAGACATGCCCGGGCACGGGCGCCTCCAGTGGGCGCCCTAACCCGACCTCCCCGTGGGGCCGGCCCTCCGCCGCGGCGCCGACCACGGGGGCGCGGCCATCGAGGGGCCCCCCGGCCGGTCCGGGGCGAGCATCGCCCGGATGCCCGCGCGCCCCGATTGCCTGTTGACAGGGGTTGACGCCATCTTGATACACTCCCGGCCTGACGACGTCGGTCGCGCGACGGTGCGTGACGTCCGGAAACGTCCTGGAGGCAGCATGGCCCCGAGCCGCATCATCCCCCTCGGAGTGGGCGCCGCCCTGGTCGCGGCAGCCCTCTCCGGCTGCGGCGACTCCCCCGACGAGCCCCTGGTCCTGGTGAGCCCCGAGAGCCCGGGCACCAACGACACCCTGCGCATCCAGTACGCCGAGCGCACCGGCATCCGGTACACGGTCGCCTGGACCGTGGACGGCGAGCCCGTCGAGGATCTGACGACCGAGGTGCCCCCCGAGCTCACCGAGCGCGACCAGGTCTGGCGCGTCGAGGTGACGCCCATCGACGTCGAGAGCGGCGAGCGGTACGAGCCCGGCATCGCCGAGGTCACCATCGACAATGCCGCCCCCTTCGGCATCGTGACCCTCAAGCCGGCCCAGGCCCGCGCCGGCGTCGACCTGGTGGCGACGCCCGGCTTCACCGACCCGGACGGCGACGATGTGGGGCTGGTCTTCTCCTGGAGCCGCAACGGTGAGGATGCCGGCATCGACGACCCGGTCGTCCCCGGCGACCAGCTCGTGAAGGGCGACACCTGGGAGGTCACGGTCGCGGGCAATGACGGCTTCCTCGAGTCCGAGCCCGTCATCGCGCAGACCACCGTGTCCAACTCCCCGCCGAGCATCGCCGGCGCCCGCCTCTCGCCGAACCCGGTGTTCGCCAACTCCACGCTCGAGTGCATCGGCGTCGGCTTCCAGGATCCCGATGGCGATCCCGAGGGCTACCAGGTCCTTTGGAACGTGAACGGGGTGGAGGTCAGCAACGCGGACACGCTGACCCCGGACCTGTTCGAGCGGGGCGACCGGGTGGGCTGCCTGCTGACGCCCACTGACGGCGAGGACCTGGGCACCCCGGTGGCCAGCCAGACCTACGAGGTCGGCAACGCCGTGCCCACCGCCGACGCCGTGGTCATCGACCAGGCCGCCCCCAACCGGAACGAGCCCATCACCTTCACGGCCCAGAACGCGGTCGACCCGGATGGCGACGACGTCCAGTTCGAGGTCTGGTGGCTGGTGAACGGCCGCGGCGTCTCGGAAGAGGTCCAGCTCACGCCTGACCTCTTCCGCCGTGGCGACGAGGTGAGCGTCCAGGTCACCCTCACCGACGGCCGCGAGACCGGCACCACCTTCACCGCCGATCCGGTGACGGTCGTGAACGCGCCGCCCGTCGTCGAGGATGTGGCCCTCAACGTGCTCGTCGTCTACACCGACTCGGTGCTCGAGCCGCGCCCCACGCTCTTCGACGCCGACGGCGACCCCGTCACGCTCACCTGGGGCTGGACGGTCAACGGCACCGCGGTGGCGGAGCCGGGCCCCATGCTCGCGGGCGACGGCACCTTCGAGCGCGGTGACACCGTCGCCTACACCATCGTCCCGAACGACGGCCTGGAGGACGGCGAGACCTTCACCTCGGGCGCCCTTCCGGTGATCAACAAGCCGCCGAGCGAGCCCGAGCTGGCCTTCACGCCGGAGCCCACCGTCCCGGATGCGCCGCTCGTGTGCGGGCTCGCGGTGGAGTCGGTCGACGCCGACGGCGACCCCCTCACCTACACGTTCACCTGGGACCTGGACGGCGCGGCCTACCTGGGTCTGGCCGACACCACCACCTACGCGGACGACACCATCCCCGAGGCCCAGACGGCCCTCGAGGAGGAGTACGCCTGCAACGTGACCGTCTCGGACGGCACCGACACGGTGGGCCCGGTGACCATCAGCTCGGTCATCCGTCCCGAGGACCTTCAGTACGTCATCGAGGACAGCTCCGGGCTGCCCACCACCAGCACCCGCTGCACCGAGGACGGCGAAGACGGCTATCACGCCACCTTCTCGTGGTTCCGCGATGGGATCACCTACGAATGGGACGACATCTACAAGCAGAACCCGGACACGGTCACGTTCCGCTGGCGCCAGGGCTTCTCCACCACGGGCAATGGCTTCCGCGACATCTACCTGAACGGGTCGTACGCCGGCTACGTCAACCTGGGCATCGCCCGGAGCGACTCGTGCGACTCGGGGCGGACCTATGCGCTCACCATCAGCGGCGTGCGCAGCGTCTGGAACACCGGCGGCGTCAACTCGGTGGAGTTCGAGCCCCCGTGCTGCTCCACGGTGACCTTCGGCGCCTTCTGGGATGAGGACTACGGCTACGGCCGGCTCGACCTGCCCTAGCAGTCTGTGACGCAAACTCCCGTCGCCCGGCCCGCCCGCCGGCTTCTCAGCGTTGTCCCGTCGTCGGTCACTTGGCCAGCCAAGCTCCCTCCTCGGTCCTAGCCCGCATCCCTCATGACGCGCTCTGCTGCACCGGCGATCTGCCTGTTGCGC
>CAZPJM010000031.1:0-28505 GCA_964586865.1 uncultured Enterobacteriaceae bacterium
GAGAAGCCCGGATAGGGGGCCGTTCCGTGTGGCTGGTCTCCGGGCGTGTGCGCTCCCCCTCCCCGGGCGGGGCGCCGCAGGGGGCCTCCCGCCAGGGCCAGGGATCGGCCGCCTCGGGCCAGGGGGGCAGATCCTGCCGGCGCCCGAAGGCCCCGGCCCGATCGCGCACCACCGTGACGCTCTGGCCATCGACCGAGAGGCGCACATCGGCGGGCAGGGCCCGCTGCGGGGCGCGGCCCACCACCAGCGCCGTGGTGCGCCCCACCTCGGCGGCGTGGCTCCAGCGGGGCCCCCCGCGCCCCAGTCGCCCCACCCCGGACACGGCCACCGCCGGGAAGGCCCCGCTGCGCAGGATCTGCTCGGTGGCCCACACCAGGTGGCCGGCGGGGGGCCGCACCACCAGCAGCGCATCCAGGTCCAGGCCCAGCGCTTCGAGGGCGGGGGGATACAAGGTGCGCGCGCCGTCGATCCACGCCACCGGCTGACCACGACGGGCATGGGCCGCCAGGGCCAGGGCGGCGAGCCGGGTGGCGCCGGCGCCCGCCGGGCCGTGGAGCTCGACCAGGCCCGGGACCGGCAGCCCCCCCAACAGGCGATCCAGCGCGTCCACCCCGGATGGCGGACGACGACGCGTGACCCGACCCCCCTCGAGGGCGCGGATGCGCGCACGAAGGGCGTCGAGGGACAAGGCAGCTCCCTCGGACATGCAGACTCCCCGGACCCCGCTGGCCCGGCCCGGACCCGCCGGCCCCCGCCGGCGGACGGTGCCGGCCCCCGCCATGGGGCCCTCCGTCGCTCTGAACACCTGAACAGTAGTGCAGGGGTCCGCGAGCATCAAGCGTCGATCCCTCGCGCAACACACGAGGATCGCAGGTCAGGATCGGCCTTCCCCCCTCATGATGGGCCCTGGAAGATTTTCCGGTCCTCCGAGGCCCAGCTCAGATGCGGTCATTTTCTGGCGATGCGGACATCCGATGTCCGGCTCGTCAGTCGCTGGACCACTCATCGGCCTCGGCGATGGCGAACCAGTAGTCGTGCGTCTCCAGGTCCTCGGCCAGCACGCGCGAGCGCGCGACCTGCCGCCCGGTGTCCGCCATGAAGGCGAAGGGATCCGGCACCTGCCGGATCAGGGCCCCCGTCCGACGCCCGGCGTCCCGCACCCGATCCGCCAGGCCGGCCCACACCGCCGCCGCCACCACGTCGTCCAGATCCGAGAGCGCCTCCTCCACGTCGTGATCGTCGGCGCCCTCCAGGTTGTCCAGCGCCTCGACCAGCTCGTCCAGATCCACGTCGTCCAGTGCATCCCGGACCATCTCGCGGCCCCCCTCGGCCAGCCACCGCCGCGCATCCGCCAGCGCCTGGGGATCCGCGTCGAGCCGCGCCGCCAGCCCGGCCACGGCCGCCACCTCGAGGGCGTCATCGCCGGTGGTCACCCCCTCTCCGAGCAGCTCCTCGAGCTGCTCCAGCAGCACCTCGAGCTCGCTCCGACCCGCCAGGGCCTCCACCAGCCCATCCTCGTCGTGCGCATCCATGGGTCCTCCAGGCAGCGCAGCCGCGCCCGGCTCCACCTGCACACCCCGAACCGGCCGTCCACCCCGCAGACGCATCCGAGCGTCCGGTCTCCGAGCGGCCCGGGATCCTCCGAGCGGCTAGCCCGGGATCCTGGAGGCCCCATGGACCTGCTCATCGCGACCCGAAACGCCCACAAGCTGGTGGAGATCCGCCGCATCCTGGCCGACTCGCAGGTCCGGCTCCTCTCCCTGGACGACGTGGAGGGGCTCCCCGACGAGCTGCCGGAAGACGGCGACACCTTCACCGCCAACGCGCTCCAGAAGGCCCGGGAGGCCCACCGGCGGACCGGGCTGCTGGTGGTGGCCGATGACTCGGGGCTCGAGGTGGATGCCCTGGGAGGGCGACCGGGGGTCCACAGCAAGCGCTTCAGCCCCGAGGGCACCGACGCGGCCAACAATGCCCACCTGCTGACCCTGCTCGGGGAGCGCGCCGACCGGACCGCCCGGTACCGCTGCGTCCTCGCGCTGGTGGGCGAGGGGGTCCAGGAGACCGCCGAAGGCCGCTGCGAGGGGCGGATCGGCACGCGACCCAGGGGCGAGGGGGGCTTCGGCTACGACCCCCTCTTCTGGCCCGACGAGGCACCGGGCCGCACCATGGCCGAGCTCTCGATGGACGAGAAGAACGCCATCTCCCACCGCGGGCGTGCCTTCCGCCACCTGCCCGCCCTGCTCCCCGGGCGATAGGGGACGTCACGCCCGGGGGCGCGTCCCTGTCCACCCGCTTCGTCGTCCCCGCCCCCTCGGAGGTCCCCTGAGCGATCTCGCCCGCCTGCTGCCCCTCGAGATCGAGGCCCGCGTGGATCTGTCCGGCGACGGGACCGTGGGCGTGGTGCTGGTGGACCCGGGGGTGGCCTTCACCCGGGCGGGGCCCCTGGCCGATCCCGAGCGCATGCGGCCCATGGTGCGGACCGTGGACCGTCAGATCCGCGCGCTCCGGGACTCCCTCGGGGATCGCCTGCGGGTGCTGGTCTTCCTCGACACGCACCACCCCGACATCCCCGAGCCCCCCTACCCGGCCCACGGGGTCCGGGGCACGGGGGAGGAGGCCATCGATCCCGACCTGGCCTGGATCCTGGACCTGCCCCAGACCACCCTGGTCCGGAAGGACTGCATCAACGGCTTCGTCGGCGCCATCGACCGCGAGACCGGCGCCAACGCCTTCTGCGACTGGGTCAAGGACCACGACCCGGGCACGCTGCTGGTCATGGGCGCGTGCACCGACATCTGCGTGAGCGACTTCGTGGTGGCCGCCCTCTCGGCCCGCAACCACGGCCTGCTCACCGAGGCTCACCCCGACCGGGACCGGCCCGCCTACGTGGCGGCCCTCACCGGGCTCTCCATCGTGGTGCTGCCCGACGCCTGCGCCACCTTCCACATCCCCGAGATCCACGATCACGAGGCCGCCCACCACCTGGGCCTCTGGACCATGGCCACCCGGGGCGCGACCCTGGCCCGGGGATGGTGGGCCTGAAGCGCCTCAGCGGCGGACCATGCTCACGTGGAAGCGCCCCCGCAGCCGGGCCGGCGAGATGAGGATGCTCACGTGCTGGTGGCCGCGCTCGAACCGGAAGACGAAGTCGAAGCTGGTGGTGGGGAGGCCGCCCCCGCGGTTCACGAGCTCCCGGAAGCGGCCCTCGAACTCCTTCACCCGGGTGCAGGGCGCCACGTCGGTGAAGAAGTTGCGGCCGAGCACGGCCGCCCGCGGGAGGCCGACCATGCGGCTCTCGGTGTCGTTGTAGCCGACGATCCGACCGTTCCGGTCCAGGGTGACCACGCCGTAGGGGAGCCCGTCCAGCTCGGCCTCGTCGAGGCGCTGCAGGGCGCCCACGTCCACCGAGGCGGGCAGCCCCGGCGCCACGCCGGACGGGGGCGTGGGGGCGGGCCCCTCGGCGGGGAGCGGGGCGCCCAACCCCCCGAAGGCCCCGGGCGCCGGAGCGGGCGGAGCCACGGCGGGCGGCCCCGCCGACGGCCGGGCGCTCTTGGAAACGGCCGGGGTCAGCTCGTCCTGCAGGAGCTCGTCGAGCAGGGTCGGCACCTCGCCCGCCTCGATGGCCTTGCGGGCATCGCGGAGGCGTCGGATCCGACGATTGAGGCGGGAGCGGTCGTCGAGGGCCACGTCGAGGGCGCGCTGGACCTGGATCAGGCGGTCGCGCTGCGAGGCGTAGAGGGGGGGCTTCATGCGGGCACCTCCGTGGGTTCCGAGGGCGGGCTGGCGGCCCAGCGCGCCAGGCCGCGGAGCTCGTCCAGGGCGGCCGGAGGCAGGGCGGCACGGGCCAGGACGACGGCGAGGGAGGGGATCGGCGCGACCGAGAAGGCCTGGGCGGCGAGGGTGAGGTCGCCCTGGGAACTCACCCGCACGCACCCGTCCTGGGGATCGACGCCCTGGCGCTGCAGGCGCCCGTACAGGGGCCCGAGAGCCGCCGAGACCGTCTCGAGGGGATCCATGGCCGCCCCGCCATCATCGGTGCCTGCATCCAGGTGGAGCCGCAGCCCCTGCCAGCGCTCGAGCCAGCGATCCAGGGCCGGCGTGCCCGTCGACGCCGGGGGCGGCGCACCGACGCCGGCAGCCTCCCCCTCGAGGATGGACAGATCACCCGTCAGCTCGAGGACGCCGAGCCGGAGGGCCCGGTCGGGCAGGTGGACCGGCCCGGCGACCCCCAGCCACCGCCTCCCGTCGCGGGAGAGGCGATGCAGGTGCCAGCCCTGGACGCCGAACACGGCGCTCACCGCGCGGGGGGGACCGCCGAGGGCCGCCGTGAGGGCCTCCCGCGCCTGATCCACGCCGGCCGCCAGCCGTGCCAGGGTCCGGGCCGCATGCTCGTCGCCCTCGGCGGCGAGCACGAAGCCACGCCCATCGACCACCCCCACCGATGCCGCATCCAGCGAGGCGAGGAGGGCCCCGAGGGCCTCCCGGGTGGCCAGCCGGTGGGAGGTCCCGAGCGGGTCGCGGACCTCGGAGACAGGCAGGCCCACCGCCGCCAGGGCGCGCTCCAGCGACTCACGGCGGGCGACCTCCCGGGGGAGGAGTTCTTCCCGGAGATGGTCCCGCTCCCTCCGCACCGCGCGGAGCCGGGCCTGGAGGGATGCGATCCCCTCCCCTGCCCGCTGCTCGGCTTGCCGCGCCGCCTCCCGCTGGTGCTCCAGCTCGGCCAGCCGGGCCCGCCCCTCGCCCTGGCTGCGCTCCAGCCCGACCACGTGTCGGCGCAGGGTCTCCAGATCGCCGGAGAGCTCGTCCCGGGCCGTCACCAGAGCCCGGACCTCCCGCCGCCGCTTCTCGAGCTCCTGCTCCAGGGAGAGCTCACGGCGCTCCAGATCCACCACCCGTTCCCGGGCGGTCAGCAGGTCGGACTCCAGACCCGAGACCATCACCTCCCGCACCGACTCGGCCCGCCGGTGACGCCAGTGCAGCGCGCCGGCGACCACCGCCCCCAGCCCGCCCGCACCGACGATGCCGCCCATCAGGGCCAGATGAAGCCAGTCCATCTCAGCCCTCCCGGGCGGCGCGGCTCGCCGCCTCGCGCACGTCGTCCAGGAGAACCCCGAGTCGGGCCGCCGGACGTGCGATGACGCCGAGCAGACGTCCATCGCCGAGCTCCTCCACCACCACCTGCCCGGAGGGACCGCGGACCACCAGGCCGCCCAGCAACCCGCGGCCGAGCTCGCGGCTGGTCCGATCGGCGACGCCGGCCAGGGCCGTCAGCATCGGAGCCGCGAGCCCCGGAAGCGACTCATCCTCGGCCTGGGGAGGGTCGGAGGCCAGCACCGCCCCCTCCTCGTCGAGCAGGATCGCGAGTTCCACCTCGGGGGAGAGGGTGCGCAGTTGGGCGAGCACGGCGGATGACATGGGGACCTCCTCTCGGGACGCACGATTCCGTACCGCGAGAGAGCTCCCGCGACGTGGATCTCGAATGTGAGCTCATGAGCAACGTCCCCCCGATGGCCCAGGTTGTCCATGTGCCCGCCGCTACGCCTGCCGGGGCCGGGGGCGGCCCCCCCTCCGAAGCACCAATGGGACCCCCGAAATCACCCCCCCCGTTCGGGGAAAGCCCCATGGGGATCTCCCGTAGGCCGTGGGGCGCCCTACACCGGTGGGGTCCCAGGGCCCATCGAGGGCTCGCAGGGCCCCCACGTCACGTCAGAGCTCCACCCCGATCCGCGCCCGCACGGTGTGCAGGCGCCCGTAGGCCCCCCACCCGTCCACCCGCGAGGCATCGTTCAGGGTCCGGGACCCGCCGGGGGCGGCATAGTACTCGATGCCCCACCGCAGGCGGTCGTCGGCCACCAGCCCGTCGAGGCCCAGCGCCCACTCGGGCCCCAGGTAGGGATGCAGGTTGTTGGTGACGATGGAGCTGTCGCCCACGTAGAAGAAGGTGGACGCATCCAGCAGCCCCACCATCACATAGGGGGTCACCGGGCCGAGGGACCAGCCCCCGAGGGCCTGGATGCCCAGGGTGGAGCCCAGATAGAGGTCGTCCACCACCGGATCGCCCTCGTTGATGGGGGTGGCGATGTCGCCGATGGTGCGCAGGACGCTGCCGTGGGCCCGGGCGCCGAGCTGCAGCTCGTCGGTCACCTGGAAGCCGATGCCGATGGCGGCCTGGAAGAGCAGGTTGCGGGTCCCGCGGATCGGGATGGGCGGCAGGAACGCCACCTCGGCATAGGGCACCACCCCGTCGGGCCCTTCGAAGGCATACGAGGCGGTCAGCGCGGGCACCACCGGGGTCACATTGGTGTCCTCGGTCTTGGAGAACTCCAGCGCGAAGCGCCGGCGGCACGGCAGCGGCGGCATGCCATTGAGGCGCACGCCCAGCATGCCGTGCCGGGGCTCGTGGGGGATGGGCGCATGGACCCCCGAGGAGGAGGCCACCAGGGCGTAGTAGTTGGCCAGGAAGTCCTGCTGCTGCTGCTCGTCGTAGTCAGCCGGCCGGCCCTCCTCGAAGAGGTCCTGACAGGCCGGGTCCACCCCGACGGCGTGCGCAGGCAGCCCCAGCAGCAGGCCGCCCAGGAAGAGGAGGGTGTGCTCAGCCCGCATCCTCGCCCTCCGTCTCGTCGGCGTCGAGGGGCGCGCCGTCCGCGATCCACAGCAGCAGCCCCTCCCGCTCGGCCGGCCCCAGGCCCCCGGGGGGCGGCATGGGCGTCCCCGGATCCTCGGGGTCGAGCTGCCCCGAGACCTTGCGCCACAGGTAGGAGGCGCCCGGGTCGCCGGGCACCACGTAGGCGGGATCGGCCACGTCGTCTTCGAGCTCCGCGATCACATCCTCGAGGACGAAGGGATGGACGCCGGGGTGGCACTCGGCGCACCGCTCGTCGAACATCTGCCGCACGCCCTCGAGGTCGCCGCTGTAGGTGCCGGCCGCCGGGCCTCCGGGGGGCCCGAAGACCGTGTCGTCGCACCCGGCCAGCAGCCCGAGCAGCGCCACCACCCACCCGGCTCGGAGTTCCATCCTCATCGCGCCTCCTGCCCGCAGCCTACCGGCCCGGGTCCTGTCCTGTCGGCCCCGATGCCACCGGGCGATGCGGGTCACACCCGCGGGTCCGGCCCCGTCGCGGCTGGACGCGGGCGCCCCCCCGCCCGGCGCAAGGGCATGGTCAGGCACCGGGCACCGCCCCGCGCCCGGGAGAGCTCGCTGCCCACGAAGGTGTGGACCACCCGAGCCGCCCCCGAGGCGGCCCGGATCCGATCGGCCCGCTCGGCCGGATCCTGATCCGCGGCCAGGGCCACCTCGACGAATCCATGGTGGTCGACCAGGTGCGCCACCGTGCGGGTGTTGCGGCTGTAGAGGATGATCCGGCCCGGCCCGGCACAGACCGCGTTGGCGCCGTCGGTCCACTGCTCCCGCTGCTGGGCGATGGGGTCGAGACCGCCGCAGGGCACCACCCGCACGGCCGGCGAGAGGGCCTCGCGGAGCACGTCCTCCACGGTGGCGCCGGGGAGCAGCACCGGACGCTGCGCCCGCCGGAGGGCCGCCACCGCCACGCCCTCGCCCCGCATCACCATCGGCGCATGCCCGAGGAAGAGGTCCCGGTCCACCTGGGTGAGGATGGTGTCCAGGTGCATGACTGCCCGGCGGGCCGGCATGAGCACCGCGTAGATCACCTCGAGGTGGGGGAAGGCGGGGAAGAGCCCCTCGTGGGCCACCCGCTCCAGGGTCTCGGGCGTGGTGCGCTCGGAGCAGCCCACCATGAGGACCTGGGGAGAGAGGACGAGCACATCCCCACCTTCCAGCGCCCGCTCCCGCGGGTGGCGCCCGGTCCGGGCATCGAAGACGGGCACCGGGGGAGGCTCCAGGCCGTGCTGAAGCGCGAAGCGCACCAGCACCGGCTCCCTGGCGCGGGCCGGGGTGGCCATCCCACCCACCAGGAGGCGGTCGAAGATGGGGATACACGGGTCGCGCTGGAACATGAGGTTGGGAACGGGCGGGATCGCCAGGTGCACCGGCCCGTCCAGGTGCTCCCGAAGGCGGGCCAGCGTGGCGGGCGGCTCGTCCAGCTCGGACCAGCGCACCCCGGCCACCAGCGCGCGGGCAAGGCGCTCGGCGGGCCAGGCCGCCAGGTGGGGCGCCAGCTCGGGCACCGCCGCCCCCCGGCAGACCTCGTCCAGCAGGTCGGCCACCGCCTCGGCCGGCGCCCGGTGGACCGCCCGGGTCAACAGGTCCTGGACCTCGAGCACGGTGGCGCCCTCCACCTCGAGGATCTGGCGCAGGACGTCGTGCTCCCCGCCGGCGAGCTCCGGCTCCAGGATGTCGTCGAAGAGGAGCGGCTCCAGCTCGAGCTGGGTCATGCGGTCGATCTCGGGTCCGGGGCGGTGCACCAGCACCCGCTCCAGGGCCCCGACCTCGGAGAAGACGGACAGGTCGGACATGCCCGGCATCCTACACCCCAGGGCTTGCGGGCCCGCCCCCGCCCCGTAGGGAGAGGGTGGACCCCGGACCCTGGAGCCCCTCATGGACATCGGAATCGACGCCTCCGACCGCGACGTCATCGTCGACGGCCTCTCCCGACTGCTCGCCGACTCCTACACCCTCTACCTGAAGACCCATGCCTTCCACTGGAACGTGGAGGGGCCCATGTTCAGGACGCTCCACACCATGTTCGAGGAGCACTACACCGAGATGTGGGCGGCCCTCGACCAGATCGCCGAGCGCATCCGCAGCCTGGGCGCCCCCGCCCCGGGCACCTACCGGGCCTTCGCGGAGCTCTCGAGCATCGAGGAGACCGAGGGCGTCCCCGAGGCCATGGAGATGGTGCGGCTGCTGGTGGAGGGCCACGAGGCGGTCCTGCGGACGGCGCGCGGCGTCTTCCCCGCCGCCGAGAAGGCCGGCGACGAGGTGACGGCCGATCTGCTGACCCAGCGCCTGCAGGTGCACGAGAAGACGGCCTGGATGCTGCGCAGCCTGCTCAAGTAGCCGGGCGTCGAGAGCCGGTCGGGCGGGCCGGGCCCCGGCGCCCCCACCCGACAAGACGGCCGGCAAGAAGGCAGACGGGACAGGACGAGGGGATCGGGGTGGTCCGATTCGAACGGACGACCACCTGCTCCCAAAGCAGGTGCGCTACCAGGCTGCGCTACACCCCGAGAGACGGCGTCCTACCCGGTGGGCCCCCCAGGGGCCACCCCGGGCGCGGCCCCTGCGCGGGACCCGGCCGGGAGCCGGTCAGAAGCGGCCGCGGATCACCGGCCCATAGGCCCCGTCGTCGACCAGGATGCCCCAGGAGAGCACGCCGGCGCCGGCGGCGGCCACGCCGATGGAGCCGAAGTAGAGCAGGTTGGTCCGCTGCTGCGCCGAGCGGAGCTCGTCCTCGCTGCTGGTCACCTGCTCGAACTGGTTCCGGCTGGCGATGGCGGCGCCGAACATGGCCCCGGCGCCCGCCAGGATCACGCCACCCGCAATGAGCAAGGACGTCTTCTCGGGGGGGCGTTGACGGACGATGAGCCCGTCGTCGCTGGGGGTCAGGGGCGTGGCCGCCACCTGCGGCGCGTCCTCGTCCTTCTGCTTGTCCTTCTTGGCCTTCTTCTTGTCCTTCTTCTTCTTGTCCTTCTTGCCGCCGTCGTCCGAGTCACCCGCATCGGCCACGGCAGGAGCCGCGCTCTTCAGCACGGCCGTGGGAAAGCCGGTCCCGTCGATGAGCCAGGAACGGACGCCGCCGTCCACCTGCTGGAGGAGGTGGGGACGGCCGGGGACCGCCTGGGGCACATCGATGCTCTCGCCATCCAGGAAGTGCTCGCCCGCCACGAAGGTCTTGCCCTCGATGACCACCGGGTCGACCTCGGGCTGCATGCGCAGCTCGTCGTAGGCGATGCGGACCGGGTGGTCGATGGCGTACTCGGAGAGGCCGAACTCGAAGTTGGGGTCCACCTCGATCGCCGTGCGGAACCACCCCCGCCCCTTCTCTTCGTTGCCGCCCACCATGTAGCCGGCCGCGATGGAGCGGTAGGTCCGGCCCACCAGCATCTTCACGAGCTTCTCCTCGAGGCAGCCCAGGCCGCGCTCCATGCGCTGCGCGACGGCCAGCGCCGTGTCGGCCTCACCACCCTGGGCGGCGAACTCCACCTCGGCCAGGTCTCCGAGAAGCTGGTCGCTCGTGTAGGGCTGGGGGCAGTCCTGGGCCCAGGCCACGCCGGGCAGCAGCCCGCCCGCGACGATGATGGCGCTGTGGACGAAACGCACGAGGTCCCTCCGGGTCGTGGGCGGGAGGCTATCACAGCGGTGATGCGCTGCAGCGCGGGTCGAGGGGTCGGTCCTCCGACGACCTTCACCGGGTCGACGAGGGTCGCGCCTCCATGTGGAGCGCCGACCGTCCGGGCCGCGTTGGATGCAGGGTCGGCCCGCGACCGGCGGGGCCCCGAGGAGCCCCGCCGGCGTGGAGACAACACCGGTCAGCCGGTGATGCGCTCCTTGAGGTTCTTGCCGGGACGGAAGGCGGGGAACTTCCGCTCCGGGATGTTGATCTTCTCCTGGGTGGCCGGGTTGGTCCCGACGCGCGCCGCGCGCACCTTGATGTCGAAGGTGCCGAAGCCGGGCACGGACACCTTGTTGCCGGCGTCCAGCTCGTTGCTGATGATGCCGCTGTCGGCGTCGAAGAGGGCGTTCACGACCTCCATCGACTTGACCTGCGAGAGGCCGGTGCGCTCGGCGAGCTTCGCCACGAGCTCCTTCTTGTTCATGAGATCCTCCGATGGGTTCGCCACTGACGGGCTTGTCACGCACTCATGTGCGCCGCCTATGGGCTAGCAGGAGAGAGACACCCCGCACAAGGCCCCCCCTCGCGGATAATCCCGGCCGCGACCCGGTCATGAGGGACCCCCGGCCCGCACGGGGCCGCGAAAATCCGCTTGCAGCCAACCATTCCGGACAGTCTCACAGGTGTCGGCGTCCTACCGTCCGACCCCGTCGACCACGGCTCTTTTTCGAATCGACACCCGTCCGGAACGGGCCTGGACAGGGCGCAGGATGGTGCGATGAGGGCCCCGAGGACCGATCGCAGCCCCTGTCTGGCGCCTTGCACTCCGGGGATCCCCGTGTCTCTGAAAGGAGACACCGATCCCGGCAGAGACGGAGTCGGGTGCGGCATGGTGTCGCACCCCCGGATCGGCGTCGGTCCGCCTCTCGGACCGTCCGTGTCCGGATGGTCCGAGCTTGCATGCCAACGAGACCGTCACATGGGCGGTCGATTTCCAGTCTCCGGACCGTTCGGGGTCCCCCTCCCGACGGGGAGCGCCTCCACACCCACCGCGTGCAGGAGGAAGGCGAAGTCCCGCGACACCTGATCGGCCCGGGACTCCAGGGTGACCGCCCCGTGGTGTCCGGAATCGGTCTGGATGTGCAGGTGATGGGGCCCACCGCCCCGGTCGGCCGCCACGAGGGCGGCGTACATCTTGCGGGCGTGGACCGGGTCGGTGCGCGCGTCGTTGAGGGAGCCGGTGATGAGGGTGGGCGGGAAGGCCACCCCCGTCGGCACCCCATGGTAGGGCGACCAGCGGAGGATCCGCGCCAGGTCGGCCGGGTCCTCGGGGTCGCCGTACTCCTCGGTCCAGATGGCGGCGAGTCCGAAGCGGTGGAAGCGCACCATGTCGGTGAGGGGCACCGCGCAGCGCACCGCCCCGAAGAGCTCGGGCCGACGCACCAGGCAGGCGGCCACCAGCAGGCCCCCGTTGCTGCCACCGCTGATGCAGAGCCGGGCCGGCCGGGTCCAGCCCGAGTCCACCAGGTGCTCGGCCGCCGCGATGAAGTCGTCGAAGACGTTCTCCTTGTGGCCGAGGCGTCCGGCCTCGTGCCAGCCGCGGCCGTACTCGCCGCCCCCTCGCAGGTGGGCCACCGCCACCGCCCCGCCCGTCTCGAGCCACGCCGCGTACACGGTGGAGAAGGCCGGGTCCATGGACAGGTTGAACCCGCCGTAGCCGGTGAGCAGCACCGGTCGGTCCCCGTCGCGGGGCGTGTCTCGACGGCGCACGAGAAAGCCCGTCACCCGCGTGCCGTCGCGGCTGCCGAAGGCCAGCGGGTCCACCACCACGGACGCGGTGTCGACCGGGACCGGCGAGGCGCGCAGCCGCTCCAGTCGGGCCTCGTCGGGGCCCAGGTGAACCCGGAAGGTGGTCGGCGGATGGGCGAAGCTCTCGAAGCGGGCCACCACCTCGGGGCGGTGCCACCAGCCCATCACCGAGCCGGTACCGGCGGCGGGCCAGGGCAGGTCGTAGCGATGGGTTCCGTCGAGGTCGTGGACCGCGGTGCGGGTGGCGCCCCGCGCCCGCCAGGTGAGGACGAGCCACCCCGCGATGGCCTCGGCGCCGATCAGGACGTCCTCGCCTTCGGGGATCACCTCCCGCCAGTGCGCCCGACCGGGGCGGTCGGTGGTGGTGACCATGAGCCGATAGCGAGGCGCACCCCAGTCCGTGAGGACGAAGATCCGGTCCTCCACCACCAACGGGTGGTACTCGGCCTCCATGTCGGTGGTGATGGGAACCCGCTCGCCCTCCCCCTCCAGATCCTCGAGCCAGAAGGCGCTGCGGTGGAAGCGGAACCGGCCGTGGACCAGCCAGCGACCACACGGCGACAGGTCCACCGCGTGGAAGTGTGCCCTCTCGGCGTCATCGGCCAGGACCACCCCATCGTCCTCGGCCCCGGTGCCGAGGGTGTGCCAGAAGACGCGGTGGAAGTAGTGCTCATCGCCGTCAGGGACGGTGCCGGGGGCGGGGCGGCCGGTGTACCAGAAGCCCCGACCGTCGTGGCGCCACACCACGCCCCCCCGGCGCCACCCGGCGGTGGTGTCGGCCCGCACCCGCCCGGTGTCCACCTCGAGGACGAAGAGCTCGGCGTTCTCGTCGCCGGCCCGGGCCCGGCCGTACACCGCCAGCGCGCCGTCCGGCGAGGGCCAGAAGCCCGCCAGCGTCTCGGTCTCCTGCCAGGCATTGGGATCCAGCACCACCCGGCGCGGCCCGTCGTCGGCGTCCTGCACCACGATGGCGGCCTTGTCCTGGTCGGCGCGGCGCACCCGGACGAAGCGGCGCGGCCCGGTGTGGACCCACCGCGGGGGCCCCTCGTCGTCGATGCGCCACATCTCGAGCAGGCGGTCGCGCAGCCATCCCCGGATGGGCAGGTCCTCGGTGGCGGCGTGGAAGCGGTCCCGCTCCGCCTGCTCCCAGCGGACCACCGCCGGGGCGTCGCCGTCCTCCAAGGTGCGGAACGGGTCGGGCACCCGATGTCCGTGGAGCTCCTCGACGAAGGCGGGATCGTGGGGCGGGAGCTCGGGACGCACGGGACCTCCGGTCGGACCTCCCCCGTATCGCCGACGGGGCTTGCGCTGGTCCCTGGCCGGAAGCGATCCGTCGCCGCGTTACGAGCCTCACCGGCACCGGGCCCCGACCGGGGCCGTCCCCCGCCCGCGGAGGCCGCGTGGACCGCGACGGCGATCACGACGTCGACCTTCCCGACCTGGAGCTCCCCCTCGACGAGGGCGACGGGGGGGACTTCGACGAGCCGCCCGACGACACGGGTGGCGGGGGCGGGGGCCGACCGGGTCGGCCGCCCCGCCCGGACGGCTTCGTCACCGGACCCTGGATGCCCGTCGTCAGCGTCGCCGTGATCCTGCTCTTCGGGCTCCAGACCCTGGCGGTCGTGTGGGTCTCCCGCTCCGGCTACGGCTCCGAGGTGGCCGCCTGGGTCCTCGCCCTGCTCTTCGTGGGCACCTTCACCGCCGTCTTCATCGTGGGGGCGCGCTTCATCGCGCGTCATCGCCACTGATGGGCTCGGCCCCCTGCGGGGGCGTGTCGGTGGCCGGCCGGGCCTCGGGCGGGGTCCCGGCGGGCACCAGGATGTAGACCTGTCGCACCGCGTAGGGCGAGACGGGGGCGGGCCACGCGAAGCTGGCGGCCGCCCGACACAGGGCCGTGCTGCCGGAGCCGTCGATCTCGCCCCGCTCGCACTGCACCCGGCTCCCGTCGTGCTTCATGGCCAGGACCACGCTGTGCAGGCCGTCGGGATCCAGGCCGCCGAGGGGGCCGGCGAGGGCCTCGAGGAGGCCGGCATGATCGAGACGGGGCCCGCCCTGGACGGCCCCCCGGAAGTCCGAGATACCCGGATAGGCCCGGAAGGATCCCAGGGTGAGGGCCGAGGGCACCGGGCTGTCCGCGGGGGCGCGCCGTCCGGCCACCAGCGCCGCGTGGACCGCGGCCGATCGCCCCGTGTCCCGCACCGCGTCGACCAGGGCCGTGCCGGCGAGGGCGGCCCACTCCTGGGCGCCCCGGTCCAGGGCATCCCGGGGGTCGGTCCCCTTGGCCACCACCTCGACCCGGTAGGCCGGCTCCTCGCCCTTCAGCGAGACCCGATACGCCACGTTCCGGGCGGCGCCTCCCGGCAGGTCCATGGCGTTCTCGACCACGGCCTCGACGCGGAGCGTCCGGTCCCCCGCCTCCACCACGTCCTGGGAGGCGCGACAGTCCTCGTCCACGTACTCGAAGACGTAGCACAGCTTCTGGGCGGCGAGGGTGGTCGCCTGGGGATCCGGGCCGGGCGGGGCCGGGGGCTCCGAGGAGAAGCTGCACGCGGCGAGGAGCAGCGCGGCGAGGGCGCGGGGCATCGGGCCTCCGGTCGGGGACGTGGAGAACGGCATTCTGGAGGTCTAGCCAGCGGAGGCCACGCCCTCCAGCCCCGATGGGTTACCCGCCGCGCGCACCCCGGAGGAAGGATGCGGATCCCCGAGAACGGCGCCCCCGCCGCCCAGGTCACCGAGCAGCTCGAAGCCTTCCGGGCCCACGATCTCTCGTGGCGGTCCGGCAAGGCCTTCGGCTACGTCTACAACGCTGGCGAGGGCATCGAGACCCTCGCCAAGGACGCCTACGGCCGGTATCTGACCGAGAACGGCCTCGACCCCACCGAGTTCCCGAGCCTGCTGCGCTTCGAGAACGAGATCGTGGCCATGTGCATCGACCACCTCGGGGGCGACGAGGACTGTGTCGGCAGCTTCACCAGCGGGGGCACCGAGAGCATCCTGCTGGCCATCAAGGCCGCCCGTGACGCCTTCCTGGCCGAGCACCCCCAGGTCGTCCAGCCCCAGGTGATCCTGCCCCGGACCGCCCACGCCGCCTTCTTCAAGGCCTGCCACTACTTCCGGCTCGAGCCGGTGATCGTCGAGGTCGACGGCGAGACCTACCGCGTCGACCCCGCGGCCATGGAGGCCGCCATCACGGACCGGACCTGCCTGTTGGTCGGCTCGGCCTGCGGCTACGCCCACGGGGTGGTCGACCCCATCGAGGCGCTAGGGCGCATCGCCCTCGAGCGCGGGATCCGCCTGCACGTGGACGGCTGCATCGGGGGCTTCGTGCTGCCCTTCTTCCGCGAGCTGGGCGTGGAGGTCCCGCCGTTCGACCTCTCCGTGCCGGGCGTGACCAGCATCTCCATGGACCTGCACAAGTACGCCTACTGCCCCAAGGGCGCGTCGGTGGTGCTGCACCGCGACAAGCACCTGCGCCGCAGCCAGATCTTCACCTGTGCCTCGTGGTCCGGCTACACCCTGGCCAATGCCACGGTCCTCTCCTCCAAGACCGGCGGCCCCATGGCGGCCGCCTGGGCCACCCTCCACCACGTGGGCCGCGAGGGCTACCTCGACATCGCCCGGGATCTGCTCGGCGCCCACCGCAAGGTGCTCGCGGCCGTCGAGGCCATCGACGGCCTCCGCATCCTGGGCGCGCCGGAGATGTGCCTGGTGGCGTTCGCGTCCACCGACGAGGCGCTCAACGTCTACCACCTGGCCGACCTGATGAACGCCCGGGGCTGGTACGTCCAGCCGCAGCTCTCCATGACCAACAGCCCGGCCAACATCCACCTGACCCTCACCCCCGCCAACGTCCCTCACATGGACGCCTTCCTCGAGGACCTGCGGGAGGCGGTGGTCGAGGCCCGGGAGCAGGAGACGCCCCGTCCCCCCGAGATGGTCATGCTGGCCCTCGAGCAGATCGACTTCGAGAGCCTGGATGACGCCACCTTCGGCCAGCTCCTCGCCAGCGCCGGCCTGGGCACCGACGGCGAGCTGCCGCAGGAGCGGGTCATCATCAACCAGCTCCTCGACGCCATGCCGCCCAAGGTGCGGGAGCGGGTGCTCCACTTCTTCTGGAACGAGATCTTCGTGCCGCCGAGCCCGTCCACGGAGGGATGATCCCGGCTCGCCCACCGGGCGGGAGACCTTGCACCCGGCGGGCAGGGGCGAATACGGCGGGGGTCGGATCGCGTCGGTCGGGTGTCCGCTCCCCGGTGGACCCTTCCCCGGAACCTCCATGACCTCCCGCCTCCTGGCCGTCCTCGTCACCGTCCACCAGGCCGTCGCCACGGCGCTCCTGCTGGTGGTGACCTTCGGCTTCCCGGTGATCCTGGCCGGGATCGTGGCGATCCTGCCGCCCTCCACCGCGCCTCCCCCCGAGGCGGCGGCCTGGATGGGCACCAGCGACCGGCCCACCGTCGTGATCGCGGCCGACGCCATCCCCACCCTGCCGAGCGCCCATGAGGACGCGTCCCCCACCGACGGCACCACCGCCCAGCGCACCGAGGGCGCGCCGGAGGGCGAGGGCGCCGACGACCGCACCGCCGACGCCGCCGAGGGCGCGCGCGGGGAGGGGCCCGGGGTGGAGCCCACCCCCGAGACCCCCGACACCCTGGCCACCGAGCGTCCGGCCGACCGGCGGCCCTCCTCTGGCGGGGGCGGGACCGGCGACGGCGACGAGGGGGACGGCACCTCGGGGCTCACCGCCCGGGAGATCGCCGACCGCCGCATGGCCGCCCGCCGGGCCGAGGTGGCGAAGACCGCGCCCCGCCACATGGACAACCCGCGCTGCAAGGCGGACATCCCGGGCATCGAGCACCTCTACGGCGACCGCTACCGGGTCGAAGGGAGGGTCCTGGAGCGCTACGGCGACGTCCGATCGGCCTCGAGCCTGGCCGCGGTGCGCTGGTCGCGGGATGGTGGCGGCAACATCGATGGCTTCGTGCTCGAGCGCGTGCCCTGCGACAGCCCCCTCACGGCGGTGGGCCTCCAGCCGGGCGACGTGATCCGGCGGATCAACGGCCGGACCATCACCTCCCTGCCCGACGCCTTCGCCGCGGTCCGCAAGCTCCGCCGTCACGACGCCTTGCGCGTGGACTTCTCCCGGCGCGGCCGCGCCCGGCGGCTGGTGGTGACCGTGGACTGACCGCCGCGGGCCGCCTTCGGGCCATTGACAGCCGGGCGCGGGCCCAGCATGTTCGCGGCTCTGGAGGTCCCATGGTCCGGCTCCTGCTCCCCCTGCTCCTCGTCCTGTCCGCCTGCGGCGCCGATGCCGACGGTGATGGTGTCCGAGGCGCAGCCGACTGCGACGACTCCGATCCCGACGTCAACGAGGAGGCCACCGAGGTCTGCGACGGCAAGGACAACGACTGCGACGGTGACGTCGACGAGGGGGTGACCACCTCCTTCTACGCCGACGAGGACGGAGACGACTTCGGCGATCCCGACGCCGTCGTGGAGCGCTGCGAGGCCGAGGACGACGAGGTCGAGGACAACACCGACTGCAACGACGACGATCCCGAGTCCTTCCCCGGCGCCGACGAGTTCTGCGACGGGGTCGACAACGACTGCGACGGCGACATCGACGAAGCCGACGCCCTGGACGCGGCCAACTGGTATCGGGACACCGACGGGGATGGATTCGGGGCCGACGACGACACCACGCTGGGCTGCGACCCGGGCGACGGGTGGGAGCTGGAGGGCGGCGACTGCGACGAGGGCGACACCGACATCAACCCCGGCGCGGACGAGATCTGCGATGATGTCGACAACGACTGCGACGGCGACATCGACGAGGACGAGGCCATCGACGCCACCCGCTGGTACGCCGATCTCGACGACGACGGCTTCGGCGACCCCGAGAACAGCCGCTTTGCCTGCGAGCAGCCGGAGGACTTCGTCATCGACGACATGGACTGCGATGACGAGGACGAGGACGAGTTCCCCGGCGTCATGTGGTACCCCGACGGCGACACGGACGGCTTCGGCGACGAGACGGCCATGGCCACGCTCTGCGAGCGCAGCGCCCCCACCGACGTGTCCAACAACCGGGACTGCGACGACACCGACGCCAGCATCAGCCCGGCGGTGCTGGAGACCTGGTACGACGGGGTGGACAGCAACTGCGACGGGGCGGACGACTACGACCTCGACGGCGATGGGGAGCGGAGCTCCACCGAGTTCGAGGGCGGCCTCGACTGCGATGACGCCGATCCCACCGTCAACACCTCGGCCACCGAGGTGGAGGACAGCCGCGACAACGACTGCAACGGCCTGTGCGACGAGGGCTTCATCAGCACGGGCGAGGTCATCATCTCGGAGATCCACAAGAACCCGTCGGCGGTGGATGACGCGGACGGCGAGTGGATCGAGCTCTACAACACCACCGGCGACGACGTGGTGGTGTGCGGCTGGGAGCTCTTCGACGACGACACGGACAGCACCATCCTCGAGGGCCCCTTCACGGTCCCCGCCAGTGGCTACGCCGTCATCGGCAACAACAGCGACACCATGACCAACGGGAACGTGAGCCTCGACTACGAGTACTCGGGCTTCGATCTCGCCAACGGCGCCGACGAGGTGGTCCTGGACTTCGACGGCACCCTGATGGACGCGGTGCGCTACGACGACGGGCCCGACTTCCCGGACCCCACGGGCGCCTCCATGGTCCTGGACCCCTCGGCGCTGACCGAGTCGGAAAATGACGACGGCGCCAACTGGTGCGTGGCCGACTCGGCCTGGCCCATGTCCGCCGGAGACCTGGGCTCGCCGGGCTTCCCCAACACCTGCACGCCCTGATCGAGGCCCCGGCGAGGGTCTCGGGACCCCATCCCGGCGCCTGATCCGAGGTCTCCCGCCCTCCCTTGCGGTCCCGGCCCACGGGACTAGGCCGGGGGGGCTGGAGGCCCCATGTCGCTCATCCCCCGCGCCGATCTGTTCGGCAACCCCGACCGCGCCACCCCCCAGGTGAGCCCCGACGGCCACCACCTGAGCTGGCTGGCCCCGGACGAGGGCGTGCTGAACCTGTGGGTGGCCCCCGTGACCGATCCCTCGGCGGCGCGCGCGGTGACCCAGGACCGGGGGCGCGGGGTCCGGGACTACGCCTGGGCCCACGACAGCGCCCACCTGCTCTACATCCAGGACGAGGGCGGCGACGAGAACTGGCACCTCCACGCGGTCCGGGCCGACGGCTCGGGCGACCGGGATCTGACCCCCATCGAGGGCGTGCAGGCCAGGCTCATCGCGCGATCCCGCCTGCACCCCCACCACGTGGTCGTGGGGCTGAACGACCGGGTGGCCCAGCTCCACGACCCGGTGCGGATCGACCTGCGCACCGGCGAGCGGGAGCGCATCCTCGAGAACCCGGGCTTCGTCCAGTTCCTGTGCGACCAGGACCTGGCCCCACGGATCGCCGCCACCATGACCCCCGACGGCGGCGTGGCCATCTTCCGCGAGGCGGACGGCGAGTGGACCCCCCTCGTGCAGGCTCCCCAGGCCGACAGCCTCACCACCAGCCCGGTGGCCCTGGACCGGGCGGGCACCACCCTCTTCCTCATCGACAGCCGCGACCGGAACACCGCCGCCGCCTTCGCCCTGGACCTGACCACCGGGGAGCGCACCCTCCTGGCCGAGGACCCGCGGGCCGACGTGTCGGGCCTGCTCATCCACCCGGTCGAACGCCACGTCCAGGCCGTCGCCAGCACCTTCGAGCGCACCCGCTGGCAGGTCCTCGACCCCGCCATCCAGCCCGACCTGGACGCCCTCGACCAGCAGGCCGGCGGCGGCGAGGTGGCGATCCTCTCCCGCGACGACGCCGACGAGACCTGGACCGTCGCCCTGGTCGGCGACGACGGCCCCGTCCGCTACGGGCTCTGGAGGCGCCAGAGCCGCTCCTGGAACCCCCTGTTCACCAACCGCTCCGCCCTGGAGGGCCGCACCCTGGCCCGCATGCACCCGGTCGTCCTCCGGAGCCGCGACGACCTCGACCTGGTCAGCTACCTGACCCTCCCCCACGACGCCGATCCCGACGGCACCGGCCGCCCCACCGGGCCCCTGCCCTTGGTCCTGGTGGTGCACGGCGGCCCCTGGGCCCGGGATGGCTGGGGCTACGACCCCGTCCACCAGTGGCTCGCCAACCGGGGCTACGCGGTGCTCTCGGTCAACTTCCGGGGCTCCACCGGCTTCGGCAAGGCCTTCCTGAACGCCGGCGACAGGGCGTGGGCGGCCGAGATGCACGACGATCTCCTCGACGCGGTGGCCTGGGCCGTGGGCCAGGGGATCGCCGATCCCGATCGGGTCGGGATCATGGGGGGCTCCTACGGGGGCTACGCCACCCTGGTGGGCCTCACCTTCACCCCCGAGACCTTCGCCTGTGGGGTGGACATCGTGGGTCCTTCCGACATCCGGACCCTCATCGAGAGCATCCCCGAGTACTGGAAGCCGCTGGTCGCCCAGTTCCATACCCGGGTCGGCGATCCTACCACCCCCGAGGGCCGCGACTTCCTGTGGTCCCGCTCCCCCCTCTCCCGGGTCGAGGCCATCCGACGGCCCCTCCTCATCGGCCAGGGCGCCAACGACCCCCGCGTCCGCCAGGTCGAGTCCGACCAGATCGTCTCGGCCATGCAGGAGCGCGGCATCCCGGTCACCTACGTGCTCTTCCCCGACGAGGGGCACGGCTTCGCCCGCCCCAAGAACCGCCTGGCCTTCTACGGCATCGCCGAGGCCTTCCTGTCGCGCCACCTCGGCGGGCAGGTGGAGCCCCTGGGCGACGCCGTGGGCGAGAGCACCGCCCGGATCCCCGAGGGGGCGGATCAGGTGCCCGGACTGGAGGACGCGCTGCCCTGATCCTGGGCCTGCCCGGCCGCGAAGAGCCCACCGAGGACCCGCTGCAGGGCCTTCACCTCGATGGGCTTGGCCAGGTGCTCCACGAAGCCGGCCTCCCGGGTGCGCTCCCGATCCCCGACCAGGGCGTCGGCCGTCAGGGCCACCACCGGCACGTCCGCGACCTGGCGGATCCGTCGCGTGGCCTCGAAGCCGTCCATCCCGGGCATGTGCAGGTCCATGAGCACGGCGTGGACGCCGCCCGACGCCACCCGCGCCACCGCGGATGCCCCATCCTCGACCTGGCAGGCGGCGTACCCCAGGCTCTCCACCATGCGCGCCGCCACCAGCCGGTTGACGGGCTGATCATCGACGATCAGGACACACCGCTCACCGTGCGGCACCCGGAGGGGCACCCGCGAGGGCTCCTCGGGGACGCTGCTGCCGGGCTCCAGGGGCAGGATCACCCGAAGGGGATGTCGACCCACCCGCCGATGTCGTGGTTCTGATCCACCAGCTCGCCGAACAGGCGCAGGTTCCCCCCGGAACGCTGCGAGATGATGTAGTCGTCCAGGTTCTCGTCGTAGTCGTACTGATACTGCCGCCGGTCGGGCTCGAGCTGACTGGCCCGGGCGTAGCTGTAGCGCCAGTGGAAGCTGGGACCATCCTCGATGATCTGGTGCTCGCCCGAGAGCTGCTGCACGATGAGCATCCGCTCCAGGTAGCGCAGGCGGGTGGACCGGATCTCGGTGTCCAGCTCGTCGTTCTCACCCTGGAAGATTCGGGTCTCGTCGCCGCTGCGGCGGAGCAGCAGGCTCGTGGCGCGGATCTCGTGGCCGTCGGCCGGGCTGGCGCCCAGGGCGAGGATGTGGCTCCAGTTGACCTGGTTGGTGGCCTGCACGAAGTCGTAGCCGTTCTGCAGGGTGAGGGTCTCCTCGGCGCCGAGCACGTAGAACTCCCGGCGGAAGTCCAGGCGCTGCCAGCCATTGCT
Organism: uncultured Enterobacteriaceae bacterium; assembly: GCA_964586865.1. Classification (GTDB taxonomy): domain Bacteria; phylum Myxococcota_A; class UBA796; order UBA796; genus REDI01. Next base: position 21,910 of record CAZPJM010000031.1, read on the forward strand.
GAAGCTCGTCCCGTAGAGGATGCCGGCCGGCCGGCCGAAGAGGGCCGTCTCGCTGCCGGTCCCCACCGTCATGGACATGCCGAAGTCGGGCGGCAGGGTCCGGCGGTCAATGTTCCAGTTGTTCGGCATCACCTCGCCGAACTGCTCCAGATCCTCGTCGGTGTAGCAGTTCTCCTGGCAGAACCGGTCCGAGGGCGCCAGGCGGGCCACCTCCGAGGCGGCCCGGACCTCGTCGGGGAGACCCCGACCGCTGGCGCCGGCGCCGATGGCGTCCAGGCCGGCCCCGTCGTAGTCCAACCCCTCGCGGAAGGTGGTGATGCTGTTGAAGCCGCCGGACAGGCTGACGCTGAACACCGGCTCGGTGGGGATGTTCTTCGTGCGGAGCTGGATGGAACCGCCCCCGAACTCGCCGGGCATGTCCGGCGAGAAGGTCTTCTGGATGACCACGCTCTCGAGGATGCCGGCCGGGAACATGTCGAGCGGGACCACCCGGCGGGTGGGCTCGGGCGACGGCAGGGTGGCGCCGTTGAGCAGGACCGAGGAGTAGCGCTCGCCGAGCCCGCGGACGTAGACGAACTTGCCGCCCACCACGGTCAGGCCGGTGACGCGGGACAGGGCCGCCGCCGCCGAGGAGTCCCCCGAGCGGGCCATCTGCTCGGCACCGAGCACGTCGCCCACGGCGCTGCTGGTGCGGCGCTCGTCCAGGAGCGCGCTGGTGCCGCCCTCGATCCGCGGGGCCCGGATGACGAAGGCCTCCATGGCGATGCCGGCCGGGACCAGCTCGATGTCGACCGCGGTCTCCTGCCCCTCGGAGACGCTGATGTTGTTCAGCGACTGGGTGGCGTACTTGTCGTGGATGATCGACAGGTCGCGGGCCCCCACCTCGAGCTCGATCCGGAACACGCCGTCGGCGTCGGTGGTGGCGTCACTGCGGCTCCCCCGCACGAAGACCCGCGCATTGGGGATGGGCGCCCCATCCTCGCTGGAGACGACCCTGCCGCGGATGAAGCCGGTGGGGCCCTCCTGCTCCTCCACCTCCTTCGTCATCTCGGCGCCGGGCTGCTCGGTGAGCACCGTGGGCGCGCGACCGTCCGGGTAGACCGTAACCAGCATCTCCGAGACGAAGTCGGCGGTGATCCGCACCGTCCCCACCGTCGCCCGACTCCCGTCCGCGGTCTCGACCGCCAGCTCCCGCTCGCCCGGCGCCAGATCCACCTCGACCTGACCCCGACGATCGGTGCGGCCCACCTTCTCGCCGTCGATGTAGACGTCGCGGCCGGCCTGGGGCGCCCCGGTGCCCACCTCGAACACCACCACCTGCAGGGTCCCGTCGTCGGCCTCGGCGGCGTGGGCGGACCGGGGGAGGGCGCACGCCGCGAGGGGCACGGCCATCGACAGCGCCAGGGCGGGGAGGCCTCGACGACACCAGGCGCGGATCGGGCTCACAGGCAGCTCCCGGGGTTGGCCTGGCAGTCCGCCATGGCCTTGCGCAAGGTGGTCGCGTCCTTGAAGAGGCGGGCGTCGCGGATGCGCTTGAGCATCTCCTCGGCGCGGTCGTACTGCCCCACCTGGAAGAGGACGTAGGCCGAGGCGTAGGCCACCGGGTCCTCCTCCAGCAGCCCCAGGCGCTCCAGCCGGGGCAGGAGCGCGACCGCCTGCCCCCAGGCCTCGGCGCGCACCAGCAGGCCGAGGCGGATCCGGGCCTTCACCACCGGATCGGGCACCAGGCTGTTCATGTAGAGGGCCTGCTCGAGCCGACCCGCATCCCGGAAGCACTCGGCCGCGGGCCCGGCCAGCTCGGGGTCGAGCTCGGCGGCGAGCTGGAGCACGCTCCCGCAGGCCCCCGGCACCCCCAGGTCCTGGTAGGTCCGCGCCAGGCGGGTGTAGGCGTCCACCTCGTCGGGAAAGCGCACCCGGGCCGCCTCCAGGATGGCCGCCGCCTCCTCCAGGTTGCCGCTCTGCCGCAGCGACTCGCCCACCGCGATCCAGGCCGAGGGCTCCTCGGGGCGGCGGTCCAGGTAGCGATCCCCCACCACCCGGGCCTCCTGGTAGAGCTCCAGCTTGATGAGGAGGTAGAGGAGCTCCCGGTCGAAGGCGACCTCGCGTGGGAAGGCGGCGCGGCCGGCCTGGAGGGTGTCCCACGCCTCGTCGTAGCGCTCGAGGGCGGTCAGGGAGCGGGCGGCGATCATGAAGCCCCCGGGCAGGGACCAGGCCGCCTCGCCAGCGCCGTCCAGGCTGGCCAGGGCCGCCTCGTGCTCGCCCAGGGACTGCTGCGCCTGGGCCAGGTAGAGGAAAGTGTCGGGGTTCTCGCTGCCGGCCTCCACCGCGGTCTGGAAGGCCTCGATGGCCCCCTCGGTGGCGCCCAGGGTGAACCGAGCCCGACCCAGCAGGTGGTGGTAGCGGGCATCATCCCAGTCCCGGGTCTCCCGCATGGCCTCCAGGTCGACCTCTTCCAGGATCCGCAGCGCGCGGTCGGCGTGGCCATCTCCGAGGAGCACCGCCGCCACCACCAGCCGGTCCAGGTCCTCCTGGGCGGTCGGCGGCCCCTTGCGCTTGTCGCCCTTGCGCGCGTCGGCCTCGGGGGGGCCCAGCAGGAGCAGGACCCCGAGGAGCGGCAGCAGCCGGATGAGACGACGCATCCCTACTCCAGCACGAACTCGAAGGGCTGACGGATGCGGGCGTTGACCGGCTGGCCCTCGTAGATGCCGGGCTCGAAGCGCCACTGGCGCAGCGCCTGCATCGCCACCTCCTCGAAGACCCCGGGCGGCTCGGCCTCGAGGACCCGGATGTCCCCCGGCGAGCCGTCGGCCTTCACCACCAGCGAGAAGATGACGTAGCCCTCGATGTTGCGGGCGCGGGCCCGCGTGGGGTACTCGGCGCCGACCCGGCTCAGGGGCCGAGGGGGATCGTCGAGGGCGTCCTCGGGCATGATGGTGTCGCCGGCGTTGCCCACGAGGGACTCGGTGCCCCCCTCGAGCAGGTCTCCAGAGAACTGCGGGAGCCCGAAGGACATGCCCGCCAGCGAGGAGCCCAGGCTGGGCGGCGGCGGGGCGCTGGTCTGGCGGGGCTTGGGCTTCGGCTTGGGCCTGGGGCGTCGCTTGGGGGGCGGCTTGCTGGGGGGCGGGGGGGTGTCGAAGGCCACCGCCTCGCCCTGATCCGTGTCCTCGCGGGTGATCACCTTCTGGAGGAAGATCAGGGTGCCCGCGGTGAGCGTGAAGCCCACCACCATGGTGATTCCTGCGAAGAGCAGGCGGAGCCAGGGCTGGCGGAGGACCGCGTCCACGGCCTAGCCCTCCCGATCGGTGATGACGCCCACATCGGTGGCGCCACCCAGGCGAGCCTGGTCGATGACCTCGATGAGCTTCTCGGTGACCACGTTGCGGTCGGCCACCACCAGGATGGAGCCGTCGGAGGCGTCCCGCAGGTAGTCCCGGACCCGCGACTGGATCATCCACGGCTTGACCGGCGCATCGTCGACGTAGACCGAGCCTCCCCGGTCGATGTAGAGCCGCAGCGCCTTCGTGCTGGCGCGGCTGCCACTGGAGCTCCCCGGCCGCTCCAGGTCCAGCTCCATGTCCTGCTGGAAGGTGGTGGTGACCATGAAGAAGATCAACAGGATGAAGACGACGTCGATGAGCGGTGAGATGTCCATGTCGGACTCCTGCTGCTTCCGACGACCCCAGCGGCTCATGCCTCCCCTCCTTCGGCGCACAGCAGGTCCACGAGCTGATCCAGCTCGTCCTCGTGCTTGCGCTGCTTGCGGAGCAACAGGGCCCCGATGAGGATCCCGGGCACGGCCACCACCAGGCCGGCCTGGGTGCTCACGAGCGCCTCGGAGACGCCCGCCCCGATGCCGCCCCCTCCGGCGGTGAACATGGCGCCGGCGTTCAGGCTCTCGAAGGTCTCGATCATGCCGGTGACCGTGCCCAGCAGTCCCGCGAGCGGCGCCACCAGGGCGGCGCCGGTGACGATGGCCCGGAAGCTGTCGGCCTCGTCGCGGAGCGGCTGCACCGCCTCCTCGAGGTGGGCGCGCAGGTAGCGCGGGCGCTGGTCCACCACCGGCAGGGCCCGGAGCACCGCGGCATCCACGATCCCCCACCCTCGCTTCCGCCGGCCCTGGCGCACGTCCTCGACGATCTTGCGCAGGGGACGGACCTGGTCCTGGAAAGGGGTCCCCCGACGCAGGGCGAAGATCCGGGCCCCGAGCCCGAACCAGAGAAGGAGCGTCACGGGCGCCAGGAACCACATGACGAAGCCGCCCTTGGCCCACACGTCGAGGGCCATGTCCAGCAGGGTCTCATCCATGGCTGGCCTGGACCTCGCGCAGCTCGGGGCCCCCACCGCGCACGGGCGAGGGCGTATCCCCCACCTCGACGTTGAGCAGGTGCAGGGCCGAGCGCTCCACCCGGGTCATGACCGTGCCGCCCCAGGCCGAGAGCACGTTGCCCACGAGCAGGGAGGGGATGGCCACGATGAGGCCGAGCTGGGTGGTGATGAGGGCCTCGGAGATGCCTCCGGACAGGCGCCGCGGATCGCCGGTGCCGAACTCGGTGATGATGTCGAAGGTGGCGATCATGCCGGTGACGGTGCCCAAGAGGCCCATCAGGGGCGCGACCGCCGCGATGACCAGGATGGCCGTCGAGAAGCGGTCGATGCGCGGCTGCTCGGCCAGGATGGCCTCGCCCACCACGTCCTCGAGCTCCTCTCGGGGGCGACCATGGTTCTCCACCACCTTCCGGGTCACGCGCCCCACCGCGCCGCGCCCCCCGCTCGCCACCTTGGCGGCGCCCTCCCGGTCGCCCGCCCGCAGGTGGTCGGCCACCTTCTCGACGAAGGCCCGACCGCTGCCCCCCACCAGGGAGAGGCTGATGGAGCGGGCGATGACCAGGATGACGGCGAGCACGCCCAGGAAGAGGATGACCAGACCCGCCAGGCCGCCGCCCTCGACGTAGCCGGCCCAGGTCTTCTCGGGGGCCTCGCTGACGCCCTTCTTGGCCGACTCGTACAGGAACATCTCGAGGGTCGCCGGATCCTGGCCGCCCGCCAGGGCCTCGGCCGTGCTCCGCCCCTCGCCCCGCCAGAGCTGCAGCCGGTTCTTGCCCACGGGCTTCAGGACGCCCTGTCCGGCGTTGGAGAGGCCGTAGCTGGCGATGTTGCCCACCTGGAGGATCTCGCCCTGGACCTGGGTGCCGTCCTGGAGGAAGTACATGCCCTGGACCTTGCGGACCGAGCGCCCCTCGTCGATGCGCACCACCCCCTCGTCGAAGGCGGCGCCGAGCACCGGGGCCAGGGCCTCGAGGGTGTCCTCCTCGGCGGTGGGGAGCTCGAAGCCCTCCCGGTCCAGGCTGTTCCGGGCCTGGAAGACGGCGTTGGCCACCATGTCCTGGCCCTCGAGGGCCGCCGTGGCGGCGCGCTCCACGTCCTGGAGCTTGAGCTCGGCCTGCTCGGCCTCGGTCTGGAGCCGGATCAGGCGGCCCTGCAGCCGGTCGAGCTCACCCCGGGCGGTGGAGATGGCCTCGCGGGCCCGGGCCTTCTCCTGGGAGAGCCGCTGCTGGAGGGCCTCCTTCTCGGCGAGGAGGTAGGCGAACTCCTTCTGGTAGGCCGCGTCCAGGGTGGGGGTGGTGGGCGGCGGGCCCGGCGCGGGGCTCTCGGCCGTGGAGGCGTCGGTGTCGGCGGGGTCGGTGGACGCGGGATCGTCCTGGGCCAGGGCGGAGCCGGCCAGTCCGAGGGCGAGCAGGGCGGTGGCGAGGATGCGGATCACGACCCCTCCGGCAGGGCGTTGGGGAGCTCGAAGAAGCCGACCCGCACCTGCTTGTCCAGGGCCTCGAACAGCTCCTGGGCGAGCGCGATGTCGTTGCTGTCGGTGAAGACCTCCCACCGCCACGACCCGGGCGTGCCCCGGACGGCGCCGATCCGGCCGTCGTCGGTGCGGAAGTACATGCTGACCATCCCGAGGCGGGCCACGTCCACGAGCACCTCGCCCTCGTCGAGCGGGATGACCTGTCGGTCCATGGCGTTCTCACGGGTGAGCCGCAGCTCGTCCTCGAAGAGCTACCACACCCGGGTGGTGGCCCGCTGGGGGGTGAGGGTGTCGGCATCGAGCTGGTTCTCGAGCTTGTCCACCGCCTCGATGCGCTCGTCGAGCCGGTAGGGCAGCCCGGCGCGGATGCTCTCGCGCACCGCCTGGAGCCCCTCCTTCAGGACCGGCGTGAGCACCTCGCCGGCGATCTGCTCGGCGCGGAGGGCCTCGCGCTGCCGGTCGATGGTGCGGCGCAGCTCCTCGACCCGGACCTCCTCCTGGCGGATGCGGGCCTCGAGCTCGGTCTGCTGACGCTCCAGGCTCATGAGCTCTCCGCGGGCGTCCTCCTTGGTGGCCTCGACCTCGGAGGCCAGGTTCTCGACCTCGGCCCGGAGCTGGGCGAGGCGTCGCGCCTGCTCGGACTCGGCGGCGTTGGCGGGGAGGACCAGCAGGGCCAGGGCCAGGAGCCCAGGGAGGCCCGGCGGGCGGGATCGGGTGCGCATGGACCACTCCGAGGCGGACATCCGGGCTAGCCGTCGCGACCGGCGAGCGGGCGGCCGGCGGGTGCCGAGATCGT
>CAZPJM010000032.1:0-28171 GCA_964586865.1 uncultured Enterobacteriaceae bacterium
CCGTGTCGTGGGCGGGGACACCCGTGGCGCCCGCACCGGCTCGGACCGGCTCGGGAGAGGGTGCGGGGGCGGTGAACACCCCGTGTCGTGGGCGGGGACACCCGTGGCGCCCGCACCGGCTCGGACCGGCTCGGGCGCCCCCCGGATCAGGCCTCGTCGATCTTCTTCTTGTAGGCTTCGGCGTCCATCAGATCGTCGAGGGGGCCCAGGTCGTCGGCCTCGAGCTGCAGGAGCCAGCCCTCGCCGTAGGGATCGTCGTTGATGGTCTCCTCGGCGCCGTCGAGGGCCTCGTTCACCGCCACCACCGTCCCGGCGACGGGGGTGAAGACCTCGGCGACCGCCTTGACGGACTCGACCTCGCAGGCGGCGGCGCCGGCCTCGAAGGTGGCGCCCACCTCGGGAAGCTCGACGTGGACGAGCTCGCCCAGCTCGGACTGGGCGTAGGCGGTGATGCCGAGGGTGATGGTCTGGCCGTCGACCCGGATCCACTCGTCATGATCGGTGTACTTGAGGTCTGCGGGGAAGTCCATGGCTGCTCCAGGGCGGGGGTGGACGTCAGGCGGTGGGGCGGGGACGCTTGTAGAAGGCGCCGCGGTGGACCACGGCGGGGGCCTCGCGACCCCGGACGTCGACGACGAGCCGGGTCCCCGGCTTGCGAAGGTGCTTCTCGACGTAGCCGAGGGCGATGCCGTGCCCCAGGGTGGGCGAGCGCGTCCCCGAGGTGACCCGGCCGACGCGTCGCCCCTCGTGGGTGAGGCTCATGCCCTCGCGGGCGATGCGCTTGCCCTCGAGGACCAGCGCCACCAGCCGGTGGCTCTCGTTGCCCTTGCGGCGGGCCAGGGCCTCGCGGCCGACGAAGCCACCCGGCTTGTCCTCGGCCACGACCCGGGCCAGCCCCGCCTGCCACGGGCTGGTGGTGTCGTCGAGCTCGTGGCCGTAGAGGTGCATCCGCGCCTCGAGGCGGAGGGTGTCCCGGGCGCCCAGGCCCACCGGCACGATGTCGTGCTCGGCGCCGGCGGACAGCACCGCCTCCCAGAGGTCGGCGGCCCCAGGGACCGGCCCGAAGATCTCGAAGCCGTCCTCGCCGGTGTAGCCGGTCCGCGCCAGGAGGCAGCCGTCGACCCCGGCGACGGTGCCGCGAGCACCCGTGTAGTTGCGCAGGTCGCGGGCGGGCAGGTCGGTCAGGGAGGCCACCACGTCCACCGCCCGGGGCCCCTGGACCGCGAGCTGGCACCAGGCCTCGCCCTCGTCGACGATCTCGGCGCCATGGGGGTTGTGCGCCTGGAACCACGCGAAGTCCTTCTCGCGGTTCGCGGCGTTGACGCAGATCAGGTATTCCTCGGCGGCGAGGCGGTAGACGACGAGATCGTCCACCACGCCCCCGTCCTCGTTGCAGGCCACGGTGTAGAGGGCCTCGCCGTCCGAGAGGCGGGCGGCGTCGTTGGTGATGAGCCACTGGACGGCGTCGAAGGCGCGGGGGCCCCGGACGAAGACCTCGCCCATGTGCGAGACGTCGAAGAGACCCACGCCGGTGCGGACGGCGGCGTGCTCCTCGCGAATCCCGGTGTACTGGACCGGCATGTCGAAGCCGGCGAAGGGCACCATCCGGGCCCCGCGGGCCACGTGGGCATCGTAGAGGGGGGTACGGCGCAGCGACACGGAGCCTCCGGGGCGGCCTGTGGTCATGCCGTGGACGGCCCGGCGCGTCAAGCGGGGTCGGCGCCGTCCCGACCGGATGCGGCGGCGTCCTCGAAGGCCTCGAGGGGTCGCACCCCCTGGGCGGCGCAGGCGGCGCGGTAGGTGTTCTCCATGAGCATGGCGATGGTCATGGGACCGACCCCCCCCGGGACCGGCGTGATCCAGCCCGCCACCTCGCGGGCGGCGTCGAAGTCCACGTCGCCCACCAGGCGACCGTCATCGAGGCGGTTCATCCCCACGTCGATGACCGCCGCGCCGGGCTTGACGTCCTGGCCCCGCACCAGGCCCGCCCGGCCCACGGCGGCGACGAGCACATCGGCCCGACGGAGGTGGGCGGGGAGATCCCGGGTGCGGCTGTGGGCGATGGTCACCGTGCAGCCGGCCTGCTCCAGCAGCATGGCCATGGGACGGCCCACGATGTTGCTGCGGCCCACCACCAGCGCCTCGGCGCCCTCGAGGGGGACCTCGCCCTCGGCGAGCAGCCGCATCACCCCGCTGGGCGTGCACGCCACCAGCCGCGGGCGCCCCTGGGAGAGGAGCCCGGTGTTGGGGGGGGTGAAGCCGTCCACGTCCTTGTGGGGAGGGATCCGGTCCATGACGGCGGTGGCGTCCAGGCCGCGCGGCAGGGGCATCTGGACCAGGATCCCGTCGACGGCGGGGTCGGCGGCGAGGGCGTCCACGCGGGCGTGGAGGGTGGCCTGGTCGGTGTCGGCGGGCAGGTCGATCTGGGCGTGGTCGAAGCCGATGCGGCCGGCCACCACGCCCTTGCGTCCCACATAGACCTGGGAGGCCGGGTCGGCGCCCACCAGGATGACGGACAGGCCCGGCGGACGGCCGAGCCGGGCCGCCCGTCGCTTCAGGTCCTTGTTCAGGCGCTTCGAGAGGGCGCGACCGTCGAGCAGGATGGCGGGCATGGACACTCCGGGGCCGGGCGGTCCCGTAGCGTGTCGCCGCCCCCCGTCGACCGCGGGGGATCAGGCCGCGCTGCTGCCGCCCCCGGAGCCCGACGCCGAGCCCGAGGAGGACCCGCCGCTGGCGGAGGCGGCCTCCCCGCCCCCGCCACCGCCCGTGGAGGGCGCCTTGTCGGCGGTGCCGCCCGAGCCGGCCGAGGCCCCGCCCTCACCCCCCTTGGCGGCCTCCGAGCCGCCCGAGGGCTTCTTCAGGCCGTAGTGGTCCTTGTACCAGCCGGATCCCTTGAGGACGAAGGCGCTGGCGCTGACCTTCTTGCGGACCTCGGTGTGGCCGCAGCTGGGGCAGGGGGGGGCCGGATCCGAGATCTTCTGCAGCTTCTCGAAGTCCGCGCCACACTCGGGGCACCGGTACTCATAGATGGGCATGCTGGTCTCCAGGCGCCCCCGATATAGGGACGGCTCCCGGCGGCCGCAAGCCCCCGGATCCCACGGAGGCCTCATCCTCGACCTGGCACGCCAGCTGCTGCTCCTCCCGGCCGCGATGGTGGTGCTGGCGGTGGGGATGACGCTCGCGGCCTTCGTCCCCCTGCTGGCCGAGCGGGCCCGGCCGGCCACCCTGACCCGCAAGAAGATCGGCGCCGCCGGGCGCGAGTCCCTCATCCGGGTGCTGACCTGGCTCACCTGGCCCCTCGGCCTGGGCCAGCCCGACCCGCGGCGCTCGGAGCGGTCCCCGGCCCCGCCGGGCCAGCGCCGTCCCCTCCCCCCGGTGCTGCTGCTGTGCGGCCCTCCCCAGGGCCGCCTCGCCCTGGAGCCCCTCGCCGCCTTCCTCCGGCGCCGGGGCCATGCCTGGGCCTGGTCGGTACGGCCAGGAAAGGGTCCCCTCGCCGCCCGCGCCGAAGCACTGGCCGAACGGGTCCGCACCCTGAAGGCCGCCTCGGGCGCCGAGCGGGTGGATCTGGTGGCGCACGGGCTCGGCGGGCTGGCCGCAGCCTGGTACGTGGCCCACCTGGGCGGCGCGGAGCACGTGCGATGCCTGGTCACCCTCGGCACCCCCTGGAGGGGCACCCGCATGGCGGCCTTCACCCGCGCCCCCCTCGGCCCCCAGGCGCTCCCCGGCGCCTCCGTCCTCGATGGCCTGGCGCCCAGCCCGGTGCCCACCGTCTGCATCTGGGGGACGCTCGATCCGATGGTCCTGCCGCAAGACAGCGCCATCGCCGAGGGCGCCACGGCGGTGCGCCTCTCGGGCGCCGCCCACCTGGACCTCCTCCTGTCGGCCCGGGCCTGGCGCGCCGTCCACACCGCCCTCTTCCGGCCCGAGGACGGCCCGTGAACCCCCTGGCCCGCCGCCTGCTCCTGGTCGTCGGCAAGGGCGGCGTCGGGCGCACCACCGTCGCCATCACCCTGGCCCTCGCCGCCGGACAGCGGGGCCAGCGCGCCGCGGTGCTCGAGCTCTACGGCAATGACCAGGTCCCCCGACGCTACGGCTGGGAGGCCCGGAGCTACGACCCCCGTGCGGTGGCGCCCCACGTCGACACCCTCTCCCTCACCCCGTACGAGTGCCTCGACGACTTCGGCCGGCAGAAGCTCAAGGTCAACGCGCTGGTGCGCATGATCTTCCGCAACCGCGTCTTCCACGCCTTCGTCGACGCGGTCCCCGGCCTGCACGACCTCTTCCAGCTCGGCAAGATCAACAACCTGGCCACCGACCCCCGCGCCGGGCAGCCCTACGATCTGCTGGTGGTCGATGCCCCCGCCACCGGCCACGGCCTGACCCTCCTCTCCTCGGCCCGCTCCATGCGTGAGATGGTGGGGAGCGGCCTGGTGAGCGACGAGGCCCAGCTCATCCAGGACCTCCTCGAGGATCCCTCCCGCACCGGGCTCGTCCTGGTGACGCTGACCGACGAGCTCCCGGTGAACGAATCCCTGGAGCTGGTGGACCAGCTCGGGGCGCGGCGCGACCTGCTGGCCGGCGTGGTCGTCAACCAGGTGCGGGACCTGGACCTCCCCGAGAGCCCCCCCTGGGACGAGGTCGCCGAGGCGCTGGCCGCCGCGGGCCGCCAGGATCTGATCCAGCTCGGCGAAGACACCCGCGCCGCCGCCGCCCGCCAGCAGGCCGCCCTGGACAAGCTCGAGCGGGACGCCCCCGAGCGGGCCGGCCATCCGGTCCCGGTCTGGCGCCTGCCGCGCATCGAGCCGCGGGAGCTCCACCACCGGGATCTGCCCGACCTGGCCGAGATCCTGGCCGATCAGCTCGACGACCCGACCCCGGCGGAGGTCCCGTGACCCCCCGGATCGACCTGTGCTGCGGGACCGGCGGGGTGGGCAAGACCACCACGGCTGCGGCCCTGGGCGTGGGCTGGGCCCGGGCCGGCGAGCGGGTGGTGGTCCTGACCATCGACCCGGCCCGCCGCCTGGCCGACGCCCTGGGGCTCGACGGCCTCTCCAACGCCCCCCAGGCGGTGGCCCTGTCCGACCTGCCCGAGGGGGCCCGCCTGGACGCCCTGATGGTCGACCGCAAGGCCACCTTCGACGAGGCGGTGACCCGCCTGTCCGCGGCGCCCGCCGCCGCCGAGAAGCTGCTGGCCAACCGCTACTACCGTGCCGTCTCCACCCGTCTCACCGGCGCCCACGAGTACATGGCCACCGAGAAGCTCCATCAGCTCGTCCGCTCGGGCGACTACGACCGGATCATCGTCGACACCCCGCCCTCCCAGCACGCCATCGAGTTCTTCCGGGCCCCCGAGCGCGTCCAGCGCCTCTTCGAGGGGCGGGTGGTCCAGCGGCTGCTCAACCCCGGTCGCGGGCTCACCGGCGGCGGCACCCGGCGGCTGCTCAAGTGGGTCCTCTCCCTGGTGGGCCGCGAGGTGGTGGACGACATCGGCGAGTTCTTCCGGCTCATGTCCGGGGTCTCGCAGGGCTTCTCCGAGCACAGCGCCCAGGTGGCCGACTGGCTCCGCTCCGACCGCACCCACCTGGTGCTGGTCACCTCGGCCGCCTCCGCCGCCCGTCGGGGGGCCCTGGACTTCCTCGAAGCCGCCCGCGAGGACGACCTGCGGGTCCATGGCTTCGTCGTCAACCGCTTCGTCTCTCCCACCGGGCTCGGCCCCGACCCGCTGGACGCGCCCCCCGAGGGCCTGTCCGAGCAGGCCTGGGAAGCGTGGGGCCCCGTGCTCCGGGCCCAGGCCGTCCGACAGGACGCCATCGCCGCCCGCCACGCCGCCGCCGCCCGGGAGCTCTCCCAGGCCGCCGATGGGGCCCCCGTCTGGGCCCTTCCCTACCTGTCCGGAGGACTCCGCTCCGCCGACGGGCTGGCCCGGCTGGCCGCCCACCTCCCGCCGGCCGCCCCGCCCACGCTGGGACAGGACCCGGACGCCGAGGCGCCCGCTCCGTAGCGGGTCGCGGCGGGCCCGGCCCGATCAGAGCGTGGCGAGGACCGCGTTCGGCACGTCGTGCCCGTAGCGGGCGAAGCGCACCTTCTGCTCGATGGCCTCGGCGATGGGCGTGGCGAAGTTGACCTTCTCGAACCGGCTGGCATCGTCCAGGCCGCCCGGCGCGAAGACGTTGATCTCGACGAGCTTGTCGCCGATCACGTCGAGGCCCGCCAGGAAGATGCCGTCGGCCACGAGCTGGGGGCGCACCATCTCGGCGATCCGGGCCATGGTCTCGTCGAGCGGCTCGGCCGGAGCCGGGGTCCCCCCGGCGCTCACGTTGCTGCGCAGATCCTCGCCAGCCCGGCGCCGCCGCACCGCCGCCACCCGACCCTTCCGCCGGAGAGGCCGCCCATTCATGAGGATGAGACGGGTGTCGCCGTGTTCGGCCTCGTGCAGGTACTCCTGGCAGATCACGAAGTCCCGCTCGGTGAGCACCTCGATGATCTGGTTCAGGTTGCTCGTGTCCTCGGGACGCACGCGGAAGACCCCCGCCCCGCCGGTGCCGAGCATGGGCTTGAGGATGATGGGCCCCGGGTGGGCCTTGGCGAAGCTCCGAATGGCGTCGGCGGAGCGGGTGACCAGCGTGCGCGGCCGCACCGCCTCGGGGAACTGCTGGAGGTAGAGCTTGGTGGACGCCCGCGACAGGCCGTCCGGGTCGTTGAGGACGAGCACCCCGCGGCTGGCCGCCACCCGGCCGAAGTGGATGCCGGCCTGCTGGGCCCAGGGCCGCTCCTTGTCGCGGGCCGGGTTGATCCGGATGACGAGGGCGTCCAGATCGTCCACCACCAGGGGCGCCACGCGCCCGGAGGGCCCGCGCACCGCCTCGAGGTAGCGCTCCATGGAGCGGAACGGCCCGGCCCCGACCCCGGTGGAGCGGGCGGTGGCGTGGACCCTCGTGTCCAGGTCCAGCGCCAGGTCCCCCAGGCCCATGAGCCACACCGCATGCCCCCGATCCGAGAGGGTGGCGGCCAGGCGGGTGGTGGACTGGCTGGGCTTCATCCAGTCCACGTGGTTGACGAGCAGACCGATCTGGAGCGGCTGCACCGCGCCTCCGGGAAGGGTGTGGGGCAGCCTACCCCACCGGGCCCCGCGGGGGGATGACGCGCCCCCGGCGCCCCCGGGCCCGCCCAGGGCTCACTGGAAGTAGAGCTCGCTGAAGCAGAGGTCGTTGAACTCCTTGCCCTTGTAGACCTCGTCCACCGTCACCTTCACCGAGCGGGTGGTGGTGGCCGGGAAGGAGATGGTCTGCGGCGAGATGCTGTTCTTCAGGTCCACGGTGCGGCTGGAGCCGTCCGAGAACGTGAGCGTCGCCTTCGTGGCCCGGTTGGACTTCATCCAGGCGCCGAAGTCGCCGCCCACCCCGTTGATGAGGTGCAGCTCGCTGACCTCCTGGGCGCCGTCGAAGCGGACCTCGACCCACTCCCCGGTGCCGTCGCCCTCGGCGTTGCCCTCGCACCACATGGAGTCGGAGACGCCGTCGGTCAGGTTGGCCGGCTCATAGTTGCCGTCCCCGTCGTCGGCCAGCTTGGAGCTGTAGGCATAGCTGGCCGCGGCCTTGTGCCCGGGCGAGGTGGAATCCAGGAGCTGGATCTCGGAGATGGCGGTGTCGAACCAGGTGTTGCCGTTGTAGATGGCCTTCACCTTGATGCGCACGTCGCTCGTGGTCCGCGGCTTGCTGAAGGTGAGGACCTGGGCCTCCATCTTGTCTTCCAGGTCCAGGGTCTCGGTGGAGCCGTCCGAGAACTTCACCTCGATGGTCTTGGGCCGGTTGGCGCGGGTCCAGAAGTCATAGCTGTACCAGAGCCCACCCCACACCTTGAGCCCGGTCAGGGTGCGCTCCCCGTCCAGCTTCACCTTGATCCAGCTCCCGAGCCCGCTGCCGTCATCGCCCTCGACCCAGGCGGTGGAGAGCTTGCCGTCGGTGGCCTGCTTGGCGAAGTACTGGAACCCACCCTCGGGCGGGTAGTAGGACGAGGCCTCGACCTCGGCCGGGGCGACCCGGGCGGCCTGGGCGGGGAGGAGGAGACCGGCGGCGGCCACGAGGGCGACGGCGGCGAGAGAGGGGCTGGGCTTCATGCGATGAACCTCGGGCAGGTGCCTGGGGATGGGGGCGAATCTGTGGGCGGGGCGAGGGGCTGTCAACGGCTCCACACCGGCTTTGCACGCCATGGACCCCCGGGGGGGTCGAGGTCTTCCGGAAGAGGGTGGGCGACGGGATCAGAGGCTGCCGACCACCGCGAGGCGAGCACCGTTGAAGCCCGGGAGCACCCGGCACTGGCCGCCGGCGCAGCGGATGCCGGACTTGTAGGCTCCGAAGAAGCCCTTGATCGTCCAGGCGGGCGAGGGCTTGACCTGTACCTCGACGGCACCGAACCAGTCCTCCGAGCCCAGGTTGCCCTTGTCGTTGACCAGCGGGTTGGTGGTGTAGTCGGTGAACCAGGTGACGGCGATTTCACTGCCCTTCATGATCGAGAAGGACGACTCCATCTCCCAGTAGTCCGTCTGCTGCAGGTCCTGGGGCTCGTCGGGGGCCACGTTCACGCCCCACTTGAAGCTCTCCAGGTTGACCTGCGGCGCGATGAAGAGGTCGCCCTTGATGGGGAGCTTGGCCTGGATGTCGCCGTGGGCCTGACGGTCGAAGCCCCACTGGCGGCCGTCCCGGTCGTCGATCCGCAGGCCCAGGTTGAAGATCACGCTGGCGTCGCCGCGGATGACCTCCATGCCGGTCATGCCGTGGACGATGGTCTCGTCGACCCGGTTGAAGTGCAGCGGGCCCTGGGCCTCGTCCCGGGCCACCATGATGGAGGCGTAGGGGAGCAGGCTGTCGAGGGCGTAGACATCCATGCGCAGGGAGCCGGCGGTGATGTCGTTGCTGTTCAGGGCCGCCGAGCTGTCCTCGGTGATGGCGATCTCGTACTCGAGGGTCGGGAGGATGGCGACCTCGTAGAGCTCGTTGACGAGGGGGCCGTTGATGCGCTCCGTGTTCTTGTAGCGCTTGCCCTCGACGAGAAAGGAGACGGGGCCCGCATAGACGGTGGACGAGAGGTAGCCCGCGTAGCCCAGGCACACCGAGGGCTCGCCGTCGCAGGGCTCGGCGCCACCCCAGGCCACCCCGGTGGGAAAGCCATAGACGTCCACCTCGCCCGCCCAGTCCACCGGGCCCGTGGTCAGCTCGCCGGTGCCGCCGGCCACCAGGACGTCCGGGGTGGTGCCGAGCTGCCGCAGTCCGCCCGACAGGCCCTCCTCGGCCGCGAAGTCCACGGCGCTGGCGTGGACCCCCAGGATGGCCGGCCCGAACCACTCGGCGCGCACCCCCGCGATGGCGTGGCGGCGGTCGGGGGCGATGAGGATGTTGGGGTTGTCCTGGAAGACCTGCTGCCGGTTGAGCTGGCCGGCGAGGGCGGTGACGGTCACGTCGCCCGGGCGCCAGGCCAGCTTGGCCCCCTGGATGGAGGTGTCGATGTCGATGTCGACGTTCCGGTTCAGGTTGAGGGCCCCACCCCGGCCGAAGGCCGCGTAGAAGTCGCCGAACGTGACGTCGAGCTCCGGGGAGCGCCACTGGAGGGCGATCTTCTCGAGGTTCAGGAAGCTCGAGCCCACCGTGGGCATGGACAGCGGCACCGCATCCTGGACGTCGAGGAAGCTGCGGCCATCGCCGGTCCGCAGGCCGGACTGGGCCACCCGACGCTCGTAGAGGATGTTGCCGTCGAGGTTGTAGCGGTTGAAGAACAGGGCCACCTGGTCGACCTGGGCCCAGGCGTTCCACGGTCCGTACTGCCCCTGGACCGAGAGCCGGTTGACCTGCTCCACGTAGTTGAACACCGCCCGGTCGGGGAAGTCGGCGAGCCGCTCGGGCCGGCGCCACCAGCGGATCTCCAGGTCATTGGTGACCGAGACGCCGAGCTGTGGCTTGGGCTCGTCGGGCGAGCCCGCCTCGGCACCCGGCTGCCCGTCGCCGGATGCACCCGCGTCCTGGGCCAGGGCCGGGGAGGCCGTGACCAACAGCGCGAGGGCCGCCAGGGCGCGGAGCATGGCGCCTCCAGGGGACGGGGGCGAGCGTCTCGCAAGCTACCGACCCGGCCGCCGACCCGCCAGGGTCGAGCGCGGGGACTGACGGGGCCTTGACCCGCACCAGGACTTACTCGGCGGGGGAGGCGGACTCCGCGCCGGCGGCGTCGCCGTGCCCCAGGGCCTGCATCACATCGGCCCGGAGCTGCACCTCGTCGCCAGGGTTGTAGCCCGTGTAGCGCTTGGTGATGGTGTGGTCCTTGCCGATGAGGACGCCGTAAGGGAGCGTCTTCTGGGGGTTGTAGGTGCCGGTCACCGTGGACTCGGGGTCGAGCAGCACCGTGAAGTCGAAGCGCTTCTGCTTGACGTAGCGCTTGGCCAGGCTGGCCTGGCGCGCGTCGTCCGAGCTGATGGACAGGATCTCGAACGGCTCGCCCTCCTTCTGGAGCTCGGAGTAGAGCTCCTGGAGGTGGATCATCTCGACCTTGCAGGGGCCGCACCAGGTGGCCCAGAACGAGAGCAGCACCACCTTGCCCTTGTACTCGGAGAGGGTGACCTTCTGGCCGTTCACGTCGCGGAGGGTGAAGTCCTGCACGGGCTCGCCGGCCAGGGCCGACAGGGTGGGCGCGGCGGCGAGGACCACGCCGAGGGCGAGGGTGCGGGCGGTAGCGAGCCAGGTCATGGAACCTCCGGGGAACGTGGGGCCTTCGACGCCCGAGTGCCCCGGCGGCGTCCCCCCGCGCAACGCGCGGGACACAATCCGACAACCGACGGGGCCCGTGGGGCGACCCCTCCCAGGATAGCGCGGCGCGCCGTCCTCCGTGCCGACCGGTGCCGAGGGGCCCTGTCGCGGGGGGGCCCCGCGTGGTAGGCCCGGGGGGTCCACGGAGCCGTGCCCGGCATGACGCGTCGCATCCTCATCGTCGACGACGAGCCCTCCATCCGGAAGGTCCTCTCCGCCCACCTCCGTCGCGGCGGGCACGAGGTCGAGGCCGTCGCCGACGGTGCCGAAGCGATCCGTGCCCTCGACGACTCGCCCTATCACGTGGTGATCAGCGACCTGAAGATGCCCCAGGTCGGGGGCATGGAGCTGCTGCGCTGGATCCAGTCCCACCAGCCGGGGCTGCCGGTCATCCTGATCACCGCCCACGGCACCGTCGACAGCGCGGTCGAGGCCATCAAGCAGGGCGCCTTCGACTACGTCACCAAGCCCTTCGATCAGGACGAGATCGCCGCCGTCGTCCAGAAGGCCCTGGCCACCGAGGCCCGCAACACCCATCGCCACATCGAGGGCGACCCCCACGGCCGCTTCGGCCTCATCGGCCAGTCCCGGCCCATGCAGGACCTCTTCTCCCTCATCGAGAAGGTGGCCCCCTCGCCCACCACGGTCCTCATCACGGGCGAGTCGGGCACGGGCAAGGAGCTGGTGGCCCGGGCCCTCCACCAGAACAGCCCCCGCGCCACCGGACCCTTCATCCAGATCAACTGCGGCGCCATCCCCGAGAACCTCTTCGAGGCCGAGCTCTTCGGCTACGAGAAGGGGGCCTTCACCGGCGCGGTCGTCTCCAAGCCCGGCAAGTTCGAGATCGCCGACGGCGGCACCCTCTTCCTGGACGAGGTGGGCGAGCTGCCGAAGGACATGCAGGTCAAGATCCTGCGCGCGCTGCAGGAGCGGCAGGTGGAGCGGGTGGGCGGCCTGCGCCCCCTCGAGGTGGACGTGCGGATCGTGGCCGCCACCAATGTGGACCTGAACGGGGCGGTCTCGGCCGGGGCCTTCCGCGAGGACCTCTACTACCGGCTCAACGTGGTGCCCTTCCACCTGCCTCCGCTGCGCGAGCGCGCCGATGATGTCCCGCTGCTGGTGGAGCACTTCCTGCGGCGCTTCAACGAGCGGCTCGGCAAGGACGTCCGGCGGGTGGCGCCCGACGCCATGGCGGCGCTCCTGGAGCACCCCTGGCCGGGCAACATCCGCGAGCTCGAGAACCTGATGGAGCGGACGGTGCTCCTCTCCGAGAGCGACACCATCCACCTGGACGAGCTGCCGAGCCTGCGCCGGGGCACGCCGGCGGTGTCGGGGTCCGAGGATCTCGACGCGATGGGCCTCAAGGAGTACGTCCGCGTGCACACGGCCAAGCTCGAGCGGGTGCGGATCCGCCGCGTCCTCGAGGCGGAGGACGGCAACGTCACCCGGGCGGCGCGGCGGCTCGGCATCTCCCGCAAGAGCCTCCAGACGAAGATGAAGGACTACGGGCTCCGCGACGACTGATCCCTGCGCGGCCCTGGCTCCCGCGGGGGGCCCTCGTGCTAGCGTCCCGGGCGTGAGGCCCCCCTTCCCCATCGCCGCCCTGCCCGTCGTGGTCGCCGTCGCCCTGCCCGCGGTGGCATCGGCCTCCAGCGAGACCGAGATGCCACCGGCCCTCGGCGTCGACCTGTCGCTCGGCTACGAGGCCGAGGTGGAGTGGGCGGGGCTCGAGGAGGACGGCCCGGACGGCACCGCCCGGGTGGGCGAGCGGCGAGACATCCGCCACGATCTGGCCTTCCGAGCGTCCTTCGCGCCGGTGGACGGCGTCGCCTTCACCTTCGGGGTGGACGGCCTGGCCTGGCGCGGGATCCGCTACCCCTCCGCCCGCGAGATGCTGCTGGACCCGGCCGGCAACAAGGGGACGAGCCTGCCCGGCGAGCCCCTCGAGGCCCCCCCCGAGCCCACCGGCAGCGGGCTCGAGGGGCTGTGGTTCGGCGTCGCCTTCCAGCCCTACGCCGAGCGCTACGCCCGGCAGCACGAGGTGACCTGGCGGCTGGACCTGGCCTTCCGGACCGCGCCCACGTCCAGCTTCTTCGAGGTGAACGAGCAGGGACGGCGCGGGGCCGGCGTGGGGGGCCCCACCTTCCTGGCGCGGGCCGCCTTCAGCCGGGAGCACCAGACCACGAGTCCCTACATGGTGGCGCGCTGGTCGCTGCAGACCCGGCGGCAGGTGGCGGTCCCCGACGGCGATGGCGGCACCTCCGAGATCCAGGTCGATCCGGGGCAGCGGCTCGACGTGCGCGGCGGCATCGAGATCCGCCTGTCGAGCCCGGAGGCCTCGGCGCGGGTCGATCTGGACCTGCACGCGGGCCTCGGCTACCGCAGCCCGGCCCAGGTGCCCTCCGGGGTGTTCCTCCCGGACGTGCTCGATCTGACCGCCGGCACCCCCGTCACCCGCGCCGAGCGCCTGGGCTGGCACATCGGCGCGGGCTTCGACATGGACCTGGCGCCGGCGGTCTCCCTGAACCTGTGGAGCCGCGCGTTCTGGGCGCTCCCCTGGCGGATCGAGGGCCCGTACCCGGTACGCACCACCCTCGGCACGGCGCGGGCGGGCTTCGGGGCCGAGCTGGTGACGCGGATCCGGTAGCCGCCAGGGTCGCGGCGGTGGGGACCGTGGTGGGGACCGCGGTGGGCCCTCATGCCCCGTCGGCGCCCCGCAGCTCCCGCTCGAGCGCCAGGAGCCCCTGGTAGACGTCCCGTCGGGGCACCTCCCACCGCGCCGCCAGGGCGGCGGCGGCCTCCTTCACCCCCTCGCCCACCGGGGGAGCGGGCGTCGCCACCGCGGCCTCGCCGGGTCCCACCAGCACCACGCACTCCCCCCGGGGGGCCTGGTCGGCGAGGGTGGCGGCCAGCTCGGGGAGGGGCGCCCGGAGCACCGTCTCGAAGCGCTTGGAGAGCTCGCGGCACAGCACGCCCTCGCGGTGGGGGGCGGCCCGGGCCAGGCGCGCCACCAGATCCGCGGCCCGGGAGGGGGCCTCGTAGACGAGGAGTGTCTCGGGCCGTCGGACGGCGTCCTCGACGAAGCCACGTCGGCCCTTGCGCGGCGCGAAGCCGAGGAAGGTGGCTGGGGCCGCCGGGAAGCCACTGGCGGCGAGGGCGGCGGCGAGGGCCGAGGGTCCGGGCACCGAGCGGATCTCGATGCCCGCGGCGAGCGCCGCCTCCACGAGCCTCCCCCCGGGGTCGCTCACCCCGGGGGTGCCCGCGTCGGAGACCAGCGCCACGTCGGCCTCGCCGGCGCGCTCGACCAGGGCCGGGGCCCGGCGCGCCTCGTTGTGGGCATGCAGCGCCACCAGCTCGGGGGCGGGGATGTCCAGGGCCCCCAGCAGCTTCCGGGTGCGCCGGGTGTCCTCGGCCGCGATGACCGCGGCCCGGCCGAGCACCTCGCGGGCCCGCGGCGAGAGGTCGTCCAGGGTGCCGATGGGCGTGGCCACGATCCAGAGCGGCACCTCAGCTCCCGTCGAAGGCGTCGTCGATGAGCCCCACCGGCCAGCCCTCGGCCGACAGGTCCACCGTGGCCACCAGGAAGGCGATCTCCTCCCAGCCATCAGGATGGGCGAGCATCCACGCCTCGGCCGCGCGACGGAGCCGGCGCTGCTTGGCCGGACCCACCGATTCGTCGGCCGGGACCTGCTTATCCGCCCGCGCGCGAACCTCGACCAGACGGACCGCGCCGGCACGCTCCACGACGAGGTCCAGCTCACCGCCACCGCCGTGCCAGTTGCGGTCCAGCACCCGCCAGCCCAGCGACTCCAGGTGCTCCGCCACGCGGTCCTCGGCGCGGGCCCCCCGGTGGAGGGCCGCCCGCCGATCCGCGGGGGAGCGCACCCGGGCTACTCGGCGGCCTGGTTCCGGCGACGCTTCTTGCCGCGCTTCTTCTTCTTCTTGCCCGTCGTGTCGGCGACGACGATGGGGTTGAAGTCCCGGATGGGCTTGAGGCGGGCGGCCTTGCCCTGACGGCCCCGCAGGTAGTGCAGCTTGGCGCGCCGGACCTTGTGGCGGGCCGTCACCTCGATCTTCTCGACGTTGGGGCTGGAGGCCGGGAAGATCCGCTCGACGCCGACGCCCGAGGCGATCTTGCGCACGGTGAACGTGGTCCGGGGGCCGCCGCGCTTGATGCGGATGACGGTGCCCTCGAAGATCTGGATCCGGCTCTTGGTGCCCTCGACGATCCGGACGTGCACGCGCACGGTGTCGCCGGGGCGCACATCCACGTTGGAGCGCTTGCGGCCGGTGAGGATGTCCTTTTCGGCCTGCTCGAGAAGGTTCATGGGAGACCTCGAAGCGATGCGGGAAGGGCCTGGGCGCGCGACCCGTCGGGCGTACGGAGGGGGGAGGCCCCTGCCGCGACCCGGTCCGGAGCCCGTTCGAGACCCGTTGCAGGGCCCGCTCCGGGACGGTCGGCGCGCGACCCCACGGGGTGGAAGGGTCATGCGGGCGGCGACGGCGCCGCGAACCGGGCCCAGCTATCGCCCGCCCTCTCCCCCGTCAACGTCTTTGTCGGAGACCCCGCGCCAGACGGCGTACAGGTCCGGGCGACGCAGGCGGGTCCGGGCCTCGGCGGCCTGCTGACGCCAGGCGGCGATCCGGGCGTGATGCCCCGAGAGCAGCACCTCGGGGACCTCGTGGCCCCGCCAGACCCGGGGGCGGGTGTAGTGGGGGTGCTCCAGCAGCCCCTCGGCGAAGGACTCCTCGACCGCCGAGGCCGCGTTCCCCAGGACCCCGGGCACCAGGCGGGCCACCGCGTCCACCACGGCGCAGGCGGCGATCTCGCCGCCGGTGAGCACGAAGTCGCCCAGGCTGATGGCCTCGTCGACCACGTGCTCGACGCGGGCATCCACGCCCTCGTAGTGCCCGCACAGCAGGACGAGGTGGGACCGGGTCACGAGCCGGCGGGCGTCGGCCTGGGTGAAGGGCCGGCCCGCGGGGGTCAGGTGGAGGACGTGGCCCGTGTCGCCGGCCGCCGCCTCGACGGCGCGCGCGACCACGTCCACCCGCATGACCATGCCGGCCCCGCCGCCGTAGGGCGTGTCGTCGACCTGGCGATGGCGCCCCTCGGCGTGCTCGCGGATGTCCCGGACCGCCACCTCGATGAGGCCCCGATCCCGCGCGCGCCCCAGGATGGAGCCCGACAGGGGGCCCACGACCAGGTCCGGGTGGAGGGTGAGGACGTCGAACCGGATCGCCGGGCTCATCCCGTCGCCCCGTCATCGAGGGCCTCGGGCCGGACCCGCAGCACGCCCCCGGCCAGGTCGAACTCGAGGATGTCGGCGCTGGCGAAGGGCAGGAAGACCGAGCCACCGCCCACCCGCAGCTCCAGGATGTCGCCCCCCGCCGTGGCGTGGACCTGCTGGAGGCGCCCCACGGGACGATCGTCGGCGAGGACGGAGAGGCCGATGAGGTCGGTCACGTAGAACTCCCCCGGCGCCGGGGCCGGGAAGGCGGCGCGCGACACCACCACCCGGGTGCCCTTGAGGGCGGCGGCGGCGTCCCGATCCCCCACCCCGTCGATGCGGCCGAGCACCCGCCGGCCGGCCCCGGGACGGCAGGTCAGGCGAGCCGCGCGACGCGCACCGTCAGGCCCGACGAGCACCACCTCGGTGGGCCCGTCCAAGAGGAAGGAGCCCTCGCGGTCGTGGACGTGCAGGCGCACCTCGCCCCGGACGCCGAACACCCCCGAGACCCAGGCGAGCTCGACCTCGTCACCGATGCGGCCGCGGCCGGGCAGCGGCCGAGGGGGGCTACTCCTCGTCGTCGGAGAGCTCACCGTGCTCGTCGACGAGATCCAGCGAGGCCTTGCGCTTGCCGGCGGCGGCCGAGATCACGTTGCGCAGCGCCCGCAGGGTGCGGCCGCCATCGCCCTCGATGCGCTCGCGGTCGTCCGGGTGGACGACGAGCTCGAGGACGGTCACCGACTCGCCGTCGACGGCCTGCACGGACACGTCGTCCGGGTGGCTGACGATGGGGTCGACCAGGTGGTGGACGAGATCCTCCATCACTGCTGCTCCGCCGCGTCCTGGGTGGGCTCGGTGCCGTGGCCGTCGCGGGCCCGGGCGATGAGACGGGTGACGGTCTCGCTGGGCTGGGCGCCGTGCGAGAGCCAGTAGTCGACCCGATCGAGCTGGAGCTTCAGATCGAACGGGTCCTTCATCGGGTCGTAGTACCCGATCTGCTCGATGAACCGGCCGTCGCGCGGGGAGCGGGAGTCGGCCACGACCACCCGGTAGAAGGGGCGCTTCTTCTGGCCCATACGGGTGAGGCGGATGCGAACCATGGAACATCCCGGAGGGGTGAGGTGAGTAATCCCGGCGCAGCTAACGACCTGCACCCGGGGTGTCCACGCCCCCGACGACGAGGGGGGAGCGGGGGCGGGGGGTGCCGGACCACGCCATGGGCGGAGCCGCTGCGCTCTAGCCGATGCGGGCCGCCGAGGCAAGGCCTGGGGCCCTCCCCCACCCGGCCGGACCCCACCCTACAGGGGGATGTTGCCGTGCTTCTTGGGGGGGTTCTCGTCGCGCTTGTTCTCGAGCGAGTCGAAGGCGTCCACCAGCACCCGGCGGGTGTGCTCCGGGCGGATGACCGCGTCGATGAAGCCTCGCGCCGCCGCGTTGTAGGGGTTGGCGAAGGCCTCTCGGTACTCGGCCACCAGCTCGGCCTTGCGGGCGTCGGGATCCTCGGCGGCGGCCAGGTCCCGCCGGTAGAGGATGTTGACCGCCCCGTCGGCCCCCATGACGGCGATCTCGGCCGTGGGATACGCGAAGTTCAGGTCGGCCCGGATGTGCTTGGAGTTCATGACGTCGTAGGCGCCGCCGTAGGCCTTGCGGGTGATGAGGGTGACCTTGGGGACGGTGGCCTCGGCGAAGGCGTAGAGCAGCTTGGCGCCGTGCTTGATGATGCCGCCGTACTCCTGGGCGGTGCCGGGCAGGAAGCCGGGCACGTCGACCAGGGTGAGGAGCGGGACGTTGAAGGCATCGCAGAAGCGGACGAAGCGGGCCGCCTTGATGGAGCTGTTCACGTCGAGGCAGCCCGCGAGCATGTTGGGCTGGTTGGCCACCACCCCCACGCTGCGCCCGCCCAGTCGGCAGAAGCCCACCACGATGTTCTTCGCGAAGCCGGCCGCCACCTCGAGGAAGCGCCCCTCGTCGGCGATGGCGGTGACCAGCTCGGTGATGTCGTAGGGCTTGTTCGGGTTGGTGGGCACCAGCTCCACCAGCTCCGGCGTCTCCCGGTCCCGCGGGTCGTCGGTGGGCCGGCGAGGAGCCTCCTCCATGTTGTTCTGGGGGATGTAGGAGAGGAGCTCGCGGAGGAGCGCCATCATCGCCTTCTCATCGGGGACCTGGAAGTGGGCGACCCCGCTGACCGCGTTGTGGGTGTCCGCACCGCCGAGCGCCTCCTTCGTCACCTCCTCGTGGGTGACGGTGCGGATGACGTCGGGCCCGGTCACGAACATGTACGAGGTGCCCTCGACCATGGCGATGAAGTCGGTGATGGCCGGCGAGTAGACCGCCCCACCCGCGCAGGGCCCCAGGATGGCGCTGATCTGCGGGATCACGCCCGAGGCCAGCGTGTTGCGCAGGAAGATGTCGGCGTAGCCGCCCAAGCTGGCGACGCCCTCCTGGATGCGTGCGCCGCCCGAGTCGTTGAGGCCGATGACGGGGGCCCCGTTGCGCATGGCCAGGTCCATGACCTTGCAGATCTTGCGCGCATGAGCGGCCGAGAGCGCCCCGCCGAAGACGGTGAAGTCCTGGGCGAAGACGTAGACGAGACGCCCGTCGATCCGGCCGTGGCCGGTGACGACCCCGTCTCCCAGGAACTTCTTCTCCTGCATCCCGAAGTTGGCGCAGTCGTGGGTGACGAACCGGCCGAGCTCGCGGAAGCTGCCCGGGTCGAGCAGGGCGTCGATCCGCTCGCGGGCGGTGAGCTTGCCTCGCTCGTGCTGGCGGGCCACGCGTGCAGGGCCGCCACCGGCCTCGGCCTCGCGCTCCATGCGCTCCAGGCGCTCCAGCAGCTCGTCACGGTCCATGGGGCCTCCTTCGGAAGGGCGCTCGCGTAACGCCTCGAACCGGAGCCTGCGGCACCGCTCCACCGGCCTCGACCGCACCCTCCCGGACACGGGGGTTCTCCCGAATTCATCGACGCCACGGGAAATCCGACTGTTGAGGGTCGCTCCCGTGGCGAGTAGGTTGCGACCACCCTCGGAGGCCTCCCCATGCGCACCCCCGCCCTCCTTCCGACCCTCGGACTCGTCGCCCTCGCCTGCAACGGCGGCGGGAACGGCAACGGGAACGGCGACGACACCGACCCCCAGTTCGACCCGGGCTGCATCCTGGTCGATGACGGCGGCGGCTACGCCAACCTGGTCGATGCCCTCACCGTGGCCGACGACGGCGCGACCATCACCCTGTGCGACGTGGTCGACGAGGAGGTCATCGTCGACAAGGCCGTGACCATCGTGGGCGAGGGCATGACGCTCCAGCCCCCCAACAACGTCCCGGCCATCACCGTGGTGGACGGCGGCGATCTCACCATCTCCGACGTGCTGGTCGAGACCACCCGGTCCGGATTCCTGGTCGAGCAGGGCGGGCGGCTCCACCTCTCGGACGCCACCCTCGAGGACGTGCCCAACTACGGGGTCGATGTGCAGGCCGGCGGCGAGGCCGTGGTCGAGAACGTCACCATGCGGCGGACGGTGTGGGGCGGCGTCCGAGTCGACGGCGGCACCCTCACCCTGACCGATTCCACCCTCGAGCTCCGGGGGCAGGCCCTCGACGACTCCGGGTCCTACGGCGTCCTGATCGAGAACGACGGGACCGCGACCCTCGTCGGCAACACCATCAGCGGCGCCATCCTGAAGAGCACCGAGAGCGACGTCTTCGCCATCGACGGGGTCGGCGTGTGGGCCACCTCCGGCGCCACGGTCGAGCTGGACGGCAACACCCTCACGGGCAACGACATCGCCGGGGTCAGCGCCAACGGGGCCACCCTCACCCTGCGGGGCGACGCCATCGACCAGACCCTGGGCGGCGTGGTGGGCCGCCAGAGCAGCATCACCGCCGAGGCCGTGACCATCCGCGACCACCGCCGGTGGGGCCTGCTGTGCGTGCAGTGCGATACCTTCGACCTCACCAGCGTCGATGTGGAGACCACCCGCCAGGGCTCCATCCCGAACGACCCCGAGAACGACGCCCGCGGCTCCATGGGCGTCCTGGCCATCGGCACCGACGCCGTCATCTCCGGCACGCCCGAGGCCCCCTCCCGCTTCGTGGGCCACCACGGCGCGGGCGTCGAGGTCGGGCCCATCCAGGGCGGCGGTGACGTGGTGGCCGAGATCTCCGACACCATCATCGAGGACAACGCCGCCTTCGGCCTGGTGGGCTTCAGCTCCGAGCTCACCGTCCGGGACACCCGGGTCTCCACCACGTCCAACGACGACGACTTCTGCCTCATCGTCAACGCCGATGGCTCGACCTCGCTGCGCTGCAACATGGGCCTGGCGATGATCAACACCAGCGGCACCCTCGAGAACGTGACGGTCGAGGACAGCGAGTTCTGGGGCCTCACCGTGCTGAACGGCGTGGCCGACGTCATCGGCGGCACCATCCGGCGCAACCTCAGCACCGGCGTGCGCTCCCAGTCCTCCGCCGTCACCTTCGACGGCACCACCTTCTCCGAGGGCCGGGAGTACCAGCTCATCATCGGCGAGGGCTCCACCGCCGTCATCCAGAACAGCACCTTCGAGGACGGCGCCTTCGACCGGGAGTTCGTCAACGAGTTCGAGGACGGCGAGGGCAACACCCGCACGACCCGGACCGTCAGCTACTACAGCGCCCGGGAGGCCACGGTCACCGACTCCTCCCTCGTCCTCACCAACTCCACGCTCCGCAACGGGCAGGAAGGCTTCGTGGTCAGCACCGGCGGCGTGCTGACGGCCGAGGACGTGACCGTCGAGGGCTACAACGAGCAGGTCTTCACCACCTTCTCGGACGGCGAGCTCGACCTCACCCGGGTGAGCATGAGCGACGTGGGCCAGCAGGCCCTGTACTGCTCGCGTGGATCCCTCACCGCCGACGCAGTCAGCATCTCGAACATGGGCAAGTACGACTACAGGTACGAGTACTTCCAGGACGGCGAGCTTCTCTTCGACAACCAGTTCTCGCGGCCGGGGTGGGCGGTGTTCCTGTCCACCTGCTCCGCCACCCTCGAGGATGTGGTCATCGACGGGTCCGACGGCTCCGGCCTCTACGCCAGCAACAGCACCCTCGAGACCGACGGGCTGACCCTGCGCGACCTGTACCGGGACCTGGAGACCTCGCTCGGGCAGGGCGCCGTGGACCTGCAGTGGAGCCGTCGCACCGATGGCGATGGCAACGTGCTTCCCGAGTCGGTGCCCACCGCCATCCTCAATGGCATCACGGTGGACGGCCTGGGCACCTACCCCGAGGGCTCGGGCCGCCAGCCGCCCATCGGCGTGAGCCTGCGCGGCTGGACCCTGCCTCCGGACGATGCCGAGAACCCCGGCGGCCTGCCCGAGAGCACCGTGAGCCTGCGGGATCTCCGGATCAACCCCACCGAGGGGGCCTCGGCGCCCGGCCAGGGGCTCCGCGCCCAGTATCTGGCCGATCTCCGGATCGACGGCCTCGACATCCAGGGCGTGGACGGGCATGGCCTCGAGATCCTGGAGTCCAACGCCACCCTGGTGGGCGCCACCGCGGGCCGGGGCGGTACCATCGACGCCACCGGGGGCGACGGCCTGGTCTTCAACGGCCAGCGCACCACCGTCGACCCCACCCCCCTCACCCTCTCCGCCGCCGACATCACCATCACCGGGGCCGGCGGCGACGGCTTCTCCATCCTGGGCGGCGCCGACCACAGCCTCACCGGCGTGACGGTCACCGGCGCCACGGCCTGGGGGGCCACCTGCGCCGCCGAGCCCACCTTCGCCACCTGCGACGCGAGCCTGGACGGCGGCCTGGGCGCCACCGACGGGTGTGACGTGTGCAGCATCATCGAGTGAGCGGGCGCGGGCCCGGTCCTCACCGGGCCGGCTCATCCCCCGGGCGCTCCTCGGCCGAGAGCCGCTGGTCCGGGGCCGGCACCGGTCCCTCGCGCAGCACCCGCCCCTGCCGGCTCAACCGCACCGTGGCGCCGGTCGGGGCCGGGTCCCACGTCCACAGGGTGTAGGCCAGGGTCCGGCCATCGAAGCGCTGCCAGCGGACCGGGTCGTCGGGCAGGCCATCCACCTGCATCTTCACGTCGACGGGCTGCCGCACCCGCAGCGAGGTGCCGTGGCGCCACGCGGCGGGCCCGGCACCGGGGGCGCTGGCCGCCATCTGGCCGGGGGTGGACAGCCGGAACGGGCGCGGCTCGGGGGTGGCGTGGTCCGGCGGCGCCAGGGCCTGCACCACGACCGAGTCCGCCTGGGCACTGCGCGCCCCCGCGCGCACCGTGACGGGCCCCACGCGGGCCTCCCCCGCCCCCGTCGCGAGCAGACCCCAGGTCACCACCACCTGGTCGTCGCCCACCTCGGCCAGGGTGCGATGCACATCGACCCGCCCGAGCCGGAACGGGCCGCGCACGGGGGGCGCCTCGACCTGGAGATCCGCCAGGTCCCGGCCCACCACCTCGAGGCGCACCTCGGCCTCGCTGTTCAGGAAGGTGGAGCCCCCCGGTCCCTTCAGCGCCACCTCGACCGGGGCCGCGGGGAGGAAGGACAGGGCCGGATGGTCCAGGTGGGGCTGGAAGTCGGGGTCGTCCAGGACGGCGCGCGCTTCGAAGCCGCCGGCCGCGAGGGCCCGCTCCAGCTCGGGGCCGGCCTCGTCGAGGCGTCCGGCACGCGCCAGGTAGGCGGCGCGGTTGTAGCGGGCCTCGGCGAAGGCGGGACGCTTGCGGAGCACCACGTCGAGGGTGGCGATGGCGGTGTCCAGGTCTCCGGTGGCGGCCTCGGCCCGGGCGCGCCAGGCCTCCAGGAGGGGGTCGCCGGGCCGGGCCTCCAGGGCGGCCTCGAAGTGGGCCCGGGCCGCTCCGGCGCGGCCGAGCTCGAGGGCGGCCTTCCCCTCCTCCCAGGCGTCCAGGGCGCGCCGACGGGTGATCAGGTCGGGGTCGGGCTGCTCCCAGGTGCAGCCTCCGAGCAGGACGATGGCCAGTCCCAGGTGCCGGATCACGCCACCTCCCGCACGATGAGCCCGGCCTGGCGACCGGTGGCGGCCCCGTCGCGCCGGTGGGAGAAGAAGGCCGTATCGGTGAGGGTGCAGCGGCCGACGGTGGCGATCCGGGCCACGCCCGCCTGACGGAGCTGGTCGTGGGCGGCGGCGCCGAGATCGGTGTGCAGCCTGCCCCGGGGGCCCGGCCGCGCGATTCGCGCCCGGTCCAGGCCCGCCGCCACGAGGGCTTCGACCACGGCATCGCCAGTCTCGTACGCCCCCACACCCGCGTGGGGGCCCACCGCCGCGCGCACCTGCTCGGGGCGGCAGCCGGTGGCGATGCACAGGGCGCCCACGCAGGCCGGGAGGATGCCCGCCGCCAGCCCCCGCCAGCCCGCGTGGGCCACCCCCACGCCGCCGGGGGCCGCCAGCAGGACCGGCACGCAGTCGGCCACCCGCACCGCCAGCACCAGGCCCGGCTCGGTGGTGACGGCGCCGTCGGCCGGCCCCACCGTCGCGAGGGGGCCCGTGGGGGCGTCCACCCGCACCACCCGGTCACCGTGCACCTGCTCGAGGAGCGCCACCCGATCGGGGATGGCGTCGATGGAGGCCAGGGCGCGCCGCCAGTTCTCGACCACGTCTTCCGGGGCGTCCCCGTCGCGGAGGGCCAGGTGCAGGGAGCCGCGCGGCGCCGGGCTCACCCCGCCCTGCCGGGTGGTGAAGGCATGGCGGACGCCGGGAATCCCCGGCCAGCCCGCCACCTGCACCACCGGCACCGCCATGGGGCCTCCTCGCGTCGTGTGGGGGCCGTATCGTCGGACCGAGCGCGCCGCGATGTCGTGTCCGTGGACATCGCCGAGACGGGTGCGGTACCCTCCCCCGGTCAGGAGGACGGATGCGCCCCCCCGCCGTCGTCGCCGTGCTCGCGCTCGCCGCCTGCAGCGCAGAGGCCAACTACACGCTCCAGCTCGTCCCCCGGGTCCCTCTCAACCAGACGCCGTTCGCCGACGGCCCCATGGTGCGGGTCCGCCTGCTGGAGGACGATGGCAACACGAGCTGGTCGCGGCTGGGCAGCCTCTCGGGCGGCACCGTCCAGGACGGCGGCTTCGGGGTGCTGGAGGGCACCCGGGTCGGGGTGGCCCTGGGCGGGGGGGACGGTGGGCGCGAACCCGAGCTGGCGGCGCTCACCGGCTGGGGCGAGAGCCAGCCCCAGGACCTGGCCCTCGGCCGGGAGGAGGTCGAGGTCGACGTGCTGGTGGCCGAGACCGGCGGCATCGGTGCCCTGGGCGAGCTGGACGCCGCGGCCCTGGGGGCCTCGGTGGCGGTCACCTCCGACGGCGCCGTCTTCCTGGTGGGCGGCGCGGCCCGGACCGGCGGCCCCTGCAGCCCCGACATCCTCCGCCTGGACAGCCTGGACGGGGGCGGATGGTCCTTCACGCCTCTCGACTTCGGGCTGGCGGTGGGGGTCTGCCACGCCCACGTGACCACGGTGCGCATCGACGGCGAGGAGCGGGTCGTCATCTCGGGCGGGGAGGAGGATCACAACGCCTTCGACCTGATGAGCAACCAGGTGGCGCTGCTCGACCCCGAGAGTGGCGAGATCGCATGGACGGGCGAGAGCACCCTGTACCGGAGCCGCGGGGCCACCCGGGTGCTGGCGGACGGCCGGGTGCTGTGGGTGAGCGCCGGTCAGCGCGGGCCCCGTCCCCCCGACGCCGCGGGCTGGGAGATCTTCGACCCGGAGAGCCGCACGATGGGGGCCCTCGGCCAGGTCTCCTCCGATGGCGGGCAGCCCCGCCGCGCCGCCCCCTTCGGCTTCATGGCCGCCCCCTCGGGCCCGGGCCTGGCCATCTGCGGCGGGGGGGAGTGGCGGGGCAACAGCATCACCGCCAGCGCCACCTGCCTGGAGATCTCGCCCGACGGCTCGGTGAGCGACCTGCCCGACCTGCCCATGGCGCTGCGCGACGGGGCCATGGTGGCGCTGGACGACGGCGGTCTGCTCGTGACCGGGGGGATCACCGGCGAGACCGAGGCCGGGCCCAACCAGCCCGCCACCGACGCGGCCTACCTGCTGCCCGCCGACGGCGGCGCATGGCAGGACGTGGGGCCCCTCCCGGCTCCCCTCGCCTTCCACCGGGCCCTGCCCCAGGCCGGCGGTGGGGCCGTCCTGGTGGGTGGCGCGCCAGAGGGCTTCGGGTACGGCCTGGCCCCGGCCGAGGCCCAGGACTGCGGCTACCGCTGGACCCCCGACGGCGGCTTCGTCCCGCTCGATCCCTGCGCCGTCGCCGGAGAGGGACTCCTCCCGTCGGTGGGCGAAGGGGGGCCGGGGGCCTTCCTGCTGGCGGGTCGTCCGGGCACGGGTCGCGGCGGACTGGCCTTCGGCGTGGTGGCGCTGGGGCCTCTCTAGCAGTCTGTCCATTCCGAGGAATCCGACGCCCCTTCCTCCGCCGCGACGCGCACCCGGAACCGCTCCCGGTCCGCCTCGGTGAGGGCCGAGAGCACCGGGGCCGGCACCCAGGCCGACACATCCTCCCCCGCGGCCAGGGCCCGCCGGACCCGGGTGGAGGAGATGTCGGGAAAAGACGGGACCTCCGCGGGCGAGGGGTGTCCCACCCGCCCCACCACGATCCGCGGCACGCGGACGCGCAGCTCGTCCCAGCGGTGCCATCGCGGCAGGCCCGGCAGGTTGTCCGCCCCCAGCACCAGCCTGAAGCGGTGCTCGGGGTGGCGCGCCGCCAGGGCCTCGAGGGTGTCGTAGGTGTAGGTCGGCGTGGGCAGGGTGGCCTCGATGGGCTCGCAGCGGGCCCCCACCCCCACGGTGGCCGCCAGCGCCTCGGTCCAGGCCCGGCGCCGGTCGAAGGGCGAGAGGGACTTGCCGAAGGCGTGAGCCCCGACCGGGACCAGCCAGACCGCGTCGGCGCGGCCCGTCCACAGCACCCACGCCGCCACGAGGGCGTGGCCCACGTGGGGCGGGTCGAAGCTGCCGCCGTAGAACGCCACCCGCATGCCGCCTCCCGGCCCCGGGTTACCCGGGCCCGACCCGGACCGCACCTCGGGAGGCCCCGTGCAGATCGGCGTGTTCGACTCGGGGATCGGCGGCCTCACGGTGTTCCGCGCCCTCGACGCCGTCCTCCCCGAGCACGATCTGGTCTACCTGGGCGACACGGCCCGGGTCCCCTACGGCACCCGCTCCCCCGAGACGGTGATCCGCTACGCCCTCCGGGTGGCCTCCCACCTGCACACCGAGGGGGTGGAGCTGCTGGTCATCGCCTGCAACACGGCCACGGCCCACGCCCTGCCCGCCCTCCGCGCCGCCGGCGAGGCCAAGGGGATCCCCGTGTTCGGCGTCATCGAGCCCGGGGTGCAGGCCGCCCTGCGGGTCCACCGGCAGGGGGCGGTGGCCGTGCTGGGCACCGAGGGCACCGTCCGTGGCGGCGCCTACCAGCGGGCCCTCACCGCGGCCCGCCCCACCGTCCCGGTCACCGCGGTGGCCTGCCCCCTCTTCGTCCCCCTGGCCGAGGAGGGCTGGACCCTCGGTCCCGTCCCCCGCCAGGTGGCCGAGCGCTACCTGGCCGACCTGCGGGGCCGGGTGGACACGGCCATCCTGGGCTGCACCCACTATCCTCTCCTGCGCGATGTCATCGCCGAGACCCTCCCTGGCGTCACCCTGGTGGATTCCGCCTCCACCGTCGCCGAGGCGGTCCGGGCCCACCTGGGCCCCCCGGGCCGCGGGACCGGGGGTCGCCGCTACCTGGTGACGGATCATGTGGAGCGCTTCCAGCGCGCCGGCGCCCCCTTCCTGGGCCGGGTGCCTTCGCCGGTGACCTGGGTCGACCTTCCGGATCCGAGCGGCCCCTTCGCAGGCCCCCCGCGCCACGACCCCACCGGCGGGCCGCCCCCCGGCTGAGTCCCCGCCCGCCCCCGCCCAGGCCCGCGTTACCGCCCCCATGAGGAGGTGCCATGCGTCGTCGCGGGCTCCAAGCCCTGGCCCTGGTGGGCGCGGGGCTCGGGATGGGCCTGGCCCTCGGAGCGGGCCTCTCCCTCGGGATGGCCCGGGCCGACGCCCCGGACCCCTACGACGAGCTCGAGACCCTGGCCCGCATGCTCACCCACGTGGAGACCCACCACGTGGATCCGGTGGACACCCGGCAGCTCGTGGACGCGGCCCTCGATGGCGTGGCCACCTCCCTGGACCCCCACTCGGCCTGGCTCGACGTCCGGGCGCGCGAGGCCCTCGAGGACGACGCCGAGGGACGGTACGAGGGGATCGGCGTCGAGGTCCGCCCGGTGGCGGAGGGCCTCCGCGTGCTCCGGGTGCTCGGGGGCGGCCCGGCCGAGCGGGCGGGGGTGCAGGCCGACGACCGCATCGTGGCCATCGACGGGCAGCCCATCGGCGGGCTCGACCTGGACGCCACCTCGCGGCTGCTGCGCGGCCCCCGGGGCACGACGGTGGTGCTGACGGTGGCGCGAGATGGCGGGACCGTGCGCATCGAGACCCGGCGGGACCGTATCGAGGTGGCGGCGGTCGAGGCGGGGCCCCTCCCGGGCGAGGTGGCCTACGTCCACCTCCGCACCTTCCAGGCCGGGGCCGCCACCGACGTGGGCCGCGAGGCCCGCACCCTCTACCGCCAGGGGGCCCGACGGGGGCTGATCCTGGATCTGCGCGGCAACGGCGGCGGCCTGCTGGACGAGGCGGTGGCCCTCGCCGATCTCTTCCTCGACGAGGGCCCCATCGTGACCACCCGGGGACGGGCCACCGGCGAGGAGGTGGCCGAGGCGAGCGCCGGCGGGCTCCCGGCGGACTGGCCCCTGGTGGTGCTGGTGGACCGGGGCTCGGCCTCCGCCAGCGAGGTCGTGGCCGGGGCGCTCCAGGACACGGACCGGGCCACCCTGGTGGGCACCCGCACCTACGGCAAGGGGACGGTCCAGACCCTCTTCCACGCCCCCGACGGCCGGGCCTTCAAGCTCACCGTGGCCCGCTACTACACCCCGGCCGGCACGCCCGTGGCCCCCGAGGAGGGCCGCTCCCCCGACATCGCGGTCCCCTCCCCCGGGGTCGACGACCCCCACGAGGCCCTGCGTGCGGCCATCACCGCCCAGGACCTGGAGGCCGACGCCCGAGAGGAGCTCCTCGAGCTGGTGGATCGCCTGCCCCCCGGTGAGGCCTCCGATCCGCGCCTGCCC